>NZ_JAUMUL010000014.1 GCF_030530635.1 Actinomyces sp.
CGTTCTCGGGCTTACAAGGACGTCGTGGGGGCACCGAGGACGTCGTCGGGCTGGCGGGGACGTTTCGGGCCGGTAGGGGTGCTCTCGGTGTTGGCCGGGTGGTCGAGGGCGCGGGTTAAACCTCCAGAACGTGGGCTGACCGCCGAGGACGCTCTCCCGGGCGGCGTCCTTGAGGGCCAACCCGCGTCGTCGACGGCGAACCGGCGTCCTCGAACGACCCCCACCAACCCACCCAAGCCGACTCTTGGTGCTGGTGGCTGTGGTGGCTGGTGTGTCTTGATGTTTGTGGGTGTGCTGGCCGGCATGTTGCCAGGCAAGGGACGTGATGAGCCGTGCCGTGGCGAGCCTGCCGGTTCAACCGTGCCGGACTTGGCTGCCGGCGGCCCCGGTGCCCGGAAGCGGGACCATCTGCAACGCCACTTCCCGATCTGCTGCGCCGCTTCGGGGTTGACAACGCCGGTTAATCGGCTGTCAAAGGCCCCGAGGCATACAGCACAACGTTAAGTTGCGTTGTTAACGCCCAACCGGCCAAGCACACACCCCACCCCCGTGTCAGGCATCAGGACATCAGCGACAGCTCTACCGCAGCCCCACCACAACCACCACACCCCCAAACCCGAAGAGCCGGTTAACGGTCCCGGCGAGTGCGGTGACCGAGCGCACCACCAACGTCTAGCAACTGCGGTTGACAATCGGCGTTTTGTCAATGTAGGTTGCTCACATGGGTTCTTCAACCACTCCATCGCCCGATCAGGTGGCCACCGCCGCAGCGGATACCGCCCATCCCGTCGCCGGCCTGCGCGCCGTGGCGGCATTGCGCCGACTCACCGAATCCCTGGAGCTCGCACAGGTCGAGGCCGCCCTGCGCGCCGGCATGGGCTGGACTCAGATCGCGAACCATCTGGGCGTCACCCGCCAGGCCGTCCACAAGAAGTACGCCAAACGCGTGGAGCCGGGTCTGGCTCCCATACGAAGGAGGTCACGTTGACCATGAGTACGACCACACACCTGCTCGCCTTGATCACCTGCTCCTGGCATGAAGCCGGTCGACTGCGCCATCCCGAAGTCGATCTGGACCATCTGCTCCTGGGCCTGCTTGCTGAGGGCGGCGCGGCCGCGGCCCTACTGGGCGCCCACGGCGTCACTCTCGCCAACGCCCGAGGCGCGATACGGGATGTGGCTGACGCCGATCTAGCCGCTATCGGCGTCGACGTCTCCGCCATACCGCAGAACCTTCCGGAACGTGTAGGCACGGAACCATTGGCCAATTTCGGTGAGATACCCATGTCCGCTCGGGCCGAACAGCTCGTGAACGACCGAAACACCTCGTTCAAAACCTCACTGTCCGCGCTGCAGGCCCTGCTGGGCACCGAAGTAGCGATTCGCCCACTCGTCCTACTCGGTGTTGATCCGGATCACCTACGCAACGATCTTGCCGCCTACAAACAGCGCCGCCCGAACCCGGTGGCACGCCGTGCCGGCGTCATGGTCGACCACACGCTGCTTGCCGAACAGCCGTCGGCCGCTGAGCGCCTGAGCCGGTTCATCTCCGCACCGCCGGCACAGGTGCACGGCGTCCTGGCCGATCCGTCACTATTGTCCAGCTGGGCGGTTCTCGCCACGGAGATACGCGCAACCCGTCCGGACGGCATCATCACCCGTAGCGGCTCACGGTCCGGACGCCGCCACATGGACCTGCGCTGGAGGCGCTTCGAACCGACGCCAGATTCAGTCGTCTGGGTCAAGACGATGTTGAACGGACCCGCACCCGGACAGGGCATCGCATATGACCGCTTCGATCTGGCGCCCGCCCCCGGCGGATGCGCGCTCACCTTCACCCGCGCCTATCGAATCTGGCGACTGTCCGGACGGCTGGCGCACCCGGTGACGCGGAGACTCACGCGCATCGGCATGGTCTCCACCCTCGGCGCCATCGCTCGGACCGTGGCCGCCTAGACCCGAGGGAGCGGCCGGACGCGCTCAAGGCGTTACGCCTCTCGCACCTCGGCCACGCGCCACGGGCCGGGTACCAGCACCAGCACCACCTCGCGAGCAGTCTGCGCCGGCACGGTACGCACCGTGCCGTCCACGCCCGTACGGGTGGAGGCGGGCTGGGACTGACGGATCCTTACGGCACGGGCATCCGCCCAAGTCCCGCAATCCTCGGGGACGGAAACCTCAACCACGCTCAAAATCGAGGTGTCCAGGCCGTCCACGCTCTCCCCCGCCGCGGCGAGCGCGTCGAGCACGGCCGCATCCGCCTCCGCGGCTGGAGAACCCGGCACCGTGGTTAGTGCCAGGGCTTGGGCATCACCGGCGTTCAGCGCCGCATCACGCCGTCCCGTGAGATCCACCACCACCGCCAGCAGCCCGTCTCCGTCCGCGGTTTGCCGGCCCGTCTCCGGCGCCGCGGAGACTACGCCCGCGCCTGTGGCCGGCGGGGTCCGGGCACTTGCGTCAAGTCCCACCTTCAGGATCCCGGCCCCCACCAGTGCGACCGCGCTAAGGACGCCGAGCACGGCCCATAGTCGGCGTCGGCCCCGACGCGGCTCGGGACTCTGTGCTAGACGTCGCCGTCCGGAGCGGGTATCGGCTTCAGCGTCGGCGCGGCGACGCAGCCCCCTGCGAGTGGGGACCACGCGAGTGGGGCGGGCCGCCGCCGCCCGCAGTGCGCCCGCAGCGAGACGGGCGCCGTCGGGCAGGACGATCCGGCCGGGGCCGGCCAGCTCGTGGGCCCGCGCGGCCAGGGCACGAGCGGTGGGACGACGCCGCGGGTCGGCGTCGAGCGCATCGGGAAGTATCCGCTCCAGTTGTGCCCTCAGCAGCGCCGAGCCAGAGGCACATTCGCGCAGCAATGCGGCGAGCGCATACACGTCTGAGGCCGGAGTCGCCGGGCCACCGCCGCGGCGCTCGGGGGCGGCGCACCCGTCCGTCCCGGTCTCGAGGATGCCGCCGAACAGGTCAATGAGCACCAGGGCGCCCTCGGTGGTCACCATCACGTTAGCCGGCGAGACGTCTCCGTGCGTCACTCCGTGATCATGCAGGTGCGCCAAGGCGCTGCCCACATCATCAAGGACCCTGGCGGCCTCGGCTCGGGTCAGCCCGCCGCGCGCGCCGAGTACGACCGCCAGATCGGCTCCCACGATCAAGTCGATCACCACCGCGGCCCAATCGTCCGGCAGGAAGATGACGTCGCGTACGGGCGCCAAGCCGGGGTGGACCAGGGCTCGCAGTTCATCGAGCCGCCGCAGCGTGCGGGCCCGGGAGGCGTCGTCGGGTAGGTCGAGCAGATGAATGACCACGTCCCGGCCGGATGCATCCAGTCCGCGGCGCGGCGCCGGACGACCCGGCGTGTCCGCTCCCAGCGGGGAGCCCACGGCCAGACCCGCCCGAATTAACGCATCCCGTAGTTCGGGTGCGAGGGCGTCCGGGCCCTCCGCACATTCTTCCCGCCGGGAGCGCCGCTTCCGGCGCGGTTCGGTATCCATACCCCAATGGTCGCTGCAATACTGCGGCGACGGCCAGGATGAATTCGCGACCTGTGGATAACCGGTCACAGCTGCGCCCCTCGTCTAGGCTGGCGCAGTGCGCCGCTTGGAGCGTCTCGACGTCGATCTAGGAAGCCGGCTCGTACCCTTCGCGGAGGGTTGGGAGCTGCAGCGCGTCGTACACGCCGAGGTCGCCTCCGAGCGCCGACCGGCGACGGTGCTGCTGCTGGAGCACGAGAGCGTCTATACGGTGGGGCGTCGCACCCATTCGTGGGAGCGACCGGAGGGCGCTTATGTGGGTCCGGACCACGTGCCCGTGGTAGATGTCGACCGGGGTGGGAAGACCACCTGGCACGGTCCCGGACAGCTGACCGCATATCCGATTATTCGATTGGCCGCGCCGATTGATGTGATCAAGTACGTGCGGGCGCTCGAGACGGCGGTGATGGAGGTCTGCGCGCAGTTCGGTGTGACCACCGTTCGCATTGGGGGGCGTTCGGGGGTGTGGGTCCCACCCGTCCCGGGCCGCGGACAGGACGGTGCGGTGGCGCGAAAGCTATGCGCCTTGGGAGTGCGAGTCGCTAAGGGGACGACCATGCACGGCGTCGGCCTGAACGTTGACCCGGACCTGACCGCCTTTGACCTGGATCGCATAGTCCCGTGCGGGATCTCCGACGCCGGTGTCACCTCGTTGACGGCCCAGACCGGAGTTCACTACGAGGCGGCTCAGCTGGCGGTGCCGCTGATGACCGCTTTGAACCGGCAACTGCTCCCCCTGATGGCCGCCGATTAGGCGAACACCCCGAACGACTCACATAGGCCCTCAGTCCCACGAATCGCCGCCGCGGGCATACACTGGCGGCCCATGGTCCTACGTTCCGGAGGAGTGCCAGTGCCCGACGTCGTCGCCCCCGAAGGCCGCCGCCTGCTGCGGGTTGAGGCCCGCAACGCTGAGACACCGATAGAACACAAACCGAAGTGGCTGCGCACCCGCGCTGAGGTGACCGAGACCTATCAGGATGTGCGCGACCTGGTACGTACCCGCGGACTGCATACGGTGTGCGCCGAGGCGAACTGTCCCAATGTCTACGAGTGCTGGAACGACCGCGAGGCCTCCTTCCTGGTCGGGGGCAGCCTGTGCACCCGACGCTGTGACTTCTGCAACATTGCTACGGGTCGCCCCACCGAGTACGACCCCGACGAGCCCGCCCGGGTAGCCGCCTCGGTGGCCGAGCTGCGGTTGCGCTACGCCACAGTCACCGGCGTGTGCCGCGATGACCTGCCCGACGGCGGTGCCTGGCTCTACGCCGAGACCGCACGCCAGGTACACCAGCGGGTGCCCGGCTGCGGGATCGAGCTGCTCGTGCCCGACTTCCGGGGGCGTGAGGACGCCCTGCAGGAGGTGTTCGAATCCCACCCGGAGGTCTTCGCCCACAACCTGGAGACCGTGCCGCGCATTTTCAAGCGCATTCGCCCCGCCTTCTCCTACGAGGGCAGCCTGGAGGTGCTCTCCCGTGCGTCGCGGGCGGGATTGCTCACCAAGTCGAACCTGATCCTGGGCATGGGTGAAAGCCATGCGGAGATCGAGCAGGCGATCGCGGACCTGGTGGAGGTCGGCGTCAATATCCTCACCATCACCCAGTACATGCGTCCGTCCAAGCTGCATCACCCGATCGACCGGTGGGTCAAGCCGCAGGAGTTCGTCGAGCTGGCGGCCCTTGCCGAGCAGATGGGTATCGATGCGGCCATGAGTGGCCCCATGGTGCGCTCCTCCTACCGGTCCGGGTTGCTTTGGGCCCGGGCCATGCGCGCCACCGGCAGGCAGATACCCGCCAATATGCGTGACCTAGCGGAGCCCGGGACCGCCCGTCAGGAGGCCTCAGCTCTGCTGGCCGACGGCGTCGCAGGCCGTGCGGCCTCCTGACGGCCTCCGCGTCAGCTAGAGTTATCGGCGTGAGCACAGCCCAGAGCGCGCAACCGAAGAAGAAGCGGCGCCTCGCCCAGGTCGCCCAGAACATCAAGGACTCCTACACGATCTCGCGGCGCAGTTATCCGTGGATCGGTTGGGTGCTGCTCGTTATCACCATAGCCGTACTGGTGCTCGCCGGCGTGCTCGCCGCCGTCACCAATCAGGCCCTGTGGTACTGGTTGCTCATGGCCGTGGTCTTCGCGCTGATGGCTGACATGATCGTTCTGTCGCTGGCTACCAGGCGCGCCTCCTACATGCAGATAGAGGGCCGTCCGGGCGCTGTGAAGGCAGTGCTGGATCAGGCCGGCCGCGGCTGGTATGTGGAGGAGAACCCGGTCGCCTTCAGCCCGAAGGGTCAGGATCTGGTGTGGCGAATGGTGGGTCGCCCAGGTGTGGTCCTGGTGGCTGAGGGTGCCCCAGGAAGAACCCAGAATCTGATTGAGGATGAGAAGAAGGTGCTGCGGCGCATTCTGTCCACGGTGCCTGTGCACGTGATCAGTGTCGGCACCGCGCCCGGGCAGATCCGTTTGATCAAGCTGGAGCGAACCCTGCGGCGCCTGCCCACCAAGCCCACCAGGCTTACCAACACGGAAATCGATCGAGTGGCCAAGCGGCTTTCCTCGCTGTCCTCCAAGGGGCTGCCCATCCCCAAGTACATGGACCCCAATAACATCCGTCCCGATCGCCGCGCCATGCGCGGTCGTTGAGCCGAACGGCATCCCCCTCCGAAGACCGCCAAGCCGCACCCTCCCCCGGCATCCCGGTCCCCGTATTCGAAACACGGCGGACACACCCGCGGCACGCCGCCGACACCCCGCGGCTCTAGCCTGCGCAAGCCCAATGCCCCGCAACGACGGGCAACCATGACACACCACCACCCCCGGGATGGAGAAACTTCATGTTCAGTGACGCTTCGGAAGCACTGGCCTACATCGAGATGGAAGGGGTGCAGCTGGTAGATGTGCGCTTCTGCGACCTGCCTGGCGTCATGCAGCACTTCACGATCCCGGTGTCCGCCTTCAAGGATGAGGCGCTTACCGAGGGCCTGATGTTCGACGGCTCCTCCATCCGAGGATTCACCGCCATCCACGAGTCGGACATGAAGCTCGTCCCCGACATCACCACCGCATTCCTGGACCCCTTCCGGGAGCAGCGCACACTGGTGATCAACTTCTCGATCGTTGATCCCTTCACCGATGAGGTCTACTCCCGCGATCCCCGCTCGATCGCCGCCAAGGCGGAGGACTACCTGCGTTCCACCGGTATCGCGGACACCTGCTACATCGGCGCCGAGGCCGAGTTCTACCTGTTCGACTCCATCCAGTACGAAACCACCCCGGCTTCCACCCGCTACCTGATCGACTCCGCCGAGGCCGCTTGGAACACCGGACGCGACGAGCCGGGTGGAAACAAGGGTTACAAAACCGCCTTCAAGGGCGGCTACTTCCCGGTCTCCCCCAACGACCAGATGGCCGATCTGCGCGATCGGATCGTAAGCACCTGCATTGCGGCCGGACTCGACATCGAGCGTGCCCACCACGAGGTGGGCACTGCCGGGCAGCAGGAGATCAACTACCGCTTCGCCTCGCTGCTGGCCGCGGGCGACGACATGATGAAGTTCAAGTACATCGTCAAGAACGAGGCCTGGCGCAATGGCAGGACCGCCACCTTCATGCCCAAGCCCATCTTCGGTGACAACGGCTCGGGCATGCACACCCATCACTCCCTGTGGAAGGACGGCAGACCGCTGTTCTTCGATGAGCGCGGCTATGGGCAGCTCTCGGACCTGGCCCGCTGGTACATCGGCGGGATTCTGCGCCACGCCCCGAGCCTGTTGGCCTTCACCAATCCGTCGGTCAATTCCTTCCACCGGCTCGTTCCCGGATTCGAGGCCCCGGTCAACCTGGTGTACTCGGCCCGCAACCGCTCCGCCTGCATCCGCATCCCCGTGACGGGTTCCTCTCCGAAGGCCAAGCGCATTGAGTACCGCGTACCCGATCCGTCGGCGAACCCCTACCTGGCCTTCGCCGCGACGCTTATGGCCGGTATCGACGGCATCCGCAACCGGATCGAGCCGCGCGAGCCCGTGGACAAGGACCTGTATGAGTTGGCTCCGGAGGACTACCACGACATCGACAAGCTGCCGGGCACACTGGATGAGGCCCTGGAGGCGCTCGAGGCCGATCATGACTACCTGGGCGCGGGCGAGGTGTTCACCCCGGATCTGATCGAGACCTGGGTCGATTACAAACGCACCAACGAGATCGCTCCGATGCGGCAGCGGCCCCACCCCTACGAGTTCGAGCTCTACTACGACCTGTAACGCGTCTCTCAGCGGGCCACCGAGCGACTGTTTGCATATGTATGCTCTCGTCTGGATATCCTAACGTCCGTGGCAGTCGTCGAACGGAAGGAGCCGCGATGAGATCCGCCCGTACCCGCAGAGCAGGCCTGGCAACTGGGCTGTGTCTGGCGCTCTCGGCGGCACTGCCCCTGGCCGCCTGCACGAACGCAGCGGATTGGAAGGCGACCGGGGAGGGGGGTGCAGGGGCCTTCACCGGATACGACACCTCCGGCATCCAGCCGCAGGAAGACATCATCGCCTTGCTCCCCGACGGCGCCCTGAGCGACGGTGTACTGGACGTGGCCGCCTCCACCGACTATGCGCCGGCGGAGTTCCTGGACACTGACGGGACCGCCATCGGCTACGACGTTGACCTCACCAAGGCGATCGCGGCCGTGCTGGGGGTGAAGTCGACCACCCATACCGCCGAGTTCGACTCGATCATCGCCGCCGTCGGCTCCAAGTACGACGCCGGCATCTCCTCCTTCACGGTCACCACCGAGCGCGAAGCGGCCATGGATATGATCGCTTACATCAATGTCGGCTCCCGTTTCAACGTGGTAGCCGGCAACCCTGAGGGCGTGGACCCCTCCGACCACATGAACCTGTGCGGTCTGACGATCGGAGTGCAGACGGGTACGGCCCAGGAGGAGGCTTTGCACGCCGACTCCGCGGCCTGCACGCAGGCCGGCCTGCCCGCCATTGCCGTACGCTCCTACTCCACCCAGTCCGAGGCCACAACCGGTTTGATCGGACACGTGATCGACGCCGTCTACTCCGACTCCACAGTGGCCGGCTACGCAGTGGAACTGACCGACGGCGGGGTGGAGACCATCGGCGAGATCGAGGAGGCACTCCCCCAGGCCATCATCCTGACCAAGGACGATCCACAGTTCAACGCCGCTATCCAGGCCGCCGTCCAGTACCTCATGGATGAGGGCATCTGGGAGGAGATCCTGGAAGCCTGGGGAATCGAGGACGCCGCGCTCAAGACCGCCGAACTCAACCCGAACGTGGAGCAGTGATCACCGCCATGACACTCCGACCCGATTCCGCCGCGGCTCCCTCCGGCACCCAGCAGCCGGTGCAGCTGAACCGGCCCAAGCCGGTTCCCCGCCCAGGCACCTGGATCAGTGCCACAATCGTCGCCGTGCTCGGGGCAATGCTGATCCACGCCCTGTTGACCAATGAGAAGTTCCACTGGAGCACGGTGTGGTTCTTCTTCCGCGAGGTGCACGTTGTGCGGGCAGTGGGCTGGACGCTGCTGCTGACCTTCTTGGCCATGCTGATCGGCATCATACTGGCGGTGACCACCGCGGTTATGCGACAGTCCTCCAATCCGGTGCTGCGCGGGGTAGCGCTGGCCTACCTGTGGTTCTTCCGCGGCACCCCGATCTACACCCAGCTGGTGTTCTGGGGGGCGCTGTCCGCCCTGTACCAGTACCTGAGCCTGGGTGTTCCCTTCGGTCCAGAGCTGCTGACCTTCCGTACCACGACGGTGTTCACGCCGTTCGTCGCAGCCGTGCTGGGGCTGGGCATCAATGAGGGCGCCTACCTGTCGGAGATCGTCCGCTCCGGCCTGGCCAGCGTGGACCCGGGCCAGACCGAGGCGGCCGGGGCCCTGGGCATGAGCCGAGGGCAGATCCTGCGGCGCATCGTCCTGCCGCAGGCCATGCGAATAATTGTTCCGCCTACCGGCAACGAGACCATCTCCATGCTGAAGACCACCTCACTGGTGCTGGCGGTCCCCTTCACCCTGGACCTGACCTTCGTGACGAACTCCTACGCCTCCTACACCTACCAGACAATCCCGCTGCTGATCGTGGCGGCCCTGTGGTACATAATCATCACCTCGATCCTGATGGTCGGCCAGCACTTCATTGAGCGCTATTACGGCCGCGGATTCGACGGCGCCAAGCCCAACGGGCGCCGGGGCATGTCCGCGCGCCAGCAGGCGATCCTGGACTCCCACACCACCAAGGTCTCCCCCTTCCTGGAGGTCACCCCGTGAGCACATCGAACGCGAATCCGGCCACGTCCCGGGCGGTAGTCCCGAAGGTCCGCATCGCCGGGCTGCACAAGTTCTTCGAAGAACTGCATGTCCTTAAGGGCATTGACCTAACGGTCGAACCCGGTTCGGTGACGGTGCTGGTGGGCCCGTCCGGTTCCGGGAAGTCCACGCTCCTGCGGTGCATCAATGAGCTGGAGACCATTGACGCGGGCCGCGTGTGGGTCGATGGCGAGATGATCGGCATGCGGGAGGTGCAGCGCCCCGACGGCACCGTGCAGCTGCATGCTCTCACGGACAAGCAGCGCGCCGCCCAGCGCTCCAAGATCGGCATGGTCTTCCAGCGCTTCAACCTGTTCCCACACATGACGGCCCTGGGCAATGTGATTGAGGCGCCCGTACACGTACGTCATGTGCCCAAGGACCAGGCCCGCGCACGCGGCGTTAAGTTGCTGGAACGGGTGGGGCTGGGCGACCGGCTGGACCACTACCCCTCGCAGCTTTCCGGCGGACAGCAGCAGCGAGTAGCGATCGCCCGGGCGCTGGCCATGGACCCGGAGCTGATGCTCTTCGATGAGCCCACCTCCGCCCTGGACCCGGAGCTAGTGGGTGAGGTGCTGCAGGTGATGAAAGATCTGGCCGCGGACGGCATGACCATGGTGGTGGTCACTCACGAGATGGGCTTCGCCCGGGAGGTCGGTGATCAGTTGGTCTTCATGGACGGCGGCCTCGTATGCGAGTCCGGAGACCCGGTCGAGGTACTGGACCACCCCACTCAGGAACGCACCAAGGCCTTCCTCGCATCCGTGCTGTAGACGTCTGAAACGGCCTTCAGCCGCATCGGCACCTGGTGTCATCCGGGGCGGGCTTCGACTTCAGCCGACGGCATCGGCCCGCCAGGTGCCCTCGTCCCAGTCAAGCAGCCGCCAGCCGGACTCCGGGTCGCCCTCCACCACACTTACGGCCGTGTTGCGCATGGGGTGGTCCGCGATCCAGGCCGGATCCGCGCCCCCGGCGACGGCGGCCGCCAGCGCCACCCACAGGCGCAGGATCGTCCCGTGCGCCACCAGCAGGGCAGTGCCGCCGGTACGGGTGGATTTGTGAATCTCCTCCACCACCGCATTGAAACGGGCGAAGGTGTCCGCACCGTCCTCCGGGCTGCCGGGGATGCGCGCCGCCGTGCGCCCCACCATCCAGGAGCGGGTGGTGTCCGTATAGCAGGCCACCGAGCGGACATCGGTGTTCATCTCCATGTCGCCGGCCAACACCTCACGCAGGCCGGGTCGGATGCGTGCGGCCAGGCCCGTGGCCCGCTCAATCGGTGCAATCGTCTCCCGGGCCCGTTGAATAGGCGAGACCCACAGCGAGGAGATCGCCTCCAGATCGCCGCTGGCCTCCAGGCGGGCGGGCAGCAGGGCGGCCTGTTCCACCCCGACGGCGTCGAGGGAGTTACCGGGGAATGCGGTGTCCAGGGCGCCGGCGAGGTTCGCGATCGTGCGGCCGTGACGGACGAGGAGAAGCTTCACGGCGTCTATCCTGCCAGGCTCCCGCAGCCGACGTCGCCGTCAGGACCACGGGTAGGGGCCTGCGCCATGGCGGCGTCCGGCAGGCCGCGGGGCGCGGCGGCCGGCTCGGCCCGAGACCCCCGCCGATTCATTACCGGCTACGCCGCCACCGTCGGCATGCCCGTGTTGGGCTCGGCCGGCACCGGACTGTCCGCGTGTCGGCAGCGTCGAGGCCTTCGGCACGGTGTCACCGAACACCACGCGCTCGACGACCCGTCGAGCATGCCTGGCCGTGCGCCGGTATATGTCCTCCAGGTCACGCTCGCTGCCGGCCGGGATGCCCAGCAGTCGCGCTACCAGGCGGATCTCACGCTGATCGGTGGGCAGCACATGCACCCTCTCCCCGCCTTCGCGACCGGTCCCGAGCACAGTGGCGGCCCTCACCCGGGAAGCCAGGACCCAGGCGGCCGTGAGCCTGGCGGCGTCGTCCACTTCGAGCAAACCCGCCTGCGTGGCCGCCGCGAGGGCCTCCAGCGTCGAGGTAGTGCGCAGCCCAGGCACCTGGTCCGCCCGCGTTAGTTGAAGGATCTGAGCGGACCACTCGACGTCGGACAGTCCGCCGGGACCGAGCTTCACGTGGCGGCTGGGATCTGCGCCACGAGGGAGACGCTCCGCCTCCATACGCGCCTTCAACCGCCTGATCTCTCGCAGGCCGGCGTCATCCAGGCCGTCAGGGCTCCACCGCAGCGGGTCGATCATCGCTTCGAAGCGCTCCCCCAGGGCGGCATCCCCCGCGCAGGCGCGGGCACGCAGCAGGGCCTGACGCTCCCATACCGATCCCCAACGCCGGTAGTACTCGGCGTAAGAGCCCAGGCTGCGATTGACCGGCCCCCGACGCCCCTCCGGACGCAGGCCGGTGTCCACCACCAGCGGATGCGGACGGGCCTGGGCCAGCAGGCGCGCCACCAGCTTGGCGACCGCCTCCGCCGCGGGGCCCTGGCCGGCCCGACCCGCGAGACCGCCTCGGCGGCGGCCGCGTCCGCATCGGCACCCGGGCACGGCTCGTGAACGAACAGCACGTCGGCGTCGGAGGTGTAGGTGATCTCTCTTCCGCCCAACCGGCCCACAGCAATGATTGCGTGACGGGCGAAGGCCGCGGGCCAGGTTCCGTCCCCATCGGGACCGGCGGCGACCGCCGCCTGCCCGTCCCGCTGAGCGATCACCAATCCCGTGGCTACAGTCAGGGCCGCACCGAGCACTGCGTCGGTGGCATCCCCCAGGATGCGGGCGGTGCGGGCCGGGTCGACACCATCGAGCGAGTCGGCAAGCGCCGCCCGGATGAGTTCCCGGCTGCGAACCCCCATGACTGCGCGGATGGCCTCACCGGCCTGCGCCTCAAACCCGGCCGTATCCTTGCCGGTGAAGGCGCGGCGGCGCAGAATCCGCTCGGTCTCTGAGCAGATGGCTCCGGGTGGGCGGGGCGCCAACTCGGCGTCGTCATCCAGCCAGGCGATTGACTCCGGGCGCTCCGCCAGCCGGTCGGTGGTCCAGCGCGCGCCCGACAGCACCTGGCACAGCCGGCGGGCAGCCACCGGCGAGTCACGGAGCATGGCCAGATACCAGTGAGACCCGCCAATGGCTTCGGACAAGCGCCGGAAGGAAAGCAGCCCGTTGTCCGGATCCGGACCCTGCCCGATCCAGCCGATGATCACCGGAAGCAGCTGACGCTGAATGGCGGCACTGCGGCTCACTCCTTCGGTGAGAGCCTGGATGTGGTGGAGGGCGCCATCGGGATCGAGATAGCCGAAGGCCGCCAGGCGCTCCCGGGCGGCATCCGGGGTCAGGGTCAACTCCTCGGTGCTCAGGGTAGCGGCGACGCTCAACAACGGCCGGTAATAGATCTCCTCATGCAGTGCCCGCACCCGCCGGCGCACAGAGTGGAACAGCTTGCGCACGGACTTGGGATCGTTCAATTTACGCCGATCAATCCCCCTTCCGATACCGCGCAGCTCCGCGTCTGCAGCCGGAATCTCATGTGTTCGGCGCATGTGCCGCAGTTGGGCGCGATGCTCCAGCAGCCGCAGCACCCGGTAGCAGTCCCCCAGGTCGGCGGCATCGGAACGGCCGACATAGCCGCCGGCCGACAGTTGCGCGAGCGCTTCCAGCGTGCCGCGCACGCGCAGCCGCTCGTCTACCCGGCCATGCACCAGCTGAAGCAGCTGCACGGTGAACTCCACGTCACGCAGTCCCCCAGGTCCCAGTTTGATACGGCGGTCATCGCCGCCGGGTGGGGCGGACTCGGTCTCCACCCGGCGGCGCATGGCACGGGCGTCATCAACGAAGTTCTCCCGTCTACTAGCCGACCAGACGAAGGGGGCGACCCCGGCCTCATAGGCGGCGCCGAGTTCCCGGTCACCTGCACACGCACGGGCCTTGAGTAAGGCCTGAAACTCCCAGGAGGAGGCCCAGCGCTCGTAGTAGGTCAGGTGGGAGGCCAGGGTGCGCACGAGTGCCCCGTCCTTGCCCTCGGGTCGCAGCGCCGTGTCCAGTGGCCACAGCGGCGGCTCGGTTCCGGAGGCGGAGGTGATGCGAGCAATCTCCGCCGCGATCTGCGTTCCCAACCGGACGGCGGAGTGATCCGCATCTTGCCCAACCTCGGCCGGTGGCGGCCCCGTTTCCACGGCCCGCGCCGGGGCCACCACATAGACCACATCGACGTCGGAGATGTAGTTCAGCTCCCGGGCGCCGGTCTTACCCATGGCGATTATCGCCATGTTGACGTGCGCGGCAGCCGGACCGACCACACCACGGGCGATGATCAAGGCGGCCTCCAGGACGGCGTCTGCCAGATCGGTCATGCGTCGCCCCACGGTGGGCAGGTGCATCAGCGGCATGGCGGAGGTCAGGTCGTCGGCGACCACCGCAAGCAGCCGACTCCGGTAGGCCACGCGCAGCGCGCTTGTCGCCCGGCTTGCGATCCCCTCCGGCAGGGGCGTGGGTGCGCCATCCAGGATCGTTGTGACCGCCTCACGCATGACAGTGAGGACATCCGGCTGCTCGGGGGCGTCGTAGGCGTGGGCGGGGGCCAGGGCGTCCAGATGCTCGGGATGGGTGACCAGGAAGTCGCCCAGCGCCTCGGATGAGCCGAGTACGGCCAGGAGTCGGTGCAGATGGTCCGCACGCAACTGTTCGGGATCCTGCGGGACGCCGGCCTCACCACCCCGGGGGGACTGTCTGCCGTCCAAGCCGGGCACCGCCTCAGTGGCGCAGGGGGCATCGGCGCTGAGCAGGTCGCGCAGCGTGCGCGCGGGCGCGCCGACGCACTCGTACGCGCTGCTTTCCCCCCCGATCACGGTGCAGGCCTCGGCCAGCCGTACGAGCGTAAGCAGAGCGAGGTCCGGGTCGGCAGTGCCGCCGAGTTCGTCAACCAGGCGCTCACGGGCCGGGTCGAGCTCGGGCAGTTCACCGGGAGTGCCATCGTGGGCCAAGGCCGGGGCAGTGGGCAGGAACGGCACGAATGCCGGATCGGTCAGTAGACCGTAGGCGCGATCGACCTGGTTGAAACCGGCCCACAGTAGCCGGGCACGGGTGCTGGGCCAACGGCCGTGCGCACGCGCCGCGGGTCCGCCCCGGCCGGTTGAAGTCGCGCTCCCCGGATCCGCAGACTCCTTCATCGGAAGGCGGGCTGTGTTCATCGGTGGGTTCGCTGCGGTCACAGTCGTGGGAAGAACTGGTTGATCTCGAACTCGGTGACCTGGGCGTCGTAGGCCAGGTACTCCCGGCGCTTATTGCGGCGGAAGAACTCAAAGGCATCCTCTCCCAGGGTGTCGGCCACCAGATCCGAGTCGGCCATGGCGGCCACCGCGCTCTTGAGTGAGGTCGGCAGTGCGCCGATGCCGAGCGACTTGCGTTCCAGTTCGGACAGGGCCCAAACGGTGTCCTCCGCCTCGGCGGGCAGCTCATAGCCCTCCTCAATGCCTTTCAGACCCGCGGCGAGAATCACCGCGAAGGCCAGGTAGGGGTTGGCGGAGGAGTCGATGCCGCGGAACTCGATGCGGGCCGACTGGGCCTTTCCGGGCTTGTGCATGGGCACACGAACCAGCGCGGAGCGATTGTTGTGGCCCCAGCACACATAGCTGGGTGCCTCATCTCCGCCCCACAGGCGCTTGTAGGAGTTGACGTGCTGGTTGGTGACCGCGCAGATCTCAGTGGCATGGTGCAGCAGGCCCGCAATGAAGGCCCGGCCGGTGGCGGAGAGCTGATACTGCCCGGCCGGGTCATGGAAGGCGTTGCGGTCGCCTTCGAACAGGGAGAAGTGGGTGTGCATGCCGCTGCCGGGTTGACCGATGAAGGGCTTGGGCATGAATGTGGCCTGGCATCCCTCCTGCAGCGCGACCTCCTGGACGACGGCCCGGAAGGTCATGATGTTGTCGGCCATGGAGAGCGCGTCGGCGAAGCGCAGGTCGATCTCGTTCTGGCCGGGACCGCCCTCGTGGTGGGAGAACTCCACCGAAATACCCATCTGCTCGAGCATGAGGATGGCGTGACGGCGGAACTCGTGCGCCGTACCGCCGGGCACGTGGTCGAAGTAGCCGGCGTGATCGGTGGGTGTGATGCGGCCGTCACCATTACGGTCTACCAGGTAGAACTCGATCTCGGGGTGCACGTAACAGGTGAAGCCGGCGTCGGCCACACGGGCCAGCTGCCGTTCCAGCACGGCACGGGGGTCGGTGCGGGCGGGCTCGCCGTCGGGCGTGAGCACGTCGCAGAACATACGGGCGACGCTATTGACTTCCTCACGCCACGGCAGCATCTGGAAGGTCGAGGGGTCCGGGGAGAGCAGCATGTCGGACTCGAAGACGCGTGTGAGCCCTTCGATCGCGGAGCCGTCGAAGCCGATGCCCTCCTCGAATGCGCCCTCAACCTCTGCGGGTGCGATTGCAACCGACTTAAGCTGCCCGAGCACATCGGTGAACCACAGTCGGATGAAGCGGATGTCGCGCTCCTCGATGGCGCGGAGCACGTATTCCTGCTGCTTGTCCATGATGTCTGCGCTGCCTCCCTGCGTGGCGCCGACCGGTGGGGGCGACGCGGCCGCTGCTGTCCACTTCCACGGTCAGCCTATCGGCTGGTTGAGTCGCTCGGGTTTCGCGCGCCGACGCCATCAGCAACTGTGTCTGGGCCTATGCTGGTGGCGGAGCGAAGCCAGTGGAGGAAGACTACGGTGATCCGGACCTACAGCGACTTCGCCGCTTGGAAAGCGGCCGAGGCGGACAACCACTTCGCCGTTCAGGTGCTCAAGAACCTAGTGACGGAGCTTCAGGCCATGGTGCCCGGCCCCGAGTTGGACCAGGCGCATGGTGAGCCTCCCTCAACCGGCCATCCGGGCTGGGACCGACTTATCCAGGGCACCGCCCTATGGACCGGTGCCGGCAGGCTGAACGACCCCGCGGTGCTTGACTGGGCGCGCCGCACTCCGGACGATGTCAGCGACATCTTCGATCCGCTGGCGCCGCAACGTCGCTTCGCGTTGTCCTACCTGCGCACTCCCGTCCCGCTGCGGGAAAAGGGCGTGTGCCTGGCCCGCGGCAACCTGCAAGGAGTGTGAACCATGGAGGAGTTCACCCGAGAGAGCATCATTGCTTTGCTGAAGGAGCTCAACTCCCTGTTGGAAGAGCACGGCCAGGAGGCCGAGCTGTACATCGTAGGTGGCTCCGCGATGGCCCTGGCCTATGACATCAGGCGCACGACCGCGGACATAGACGCGGCTTTCCTGCCCCGCGACGTGGTACTTGAGCACGCGCGGACGATGGCGGCTAGACACGGCCTGTCCCCGAATTGGCTCAGTGACGGCGTCACCGACTTGGGTTTTGACTTCTCCACTGACGCTGATCCACGCACGATCGAGATCGGCCCCGCGTTGACGGTCAATGTAGCCTCCCCAGACTACCTCTTGGCCATGAAGGTACTATCCTCAAGGCAGTCGGACGCTGATCGCCGCGACGCAGTCGCCCTTTGCCGCCTCATGGGGTTGACGAACGAGGCTCAGATCCAACAGCGAGTCGGCCGCTACTACCGCGTCGACGGCCGTACAGAGTTCTTCGTGGAGGGCATCGCGGCAGAGATTTAGCGGAATCCGCGCCGACGGCGAGCCACTTGCCGCCAACGGCAGGCGACGCGCCCGCACCCGGCGAGTACGCTCCGGGCATGAGCACTTCCGCCTCTGCCCAACCATCCGGCGAGTCCTCCGCGGCCCCCGGTACCCCCTTAGAGACCGCTGCGCCGGTCACCAGCGGTCCGGCTGCGCCGCCGCGGCTCTCGCAGGTCAAGAAGGTGCGCGTGCACCACCTGCTGGGCGCGAAGCAGCGGGGCGAGAAGCTGACCATGCTCACCGCCTACGACGCCGTCACCGCACGCATCCTGGATGCGGCAGGCACCGACATGCTGCTGGTGGGCGACTCGCTGGGCAACGTCATGCTCGGCTACGACTCCACCATGCCGGTCACCCTGGAGGAGATGGTGGTGGCCACTCGCTCGGTGGCCCGCGCCACCAGCCGGGCACTGGTGGTGGCGGACCTGCCCTTCGGCACCTATGAGGCCGGTCCGGAGCAGGCCCTGGCCAGTGCCGTGCGACTCATGCGTGTGGGCGCCAACGCCGTCAAGCTTGAAGGCGGCCGGCCCCGGGTCGAGACGGTGCGCACGCTGTCTGAGGCCGGCATACCGGTGGTCGGTCACCTCGGCTTCACCCCCCAGTCGGTCAACAAGCTCGGCGGCTTCCGCGTGCAGGGACGCGGCGAGGACGCACAGGAGGCGCTGGTGGCCGATGCGGTCGCGCTGGCCGACGCCGGCGCGATAGGCATGGTTCTGGAGATGGTGCCCGACCCGGTGGCGGCTCGGATCACCAAGGCGGTGCCAGTGCCCACGATCGGTATCGGTGCGGGGGTCCACTGTGACGGCCAGGTCCTGGTGTGGACAGATATGGCCGGCATGGCCGAGTGGACGCCACGCTTCGTGCGACGGTTCGGACAGGTTGGCCAGGCCCTGCAGCAGGCCGCCCAGGACTACAACGCGGCCGTGCAAGACGGCTCCTTCCCGGGACCGGCCGAGAGCTTCGAGGCCTAGGCCGGTACTCAGGGCGCACCCGGCCCAAGTGCGGCTGTCCTACCGCGGTGATGCCCGCGCTCATACGCGGGCGTCGAACGCCAGCTTCGCACCGAATCCGAGCAGCACGCCGCCGGTGAACCGGTCCGTCCAGCGCTCCAGCGCGGCCCCGGCACCGGACTCCAGCCGGGGCGCGATCCACGACGCCCCGACGGCGAGTGCGCCCATCCACACCACGCAGCACAGCCCGTGCACGGCGGCAAGCAGCACCCCCATCAGC
Source organism: Actinomyces sp. (assembly GCF_030530635.1). Lineage (GTDB taxonomy): Bacteria > Actinomycetota > Actinomycetes > Actinomycetales > Actinomycetaceae > Actinomyces. The sequence goes on from NZ_JAUMUL010000014.1 coordinate 18,696, forward strand.
AGTGGTGGCACCCCGACTGCCATGAACTGCGGAATGGTGGCGAGGTAGAACACGCCCGCCTTGGGATTGAGCAGATCGGTCGCCAGCCCGGTGAGCCAGCCCCGCCATAGGGGAGCAACGCCGGCGTCAGCGGCACCTACACCCGTTGTAAGCGGCGCATCCGCCGACGCGCTCTCCGCCTGTGCCGCACCCGTTCCCAGGTCTATGGCCGTCCGCCCACGGGAGGCACGATGGAAGGAACGCAGCAGCATGCCGCCGCCCATCCAGGCCAGATACAGGGCACCGGCCAGCGACAGGAGCCGGTAAGCCGTGCGGGAGGCGGCCAGCACCGCCGTCGCCCCGGCGCCGGCGGCTGCGCCCCAGATGATCAGCCCGGTGAAGATGCCCGCTACCGTGGCCAGGCCGTAGCCGCGAGAGTGATTGAGTGCGCCCCGCAGCACGACCGCGGTGTCGAGTCCGGGCACCAGCGTGAGCACAACCACGATGGCCGCGAATCCGGCGAGCGCCTGCGGCAGCGTCACGCATTGCTCCTAGCATTGTTCCCAACGGCGTCGGCCGAGTCGGCCGTCATGCCCTCTGGATGTTCCCAGTCGATCGGCATGGGCACCACCCCGGCAAAGGCATCACTGAAGTCCCGAACCGGGTAGGTGATTCCCTGCTCGCCGGGATCCTCCGCCCAGGTGACGATTCGCGGTGCTCCCTCGACGGCGCTGGGCGTCACCTCCACGGTAGTCACCGCACAGTTGGCCATGGGGGCCAAGCCGTAGATCTGCATTCCCACCCAGCGGGCCATGATGGTCATGAGCGTCATGCCGTGGGAGACCACCAGCACGTTTTCCTCGTCGTCCCCATCCGCTGCGGCATCGCGCAGGTCGGCGACGATACGTGCCAGGGCGCCGTCGACGTCGGCTAGGTAGTCCCGGGCGGTGATGCCGCCAGGGGCGCCGGGATGTACGCCGGTCAGCACGGCGGGCAGGTGCTCCTCGGCGGGCAGGGACGCATGCATCACCGGGTCGGGACCGCCGTCGTAGATGCCGTAGTTGTACTCGCGCAGACCCGTGAGATTGACCGGAGTCACGCCGGGGTGCGCCTGCAGCAAAATGCCACCGGTCTCCTGGACGCGCCCCTGGGGGCTGAAGTATGCACGGGTGAAGGGCACATCGGCGAGATAGTCGCGGCAGATCTCGGCACCAATGCGACCCTCGGGCGTCAGCGGGGAGTCGGCGGCACCCTGGGTGCGGCGCTGCTCGTTCAGGACGGTGCGACCGTGCCGCACGAAGTAGATCATCGCCATGCGGTAATCGTATGGCGATACCCCCATGAGGCACAGTCAGTCCCCGACACCGAAGGCGTCCCCGGTCACCGCGAAGGCCTGAGATGCGCCTCAGCACGCATGTCCTCAACCCCATCCGCAGACACCTGCTGCAGACGAGCAATCTCCTCAGACAGCGTCCAACGGTTGAGCAGTCGTTCGAAACGATGACCGTCGGATGTAGAGCACCGGACTCGCATCATCGGTCAGACCCTCAACGTCACTTGCGTCGGCGAGCACTTTGGCCTCGTCCGCCCCCGAGTCGATGCGCTACCACAACCTATGGGCGTTAATTCCGACATCTCCTGCCGCCCTCGTCAAAGAACATGCCGTTATGCCACCACGCAGCTCTGCGATGGCGTCGTGGAAGGGCCATAGGTTCGGCTCGTCGTTGGCGGATGCGGCCTCCAGGGCGAGCGCGGCGAGCAGACTCTCCGGCCCAGAGAGTTTGTGGCGCAAAATCAACCGCACCTCGCCGGAATCGATCAGCGACTGGATGCCGCGAAGAGCTTCGGACAGACGCCAACGGTTCTCATCACTCATATCGGCGTAATGCACAATCACGTGCGGCGCATCCGCGCTTCCGACAGCGACCTCGTCATCGGCGGAGGGAGGACGACATAGATTCAGCCCCGCGGGCTCCGGCAGTGGCCAGAGCCTGTTAGTCACCCGGAACACTAAGGTGCCAAGGCGAGTGCCGCCAGGGAGGCCACCAGCACCCCCAGGCGTGCCTGATCGCGCAGGCTGTCATCCTCAAGGGCGATATTGGCAACCAACAGCGAAATAGTGAAGCCCATGCAGGACAGGGCGCCGAGCCCGGTGATGCGCAACAGGTCCAGTCCCGGCATGCGGGAGGCGGGCACGAGCCACAGTGCCAGCCCGGCTCCGAGGACCACGCCGACGACTTTGCCGATCACCAGGCCGCCGATTACTGCCCACAGCGTGCGGGAGGAGAGGGCGGCACCAATGGTTTCAGCATTGAGAGCGACGCCGGCATTGGCCAGGGCGAATAACGGCACCACGAGGTAATTGACGTACGGGGGCAGGGCGAAGGCCAGCCGCTGGTTGAGCGGCATGGAGTAGGCGAGGGTCTCCTGCAGCATCCTGGCGGTTCCGGGCGCAGGCGTCTGCCGGTACAGCGCCGCTATCTCGCCGGCGGCGTCAACGCCACGCGCGCGCACGTTGTAGACGGGCATGAGTAGGGCGATGAGCACGCCCACGAGGGTGGCGTGCACGCCGGAGCGGTAGACCGCGTACCAGATGACGACGGCGAGCACCAGGTAGGGCAACACCCGCCACACTCCCCGGCGCGCCATCAGCCACACCAGCGCCAGCCCGGCCACGGCGACGGCCAGGGCTCCGAAGCTAAACGACTCGGAGTAGAAGATGGCGATCACTGCCAGCGCCCCGATGTCGTCAATGACTGCAAAGGCCAGCAGGAACAGTCATAGGCGCGGGGCGCGCTTGGGGCCGATGAGCGCGAGCATGCCCAGGGCGAAGGCGGTATCCGTGGAGATCACGGATCCCCACGCGTAGGCCCCCTCCGCCCCGCCCATAATGGCCAGGAAGATCAGGGCCGGCACCACCAGTCCGCCCACAGCAGCCGCCGTGGGCAGCAGTGCGCGCCCGGGCAACCGCAGTTCGCCCACGCTCAGTTCACGACGCACATCGAGTCCGACCATGAAGAAGAAAACCGCCATCAGGCCTTCGTCCACCCACTCGTGCACAGTCAGATCCACCGCGAACGGGCCGACCGAGAAAGCCGCGGATGTATGCCAGAACTGGTGGTAGCTGTCGCCCACGTTCGCCCAGATCAGGGCGGCGATCGTTGCCACGGCCAGGGCGATCGCCGCATAGGTCTCATTCGTTTGTAACTCGAGCAGCCGGCCTCGGCGGCGCAGGTAGCTGTCTACGACGTCACGGATATGCCCCTGGTCCCTGGTGGCACGAACGTCGGAAGTGCTCATTCAGTCTCCGTTTCCAGAAGAAGCCACAGGAAGTTGTGTCCTCACGCACGGCCAGCCGCCCGGTGTCCTTGTTGACCGCCTGTCGGATGCGAGCGGCCCGGACCCCGACCCGTAGATGCGAAGCGGAGACACACGGGATGCGGGACGGGCCTGCGAACCAGCGTAGTTGTATTTGCCGCTGTCAAATGCGCCCCGGCGGCGGCCGTGGGGACTCGCGCGTCGGACGGCTCCTATGCTGGCGCCATGACCACACCGATGACCTCACCGGCAGACCGGGCTCCGCGCGGCAACCTCACCAAAGGCGTGCTCACGCCCGAGCGGCACGTGCCCGCGTCCATCTCCCGTCCGGAGTACATGTTCCATGATGGCCCGGAGCGGGTGACTGCCCCGGATGTGAAGGATGCCGAGACGGTCGAACGGATTCGGACAGCGGGACGCATCGCGGCGAGGGCCTTGGCGAAGGCCGCCGCGGCCATCGCGCCCGGGATCACCACCGATGAGTTGGATCGGATCGCGCACGAGTACATGTGCGATCATCACGCCTATCCCTCCTGTCTGGGGTACATGGGCTTCCCCAAGTCGATCTGCACCTCCATCAATGAGGTCATCTGCCACGGCATCCCGGACTCCACCGTGCTGCGGGAGGGAGACCTGATCAACCTGGATGTGACCGCCTACTACGACGGCGTGCACGGTGACACCAACGCCACCTTCCCGGTTGGCGAGGTGGATGAGCAGACGGCGCTGCTCATTGAACGCACTCGGCTCGCCATGGAGCGCGGTATCAGGGCGGTCAAACCCGGCCGTGAGGTCAATGTCATCGGCCGGGTCATCGAGAAGTACGCCAAACGCTTCGACTACGGCGTAGTGCGTGACTACACCGGACACGGCGTGGGCGAGGCCTTCCACTCCGGACTGATCATCCCCCACTATGATGCCGCACCCCGCTTCGACGAGGTTATGGAGCCGGGCATGGTCTTCACCATCGAGCCCATGCTCACCCTGGGGACCGAGGACTGGGAACAGTGGGAAGACGGCTGGACTGTGGTCACCAAGGATCGTTCTCGCACCGCCCAGTTCGAGCACACGCTGGTGGTTACGGAGGATGGCGCCGACATCCTCACCCTGCCCTGAGTGCGCCGGCCCGGATGGCTCGGACGGCTGACAGGCCGGACCTCGTCCCTGCCCGCGGTCACGGCCATGGCCAAAACGTGACCAATATCAAAATGGGTACCTCTACCCGAGCATTCGGTCAACCGGAGGCTCCGCAGACGGTCACATCCGTGTACATTCCTGTCCATGACGTGCCCGGGACGACTGGTCTCGGCACCGCCGACAACATGTATCCCCATTCCCGGAGGTAGTTACTTATGGCACTTCGCTTCAACCCGCCGCCGAACTGGCCGGCGCCCCCCGAGGGCTTCAACCCGCCTGCGGGCTGGCAGCCGGACCCCGCCTGGGGCCCGGCTCCCGAGGGATGGCAGTTGTGGGTGGAGGACTCCGCACCCGGTTCATCTGCCGGTTCCGCCCCGCAGGCCGGCTCGGCGGCTGACGCCGGCTGGGCTCCGACCCAGGCGGTACCCACTGGCTCGTCCGCACCTGTCGCGGACCCGACCGGCCAGTCGGCCTCGGCTCCGTCGGGCGACTACGCCGCCGGGGGCAGCCCGTACGCGGCCAACATGAACTACGCCCAGTCCCCCACGCCGTACCACAACCAGCAGCAGGTACCGGGTGCTTCGCCGCAGGCCGCCGGTTGGCAGCCGATCAATGTGGGACAGGGCGGCGCTCCGGTTGGAAGCAAGCCGGTTACCAAGCAGTGGTGGTTCTGGACCATCATCGCGGTTGTCGTGCTCGCACTGGTGATCGGCATCGTCGTGGCGCTCACCGGCGGTGACGACAATAAAGAAGACAACCGTTCAAGCACGACGACGTCGTCAACGTCCGATACGTCTGATGACTCCGTGAAGGACACGTCCACCTCCGGCTCCGATGGCTCGAGTTCTGATGACTCGTCGAAGGATGACTCCGACTCCTCCTCCGACGACACTACGGCGACCACCATGGACAACCCGGGTGACCCCCAGACCGGGTCGATGACCTTCAAGGCCGGCAAGTACGCCACTGACCCGGACGCGTCGATCGAGGTCAAGGTCGGCTCGGTCGAATGGGACGCCACCGCCGCGATCAAGGAGGAGGCTGGCAAGTACAGCTATAAGGAGCCGGGCGCCGGCAATGTCTACATGCGCGTGCCGGTCACGGTGACCTACCACGGCAAGGGGCAGATGAGTAGCTTCGACGTGTCCGTCGACTACGTCCGGAACGGCAACACCACTGAGCCAGCCTCCATGTACATTGACAGTGCCTTCACCTATCAGGACATGCCGCGTGATGGTGGTAGCGCGACGGGCTACTTCATGTTCATCATCAGCGAGGACGATGCCAAGGCGCAGGAGGGCGTCTTCGCAGTCTCAGGCTTCCGCGGTGACGAGCTGTACGTGGCAGCGAAGACCTTCTGATCGCCTCTGAGGGCCCGCCTCAACGGGCCACAACTACACAATACCGTGATTGACGGCGGTCCCGCCCAACTGGGCGGGACCGCCGTCAATCACGGTACGGACGAGTCGGCCTGTACGCCGGGTTCTGTTGCCGCCCGCCGTTACCGGCACAGCGGTGGCGACCATCCATCTTGGATCACCGTTGCCGATGACCTCACGCGACCTACCCGCAGGCTCGGGCGAGCAGCCCTTTCCGTCTCTCGACGGGCACCTGCTGCGCGGTCTTGCTCCGGGCGGGGTTTACCCAGCCGTGGCGGTCTCCCGTCACGCTGGTGGGCTCTTACCCCACCGTTTCACCCTTACCGGCATGGCCGGCGGTCTGTTCTCTGTGGCACTTTCCCGCGGGTCACCCCGGGTGGCTGTTAGCCACCGCCCTGCTCTGTGGAGCCCGGACGTTCCTCGACCCGCCGGTCTCCCGGCGGTGCCGCGGCCGCCCGGCCGGCTCGTCCGCGCAACCGATTCTATGCCGCGCCGCGCCGGGAGCATAGACGGTGCCCGCCTCCGGTTTCAGTCCTCCATCCGGACGACGATCACGTCGTTCTCCTCTGCGTGAATGACCTGGTCCTCGGGCGCGGACATTATCCGCGCGTACTCCTGCGGGCTGATCTCCACGCTGCCGCCTTCGACTCGGCGTCCGTGCAGGGCAACTGCCCCCAACCCGCCCGTCGAGGCGCGCACCGACTCGTACTCGGCCAGCAGCGCATCTCCGACGGCGGCGGCCAGATCTACGCGCTCAGCCCGAGCCTGCGCGATCTGCGCATCGAGTCGGGCGAATTCCGCGTCGCGCTCGGCAGTAAGCTCACGCCCCCCGGCTCTTATCGTCTGCTCTTCCTCCGCTGCTGCATCCGCCTCCGCGCGCGCAGACTCCAGTGCCTCCATGGCCTCTATCTGCGCCTCCTCCAGGACAGCCTGCCGACGCCCCAACTGATCGATCTCGGATTGGATGGCCGGCAAGTCCCGGGCCGCGGCCGCACCGGAGGACAGACGCTCGCGCAGCACCTGTGCGCGGTGCACGACCTGATCCACCTCCTCCTCGCGCGTCTTGGCAGTGGCCTGAGCCTCTTGGAGTGCTGCTGCGGCTACTACGGCCCGCCGCCGATTGGTCTTGAGCTGCGCCACGGTGGCCTCGATGCGTTCCAATACGGGCAAGTGTTTGCGCTCGTGGGTGATTCGGGCGAGCTGTGAGTCGACCTTCTGCAGGTCGATGAGCAGTCGCTGTTGGCTGAGGGGGGCGCTGGTCACGGCTTGATCCTTCGCTGGTCAGTCGGGGTGAGTATCGAATTATCTGAACGGCTACATCCGCCGCCGGTTTAGGAACCGGTGCTCAGGCGCAGCGCCCACGGGTCGGTAATGATCTGCGACACGTGTGTGGCAAGTGTATGCCCGCGCGCGGCGGCCGCGGATTCGAGCCGGGCGGCAAGCGGCGGCAGTCCGACCCACTCGGTGGCCCAGTGGGTGCCGCACAGCAGGTAGGGGCGCCCGACCTCCAGGTGTTCACTGGCTGGATGGTGACGCAGATCGGCGGTGAGGAATACGTCGACCTCGGCGGCTCGGGCAGCCTCCAGCAGGGAGTCTCCGGCACCACCCGAAACGGCGACTGTTTCGACGACGGCGTCCGGATCGCCGCCCACGAGCAGCCCGGGCACGGAGTCCGGAAGAGCGGCGGCGACCGCGGCGGCGAAGTCCCGCAGACGGGTGGGCGCTGCGAGCGCGCCCACACGGCCGATGCCCTGGGTGGGGTCGATGGGGCTGGGCTGCAGTGGGCGGGTGTCTTGTAGACCCACCTGCGTGGCGAGCGCGGCGGCCACGCCCCCGTGGGCCGCGTCCAGACTGGTGTGGGCGTTGGCCAAGGCGATGCCGGCGCGGATGAGTCGGTGCACCACCCGTCCCTTCGGATCGGCGGCCGACACCTGGTCGGTGCCGCGCAAGTACAGGGGGTGGTGGGTGATGACCATATCCACACCGCCGGCAATGGCCTCATCGACAACGGCCGTGACCGGGTCCACGGCCAGCAGTACGCTGCGCACCGTCTCTTCCGGATCACCGCATATCAGCCGGTTGGAGTCCCAGGACTCGGCCAACTGTGGCGGAGCGGCCGCGCGCAGCATCGCCTCCACCTCCGCCACCGTCAATGCTTCGTCGGCTCGCACCGGCACGTTGTCGGGAAGCTGCTGCATGCACGAAGGATACCTCTACCGCCCCGGGGAGCATGGATATGCTGGCCGGCGAAATGGTGCTAGGACAGCGGTAGAGGTGCTCAGGCGCGTCCGGGCCGCACTACGGTGCCAGGCCCGCACTCGGCGGCGCAGCCACGACCCGATCGGAACAGGCCACCACCCAGACCCACAAATACGAACAGCCCGGCAACCGTGACCTTGGACACAAAACGCTCCCGGAACGAAAAGAGCCCACCCCGCAGGGTCAGCACGCTTCGCCGGCCTGGACGACCCCTACACCAACTTCGCATAACGGAAGTTCGTATATCAGCGTCATGGTGCCCCTGGCGGGGATCGAACCCGCACGCCCTAAGGCAGCGACTTTTAAGGTCGCCGTGTCTACCGTTCCACCACAGGGGCCGGATCCCCGATCCAGTACCCCCTCTGGGATTCGAACCCAGGACCATGTGCTTATCAGGCACGCACGAGATATAAGCTCGCTGCTCTAACCACTGAGCTAAGGGGGCGCGACACGGGCCCCCTGGCGCGGGACCTGCCTCGACGTCGGCCGCGGGGCCGGCGGGCCTACACTACCAGGGATTGAGGTGGCCGAATTCCCACCCCCGTTCTCCGTGCGTCATCGGCCTGAGGGGCATAACCTCACTACTCCGATCTGTTTTTTGTACCGCGCCCCGCCCGGCGCACACGCCCCCAGAAAGAGAACCATGAAGCCCGCGCAGCGCGCCGCATCCGCACCGCCGTTCCACGCCATGAGCATTGGTGCCCGCGCCCGCGAACTCGAGGTCCAGGGCCATTCGGTCTCCAAGCTGTCCCTGGGCGAGCCCAGCTTTGGGGCACCACCTGCCGTGCGCGAGGCGCTGGCACGCGCCGCTCACCAGGACCTTCCCTACACGCCGGCGGAGGGCCTGGACTCACTGCGCCGAACGATCTCCCGCTTTTACCTGGACCATCACGGCGTCCAGGTTGGCCCCGAACGCATCCTGGTCACTTCGGGCGCCTCGGCCGGACTACTGCTGGCGACCGCCCTGACCACCGAACCCGGAGACGACGTCGTCATCGCCGACCCGTGCTATCCGTGCAACCGTGAGCTCGTGACCTCCTTCGGCGGCCGCATAGTACTCGCGTCCACCACCGCGCAGTCCCGCTACCAGTTGGATCTGGATTCCATGGAGGCGGCCTGGACTCCCTACACCAACGTGCTGATGCTGGCCACGCCGTCGAATCCCACCGGCACCTCCATCCCCGCCGCGGAGTTGAACCGCCTGTGCCGCGCTGCGATATCCCGAGGCGCCTGGCGGATCGTGGACGAGATCTACCTGGGACTGTCCGATCCGGATGTGCAGGGCAGGCCGGCCCGTACGGTACTGGCCACCGACCCGGAGGCGATCGTGGTCTCGAGCTTCTCCAAGTACTTCGGGATGACCGGCTGGCGACTGGGCTGGCTGGTGCTGCCCGAAGAGCTGGTGGAACCGGCTCGCAACCTTGCCGTCAACTACTTCCTGTGCGCCTCCACGCCGGCGCAGCTGGCCGCCCTGGAGGCCTTCAAGCCCGAGTCGCTGTCCCGCTGTGAGGACCATCGGCGCGAACTGTTGGAACGACGCGCACTGACACTGAGGCGGCTGCGCGAGTTGGACCTGGATGTGCCGGTCGAACCCGATGGGGCCTTCTACATCTACTTCGACGTCTCCGATACGGGACTGTCCTCCTGGGACTTCTGCATGCGGGCGCTCGAGGAGACCCACGTGGCGCTTACTCCGGGGCGCGATTTCGGGGTGCGCACGGCGGAGTCCCATGTGCGCCTGTCCTACGCCGCCCCGACCGAGGAGATCTCTGAAGGACTCGACCGGCTGGGCCGCTTCCTTGAGAGGCTGAATCGGCCGTAGGCGAGTAACCGCCGCACCCCGGCCAGGCCGGTTGCGGAGTCCTGCGCCCAACCGGGGAGGCAGGCTGACAGAGCCAGGTCAATCAGTCCCAACATAGCGGCCCCCGGCCCGCGCGCAAGTCCTTCCGCAAGACGGTAGTCGTCCGCACGCACCAGCCGAGCAGCGAGATTCGGATACTGCCGTCGCAGGAAGAGTCTGGCCTTTAGGGCGTGCACGGGTTCGGAGACGACGATGATGCGGTCCGCGGCCTCAATCATGGGTGCAGCAGCCGCGATGTTCTCCCAGGTGGACCGACTGGCGTCCTCCAAGACGATCGGACCGCTGTAGCCGAGGCCTTCGGTGGCATAGCGGGCCATGAGTTCGGCCTCCGGCACCGGCCCCGCCACCGCACCCCCGGACAGCACCAGAAGTGACGTCGGCGTGGTTCGGTTGCGCAGCCCGGCCCGAACGCGCCGCCGGTTTTCCGCCCCCGCCGAGCTACCTGCGTCAGCGTGCCCGAGCACCAGCACCACCTCGGTGCCGGTCATGTCGCCTGTGGACGGCGCGTCGTTCAATAGGCAGGACGACGCCAGCCGACGGGTCACCTCACCGAGTGCTACCGCACCGATCACGAGGACACACGCCCCGGCCACCGAGCGGCACAGACAGGGGATGCGAACCACCGGACACTCCTGAGGAACCAATACCAGTGGACCCGGCCGGGCTCGAACCGACGACCTACGCGGTGTAAACGCGTTGCTCTACCAACTGAGCTACAGGTCCGCTTGTGCCGCCGACCGGAACGTCGACCGCACGAGAGACAACTCTACTCCGTCCCGGCACCATCCCCGACACCGAAGCGCCAGGCGGGTCCGCACCGGGAGAGGCAGCTAGCCTCAGTGCTTGCGGGTGGACACGCGAATACCACTCCAGCGCTCGCCCATGGCGGCGGCCGAAGTGGCATGCATACCGGCGGTTCGAGCCGCCTCCTCGATCTCAGTGGCATCCACGGCACCGGTGGTGCGTGCCTTGGGAGTGAGCACCCAGACCAGACCATCACCGTCGAGGTTGGTCTGGGCGTCGACCAGCAGGTCGGTCAGGTCATCGACGTCACCGTCGTCATCGCGCCACCAGATGATGGCGGAGTCGGCGACATCTTCGAAGTACTCGTCCACCAGTTCGGTACCCGTCTGCGCCTCGGCGGCCTGACGCAGGGCCTCGTCGACATCATCGTCGTATCCGAACTCCTGGATGATGAGACCGGGGGCGAAGCCAAAGGCTCCGGCCGCTGTGCTCGTCACTGTTGTGCTCTCCGTTCCATACCTGGGCCATTCGACCGCATTGTCTGCCGCGGTCGCGACCCGCCGATTGCCTACGGGCAATAGCCCACCGCAGATCACCCGCCGCACGCAAGCGCACACGCCCGACACACCGGGACGTGGGCGGCCCAACTCGCCCGAAGCTCCCCTCCCCAACCTCGGTAAGTGGGCAAAATCACCGAATGTGTGGGACTTTATTCCCGATCAGAGGTGCGGTTGGTAGCGGCGGCCTCATAGATTAGAAGCACCGATCGCCCGGGCGACCGGCACGGCGACCAAGGCACCGCTACGCGCCGCATCCGCCGCCGGACCAGAGAAAAGAGGTTTCCCGTGAGCCCCACCAACGACTCCGCACCACTTATAGACGGCCTGCTGCACAAGGTCGCGGACAACGACCCCGAGGAGACCGGCGAGTGGCGCGACTCGCTCGACGCCCTCATCGCCGACAAGGGCGGTCCGCGAGCCCGCTTCATCCTGCTGTCCATGCTCGCCGAGGCGCGCCGTAAGAACGTGTCCGTGCCCGCGCAGACCACCACCCCGTACATCAACACCATCGACGTGGTGGACGAGCCCTACTACCCGGGCGACGAGGACGTCGAGCGCACCTACCGCCGCTGGCTGCGCTGGAACGCCGCCGTGATGGTCACCCGCGCACAGCGCCCCGGCATCAGCGTCGGCGGGCACATCTCCTCCTACGCCTCCACCGCCACGCTCTACGAGGTCGGCTTCAATCACTTCTTCCGTGGCAAGGACCACCCCGGCGGCGGCGACCACGTGTTCTTCCAAGGGCACGCCTCCCCCGGCAACTACGCCCGTGCCTTCCTCGAGGGGCGTCTTAGCGAGGCGGACCTGGACGGCTTCCGGCAGGAGGTGTCCCGCCCGGCGGGCGGTCGCGGCCTGCCCTCCTACCCGCACCCGCGGCGCATGGAGGACTTCTGGGAGTTCCCGACCGTGTCGATGGGCCTCGGGCCCGCCGAGGCCATCTACCAGGCCTGGTTCGACCGCTATCTGCAGGGCGCGGGAATCAAGGACACCTCCTCCCAGCACACCTGGGCCTTCCTCGGCGATGGCGAGATGGACGAGCCCGAGTCCCGCGGCATGCTGCAGTTGGCGGCCTCCCAGCAGCTGGACAATCTCACCTTCGTGATCAACTGCAACCTCCAGCGACTGGACGGGCCGGTGCGCGGAAACGGCAAGATCATCCAGGAGCTGGAGGCCTGCTTCAAAGGTGCCGGCTGGAACGTCATCAAGGTGATCTGGGGGCGCGGTTGGGACCGGCTGCTGGCGGCGGACAAGGATCACGCCCTGGAGCATCTGATGATGGAGACGCTCGACGGCGACTATCAGACCTTCAAGGCCAATGACGGCGCTTATGTGCGTAAGCACTTCTTCGGCCGCGACCCGCGCACCGCCAAGCTGGTAGAGGACTGGACCGATGAGGAGATCTGGGCCCTGCAGCGCGGTGGCAACGACTACCACAAGATGTACGCCGCCTATAAGGCGGCCACCGAGCACAAGGGACAGCCCACGGTAATCCTGGCGCAGACCGTCAAGGGCTACCTGCTGGGCTCGCACTTCGCCGGCCGGAACGCCACTCACCAGATGAAGAAACTCGGCCTGGAGGACCTCAAGGGGCTGCGCGACCGCCTGCATATCCCGATCACCGACGCCGCACTCGAAGCCAATCCCAAGCTGCCGCCCTACTATCGGCCCGACCCCGACGATCCCGCGCTGGCGTACATGCTCGAGCGCCGTCGCCGTCTGGGCGGCTTCCTGCCCGAGCGCCGCAACCCCGGCACGCAGCTGCAGCTGCCGGACGACGCGCCATACGAGATCCTCAAGGGCGGTTCCGGAAAGCAGCAGGTGGCCAGCACCATGGCTTTCGTGCGTCTGCTGAAGGAGCTGCTCAAGGACCAGCACATCGGTCGGCGCATCGTACCGATCATCCCGGACGAGTCGCGCACCTTCGGCCTGGAGTCGCTGTTCCCCACCCGCAAGATCTTCAACACTCAAGGGCAGAACTACACGCCCGTGGATGCCGAAATGATGCTCTCGTACAGAGAGTCCACCTCCGGCCAGATCATGCACACCGGCATTAACGAGGCCGGGTCAGCGGCCCTGTTCCAGGTGGTGGGCACCAGCTACTCCACGCATGCAGAGCCCATGATCCCCGTGTACATCTTCTACTCGATGTTCGGCTTCCAGCGCACCGCCGACCAGTTCTGGGCGGCCGGAGACCAGTTGGCACGCGGTTTCATCATCGGTGCGACCGCCGGCCGCACCACGCTCACGGGTGAGGGCACCCAGCACATGGACGGTCACTCACCGCTGCTGGCGGCCACCAACGAGGCCGTGATCACCTATGACCCGGCCTACGCCTATGAGATCCGCCATATTGTGCGCGACGCCCTGGTGCGCTGGTACGGTCCGGAAACCGGACGCAACCGGGATGTCATGTACTACCTGACCGTCTACAACGAGCCTATCTCCCAGCCGGCCGAGCCCGACGGCGTGGACGCGGACGGGATCCTGCGCGGCCTGTACCGGCTGGACGGCCCGCCCGCGGGCGACGGCCCGCAGGTGCAGCTGCTCGCCTCGGGAGTCGCCGTGCCGTGGGCCCGCGAGGCGCGCCGCCTGCTGGCAGAGGACTGGGGGGTGCGTGCAAGCGTGTGGTCGGTCACCAGTTGGAACGAGTTGCGCCGCGAGGCCCTTGAGACCGACCAGTACAACTTCCTGCACCCGGAGGAAACGGCCCGCGTGCCCTACCTGACCGCCAAACTGGCCGACGCCTCCGGCCCGTTCATCGCCACCAGCGACTTCGACCACCTGGTCCCCGATCAGATCCGCGCCTGGGTACCCGGTGACTTCCACACCCTCGGCGCTGACGGTTTCGGCTTCTCCGACACCCGCGCAGCGGCCCGCCGGCACTACTTGATCGACGCCGAGTCCGTCGTCGTCAAGGCGCTGCAGGCACTGGTGGCGCAGGGCCGGGTCGACCGTTCCGTACTGGCCCAGGCGATCTCGCGCTACCGGCTACAGGACCCCTCCGCCGGCCGTTCCGGCGCCCAGGGCGGTGATGCCTGAGCCGAACCGCCTCGCCCGAACGCGACCGGGCGGCGTCGGCGGGCATCAGCGCGCCGACGCCGCCGCGTCCCGTTCGTCTTCCGACTCGGTACGCACATCCGGATCGGAGCCCGAGTAGTAGTCGGCATCCCGGTAGCGTGGACGCATCAGGTTCTCAGGGCTGAGCAGCTCGTCAAGCGCGGCCTCGTCCAGCAGGCCCATCTCCAGCACCACCTCACGCACATTCCGCCCCGAGCGGGCGCACTCGCGCCCCACCAGATCACCATTGTGGTGACCGATCACCTCATTGAGGTAGGTAACGATGCCGATGGAGTTCATGACGTTACGGCGGCACACCTCCGCATTGGCCTCAATGCCTACCACGCACAGGTCCTTCAGGGTCACCAGGGCGTTTCGCAGCAGGGCGATGGACTCGAAGCAGGCCTGCGCAATGACCGGCTCCATGACATTGAGCTGCAGCTGCCCGGCCTCGGCGGCGATGGTGACCGTCAGGTCGTTGCCGATCACTTTGAAGCACACCTGGTTGACCACCTCGGGGATCACCGGGTTGACCTTGGCGGGCATGATGGAGGAACCGGCCTGACGCTCCGGAAGCCGGATCTCGGCCAGGCCCGCTCGCGGCCCGGAGGACAGCAGCCGCAGGTCATTGCAGATCTTGGACAACTTCACGCTCAGGCGTTTGATGGCGGCGTGCATGGAGACGTAGGCGCCGGTGTCACCGGTCGCCTCAACCAGGTTGTGAGCGCCGGTCACCCGTAGCCCGGTGACCTCTCGCAGATTCCGCACCACCATCTGCCGGTATCCGGGCGGGGTATTCAGCCCGGTGCCGATCGCCGTCGCACCCAGATTGACCTCCAGCAGCAGCGCCGAGTTGTTCATCAGCCGGGGGATCTCCTCATCCAGCAACTCGGCGAAGGCAAGGAACTCCGCACCCAGGCTCATGGGGACGGCGTCCTGCAGCTGCGTACGCCCCATCTTGATCACGTCGGCGAACTCCCTGCTCTTGGCCAGCAGGGCGTCGATGAGGTCGCACAAGTCCATCTCCAGGCCGTTGACGGCACGGTACACGCCCAGGCGGAAACCAGTGGGGTAGGCGTCATTGGTGGACTGGGACTTGTTGACGTGGTCGTTGGGGTTGACGATGTCGTAGCGTCCCTTGGCGTAGCCGAGGTGCTCCAGGGCTAGGTTGGCGATGACCTCGTTGGTGTTCATGTTCACGCTGGTGCCCGCACCACCCTGGAATACGTCGATGGGGAACTGGTCCAGGCACCTGCCTTCCACCAGCACCTGGTCACATGCCCACACGATGGCATCCGCGATCTCCTCGGAGACCGCGCCGAGCTCCTTGTTGGTAAGGGCGGAGGCCTTCTTGACCTCCACCATGCCGCGGACGAAGTCCTCCTGGTCGCCCACCGTCTGATTGGAGATGCGGAAGTTCTCGGTGGCGCGCAGCGTATGAATCCCCCAGTAGGCCTCGAGCGGAACCTGCCTGGTACCCAGCAGATCCTCCTCGGTACGGGTGGCTTTTGATTGCATGGGTTTTCCTCCATCCGCGCCGCGGGGCGCTCGCCGCCGTCGACGGGAGCCGGTGCGGGGAGCCGACGGCGCCTGCCCCGCGGCCTCGACCCTACCGGGCCGTGGCGTTGCCGCAGCGCCGCAACTCCGGTACGCGACGGCCGTATTCGGTTGTGGCGTCACCGGTCGCTAGCATCGGCACATGGACCAGCTCAGCGCCCCGGCCGTCACGGCCCTGCGGCAGGCGCAGAACACCCTCATCGAACACTCCTTGGACCGTATCAGTGCGGCGCATCCCTGGTACCGCACGCTGTCGGCCGCCTCGCGCGACCAGATCGAAACGGTTGCTCGCGTGGGCGTGACCATGTTTGTGGACTCGGTGGGCGAGCACGGGACGGAGGCGGATCCGTCTGGGATCTTCAACGTCGCCCCCGTCGCCCTGACCGGAGCGGTAACGCTGGAGCAGACTCTGGAACTGGTGCGCACCGTCGTCGACGTCGTCGAGGAGGAGGCACCCGGGCTCGTTCCGTCCAACGGCCACGACGCCGTCCGGGTGCGGGTGCTCACCTTCGGCCGTGACGTGGGCTTCGCCGCCGCCAAGGTCTACGCCCGGGTCGCTGAGGCCCGCGGGGCCTGGGACGCCCGACTGGAGTCGGTGGCCGTGGACGCCATGCTGCACGACTCCGCCGACGACGCCGCCGCCCGTGCCGGTGCCGCCGGCTGGCACGGCACGGGACCCGCGGTTGCTGTAGTCGCGCGCACGGTTCTGGACGCGCTGGCGACCTCCCGGCTGCGTCATGAGTGTCGCCAGTATGCGCGGGACTGCCTGGTCTCGGTGCATGGAGACTCCGTGATCGTCGTCCTCGGTGCGGCCGCGTCGACAAGTGGAAAGTCGGCCGACCCGACACCGCAGGTAGCACTGGCAACCGCCGCCGACCGTATCGCGGCCGGTCTGGACGGCGCTGTGGTGATCGGTCCGGTGGTGGACGGAGTCGCCCAGGCGGGCCGTTCCCTGCGCTCCGCACTCGCTGGGCTGCGCGCCCTGCCCGGCTGGACCGAGGCGCCCAACCCATGCCGCGCCAACGATCTACTGCCCGAACGGCTGCTCGCCGGAGACCCGCTCGCCGCCGAACAGATCCGGGCCCTGGTGACCGAGCCGCTACGCGATATGGGCGCCCTCTATGAGGAGACGGTGGCCACCTACCTGGCCCTGGGACGCAGCCTGGAGATGACGGCCCGCACCCTGTTCGTTCATGCCAATACTGTCCGTTACCGACTGGGACGAGTCAGCAAGCAGATCGGCTGGGACGCCACGGATGCCCGCGACGGCCTCATGCTGCATCTGGCCGTCATCATCGGCCGGCTCGACGCCGGCCGGACGCAGTAGCCCCGTGCCCGGCCGCCTATTCACCCATTCACACCCGAACCAAGGAGAGCATCATGACCGACACGCCCACCGACGTCCTGGCGGCCATCGCCGAGCTAGTCGCCGAGGAGGCCGGCATCGACACTGCGCTGGTCACCTCTGAGTCCCGCTTCGCCGATGACCTCGACATCGACTCCCTAGGCCTGTTGACTATCGCCACCCAGGTGGAGGAACGTTTCGGCATCACCCTTGATGACGCCGTCATTCCGACACTGACCACGGTCGGCTCCCTCGTGGACCTGGTCGGCGCTCAGAAGCGCTGAACGGCACCGGGCCGCGAACCGTGCTGACTCATTCCCGTCCAGATCCCCGCGCCGTTGCCGTAACGGGGCTTGGAACCACTAACCCGCTGGCCGCAGATACGCCCGGCACCTGGCGGGCAATGCATGTCGGCCGGCCGGCGGCGGGCCGGCCGAACACCGACTGGGGACACGACCTGCCGGTGAGGGTAGCCGCGCCGCTCGCCGTCGACCCCACCGAACGGCTCTCCGCGCGGGAGAGCCGCCGCCTGGACCGTTCCAGTCAGTGCGCCCTGATCGCCGCCCGCGAGGCGTGGGCGGCCGCGGGCGCCCCACCGGTGGATCCGGCACGACTGGCGGTGTCGGTCTCACCCGGAATCGGACCGGTGCTGTCGGTGATGGACACCTGGGACGCCTTACGCGAGCGGGGACGGCGGCGCGTGGCGCCGACGGCGATACCGGCGCTCATGCCCAACGCGCCGGCTGCCGCGGTGGGTTTGGACTTAGGTGCGCAGGCGGGGGTGCATGCGCCGGTTTCGGCGTGCGCGTCCGGGGCGGAGGCGATCGCCCACGGCGCTGATCTGATCGCCCTGGGGCGCGCCGACGTCGTCATCGCCGGAGGCACGGACGCGGCCCTGCACCCGATGGTCGTGGCCGCCTTCGCCGCTATGCGGGCGCTGTCCTCCCGCAACGACGACCCCGCCACCGCCTCCCGTCCCTTCGCTCCGGACCGCGACGGCTTCGTCTTGGCGGAGGGCGCCGGGGTGCTGGTATTGGAGGCGGCCGAACATGCTGCCGCTCGGGGAGCCCGCGTTCTGGCCCTGCTCTCCGGCGCCGCTATCACTGCCGACGCCTACGACGCCGTGCGTCCCGACCCTGACGGCACGCAGCAGGAGCGGGCGCTACGACTGGCGCTGGACCGCGGCGGCCTGCATCCCAAGCAGGTCGGCCATGTCAATGCCCACGCCACCTCCACGCCCGTGGGCGACGCGGTGGAGGCCGCGGTGCTGGCACGGTCCGTCCCCAATGCCGCGGTGTCTGCAACCAAGTCCCTCACCGGTCACCTGCTGGGCGGGGCCGGCGGCCTGGAGGCAGTACTGACTGTGCTGGCATTGCACGAGCGGTGGCTGCCGCCAACGCTGCTGCCCGGCGGCATCGACCCCGAGATCACCGCCCTGGGGCTGGACATCGTGGGGTCCCGGGGGCGTTCGGCGCCCGACTTGGAGGCGGCGGCGAGCACGTCCTTCGGCTTCGGAGGGCACAACGTCGCCCTGGCCTTCACCCGCGCCGACACCTAATGACCGCGGTCCCACCGAGGCCGCTTGACCTGATGTGCACAGACCGATCGCTGGGGCGCTTTCGCAGACGGACCACCCCGATGGATGGCGCTCAGCCGACCCGGTGCAGCCAGCGCACAGGCGCCCCGGCACCGGCGTAGCGGAAGGGCTCCAACTCATCATCCCAGGCCTGACCTAGGGCGAGGTCCAGCTGACGCCGCATGACCGCGGGCTGATCGGCGTGAGCCAGGGCGGCACGCACCCGGTCTTCGGGGACCACCACGTTGCCGTGCACGTCGGTTTGGGCGTGGAAGATGCCCAGGTCGGGAGTGTGGGACCAGCGCCCGCCGTCGTAGCCGGGGGACGCCTCCTCAGTGACCTCGTAGCGGAGATTCGCCCAGCCGCGCAGGGCGCTGGTGAGCTGGGCGCCGGTGCCGACACGGCCCACCCAGCTGGTCTCGGCGCGCATCATCCCAGGTGCAGCGGGCTGCTCGGTCCACTCGAAATGGACACGACTACCCAGCACCTCGGCCACGGCCCACTCAATGTGCGGGCACAGGGCGCGGGGCGCAGAGTGCACGAAAAGCACACCGCGGGTGTAGGCACCGTTCACGGGGATCGCCTCCTGGTTGTTCCGAGATTCGCCTTCCCCAACGGTCTCGAGCCAACTGGACGCTTCGCGTGACGCACGCGGCATGCGAGTCCATGATGCCAGAGCCGACGCCGCATTGCCAGCCGACGCCGCCCCCGGAACCGAAGACGATGGCCCCAACAACGACGGAACCCCGGCCGCTGGGGCCGGGGTCCTGGTGGGCTCCCGCGGTTGGACTCGAACCAACAACCGTCCGATTAACAGTCGGATGCTCTGCCATTGAGCTACGCGGGATCGCGTTTGACGCGGGAGGAACTCTAACAAGTCGTCGCGCACACGTCGAATCGGAGCGCAGCCCCGGCATGGCGCAGTGCCGCCGGAAAGTCAGCTTGTGGGAAGCCCCACACCGTCGCGGGCACGCCGGAAGAGGTCCTCCAAGGCGTCACGGTCGGCCCCGTCCAGGCCACCGACCACGTGCGAGGACAGGTTCGAAGTCGTGTACAGCTGGCCGGCACCATCACGACGCACGCTGACAGTCACTCTCGTGCCGCTGGGCAGTTGTCCGGACACCGAATGCACCACGGCGGATTCAACCCCCTGCCGCAGTGCACGTGCGAAGTGCGACACGTCGACCGGCACCGGCCGGCCGCCTTGGTCGACCTGTGCGGCGACCACCAGGTCCAGCGGTGACCGCCCCTTGTCAGTCCACGTCAATGTGAAGGTCGCGGCGTCTGCGTCCCACCGACCGTGCTCAACCTCATGCCAGCCGCGGCGCAGCTCCACGCCCCGGGCACCCACCACGGTCAGATAACGGGCGGTCGCCACCGCCCAGCGGGCGCCGTCGTCAAGCGGCACGGCGCCGAGCAAGCTCCCGTCGGCGGGCACCAGCGCCGCCAGCGATATCGGAAGGGATGCGCGCCGGTGACGCAGGCGCCCGGCGATACGGGAGCGCAGCGCGGACCGGATCGAGGCTGCGCCGGGTGAGGACATGCGTCTGAGCCTAGATGATGGTTTCGCGAGTTGGCGGATGCGTGCGGTGGTGGCGGGGCGGGCTGTGAAATGACCGCCCCGGCACGGAACGTGCGAGGATGTGCACATGGCTTACCGCGACATCCGCATTATCGGGGACCCCGTGCTGCGCACCGTATGCGAACCGATCACCGACATTGATGACTCCGTCAAGGCACTGGTGGAGGATCTACTCGAGACCGTCGACGAGGACGGCCGCGCAGGACTGGCCGCCAACCAGATCGGCGTGAGCCTGCGCGCCTTCTCCTGGCACATCGACAATGAGATCGGCTACATCCTCAACCCGCGGATTGTGGAGCTGTCAAAGGATGAGTTCCAGGACGGGGAGGAGGGCTGCCTGTCGGTGCCCGGCCTGTGGTATCCGACCGAGCGCGCCTGGTACGCGCGCGCCGAGGGCATCGACCTGGACGGCAAGAAGGTCGTCCTGGAGGGCGAGGAGTTAATGGGCCGCTGCATCCAGCACGAGTGCGACCACCTCGACGGCCACCTGTACCTGGACCGCCTGTCTCGGCAGAACCGCGCCAAGGCCATGCGGGAGCTGCGCGGACGCGGCCTGTGAGCCGCGGACCGATCCGCCGCTAGCCGGAGCGATCCGTCCGCTCGGCCCGGCTCGGTTCACGCCCCGGCTCGGCTCAGGCGCCACGGGCAATCTGCTGGCGCCGGTTCTCCAGGCCAACGATCTCCTCGAACAACTCCCGATAGCCGGAGTCGTTCGGGCTCATGCGCCGCTGCCGGGAACGCAACTCGGTCAGCCGACGGTTGATCCCGGTGCGGGCCAGTGAGGACAGCACGCCGGAGGCATAGCGCTCAAGCGCCTCCGGACCCGGCTCTGCCTCTCGGTTGCCGCGCGGAGCCGGCAGCGGGAGCGGGGCAACGGCGAGTTCCGTCACGGCCGCAGCGACCGGCCCGAAGGCCCCGGCACGTATCTGCTCCAACCAACGGGTGGTAGCGCGTTTAACCGCATCACCTCCGGACAAGCCGGCCGCCTGTGCATGCTGTACGAGCCCATCCACCTCGGCCGTCCCGCCAGCAGCTTCGATCGCCTCGAAGACGGCGCGGTGTACCGGCACGGAGAAGGCCACCGCGTTGATGTCGTCCGCGCCTACGCGTGCCGCGATCTGGGGCATCTGGACCATGACTTCCAATGCATGGCGCTCAAGTTTCTCAACCGGGTCGGTCACCGGCGGCAGCCCGGGACGCTCTGCCGGCGGCCCGGAAAAAGAGTCGTCGGCCGGAGGGTACTCCCCTGGCCAGCCACCTACCGGGCCTGTGGGTCTCATTCCCCGGCGCTCACCGGCACGCACCGCGCCGACCGCCTCGCTCTCGGGCAGCCCGAGCCATCCGGCCAGACGGCGGGTGTATTCGCGCTTCAGCGCCCGGTCGCGGATTCCGGCGACCACGGGCGCCGCCGAGCGCAACCCCTGCACACGTCCCTCGGCGGTGTCCAGGTTCAGATCGGCCAGGCAGGCCCGGATGACGAACTCGAACAGGGGTACGCGGCGCCCGAGCAGGCGCGGGATGGCCTCGGGTCCCTCCTCCATACGCAGATCGCACGGATCCAGACCGCGCGGCTCGACGGCGACGAAGGTCTGGGCGGCGAAGTGCTGATCCTCCCCATAGGCGCGCAGGGCGGCCTTCTGACCGGCAGCGTCGCCGTCGAAGGTGAAGATGATCTCGCCGCCGCGGACCCGATTGCCGGCGATCACTCCGGCGGAGGGGTCGGCCGCGTCCCCCAGTAGGCGGCGCACGATGCGCACATGGTCCGGACCGAAGGCGGTTCCACAGGTGGCCACCGCCGTGGTGACCCCGGAAAGGTGCGCGGCCATCACATCCGTGTACCCCTCGACCACCACGATCCGGTGGGCGCGGGCGATCTCCGTCTTGGCCAGATCCAGCCCGTACAGCACCTGCCCCTTGTGGTAGATCGCCGTCTCAGGGGTGTTGAGGTACTTGGGGACGGTCTTGTCCGCATCCGACAGGCGCCGCCCGCCGAAACCGACCGGAGCGCCGGTGACATCATGGATGGGCCACATCAGCCGCTCCCGGAAGCGGTCATAGATGCGCCCGGAACTGCCGCGGCCACAAAGCCCGGACTCCACCAGTTCCCGCTCGGTGAATCCGTGCGAACGCAGCACGTTCGCGAGGTTGTCCCAGCCGCCCGGGGCATAGCCCACGCCGAAGTGAGCCGCGGCGTTGCGGTCGAAGCCGCGCCCGGTGAGGAAGTCTCGTCCGGCCTGGGCGGCCGGAGTGGCCAGTTGCTCCTGGAACCAGGCCTCGGCCAGGCGGTTGGCCTCCATCAGCCGCTGGCGCGTGCCCGGCTCGACGCCGCGCCTGACGGCGCCACCCTCCTCGTAGCGAAGTTGTACGCCTACTCGGCCGGCCAGGTACTCCACGGCCTCGGAGAAGGACAGGTGGTTGATCTTCTGTACGAAGTCGATTACGTCGCCGCCCTCGCCGCAGCCGAAGCAGTGCCACAGCCCCAACTGAGGGCGCACATTGAATGACGGGGTCCGCTCGTCATGGAAGGGACACAGGCCCTTCATGGAGCCTACTCCCCCGCTCTTGAGCGTGACGTGCTCGCCGACGACGTCCTCGATCCGGGCGCGCTCGCGCACCGCATCGATGTCCTCGCGCTTGATCAGTCCCGCCATGGCCCCATCCTAGGCGAGCGCTCAGACACAAAAGGCGCCGGCCCGACTCCCGCTGTGCCGCCTACACCGCGGACAGCAGCCCGCACAGGCGAGCGTGCCAGGCCTGCGCCGAGGTGTCGGTCAGGGAGGCGATCTGATCCACGACGGCTCGCAATCGACCGGAGTCGTCGGCCGACTCGTTCCAGGCCGCGGCGAAGACGGGCTCCAGATGACGAGCCCCGCCCTCTACCAGCGCATCGGCCAGGTCGAATAACTCGGTGCGCTGACGCAGATAAACGGGCTCGTGCTCGCGGGGCGCCATCACGTAATGCACCGCCACACCCTTGAGGATCAGGATCTCGGCGGCGGTCTGCTCGGGGATGACCAGTTCGGCGTTGTAGCGGGTCAGAGGCCCCTCCCCGAAGACCTCGCGCGTGGCCACGGCGACGGCGGATACGAAGCGGCCGATGAGTTGGCTGGTCAGGTTCTTCAGCTGTGCCGCATCCGCCATCGCGCCGGTATATTTGCGGATCCAGAACGGCTGGGCGGATAGTCGCTCCCAGGCGGCGCCGAGAGTGTCAGCGCTAACGCTTGTGCCGTACCAGGCACGGGTGGAGTCCACCACGGCAGCGATCTCGGTGGCGTCAGTAAGGCGGGCGGGATCCATCTTGAACAGGGCGATGGCGTCCTCCACGTCGTGCACCGAGTAGCCGACGTCGTCGGAGAAGTCCATGATCTGCGCCTCCAGGCAGCGCCGCCGGGCCGGGGCATTCCGACGCATCCAATCGAAGATCTCCCGGTCCTCGTCATAGCAGCCGTACTTGACCCGGGAGCGCCCGTCCGGACCTCCCGGTCCCTCGCCCCTGGCCCAGGGGTACTTGGCGACCGCGTCCAGGCTGGCGCGGGTGAGATTCACGCCCACGCTCCGGCCGGCCGCATCCAGGGTCTTGGGCTCCAGGCGGGTGAGGATGCGGAAGGTCTGGGCGTTTCCCTCGAAGCCGCCGATGGATTGCGCCACCACGTTCAGCGCCTGCTCGCCGTTGTGCCCATAGGGCGGGTGCCCCAGGTCGTGTGAGAGGCAGGCGGCATCGACTACATCCGGATCACATCCCAGCGCCTGTCCAAGTGCTCGCCCCACCTGGGCCACTTCCAGGGAGTGGGTCAAACGGGTTCGCACGAAGTCGTCGGCGGACGGACCCAGAACCTGGGTCTTGGCGCCGAGTCGGCGCAGGGCGGAGGAATGCAGAATCCGGGCGCGGTCGCGTTCGAAGGGGGTGCGCTGCGGGTTCTTGAGCGGCTCGGACACGAAACGCACCACATCGGCCCCGCCGTATCCGACCAGGTCGCCGGTGTCCTCGGCCACGGCGCCGCTCGCTCCGAACTCGCCTGTGACGGGGAAGCGCTGTTGTGAGACGGACATGAGTCCAACGTATCGCAGGACGTGGCGGCAACGTTCCTGACAGCGGGTTACTATGGCTCACGCCTTAGCCGTACGGCTTGGCAGGATGTCTTGTCGCCGGGACTCGCCCGTGGCCCCTCGTGGGCCCGGTCCGGCCTGCAGGTCCGGGTAGAACCCGGCGGAAGGGAGCCAGTTGCCGTGACCACCACGACGACGCTCATCCACCGTGCGTACACCGGTCCGGTGGAATGGTGGAGAGACGGACTCGTATACGAGGTCGCCTCCCCCGAGCTCGGCGCCGCACAGCTGGACGACCTGCGCAGCGTCTGCGAACACGTGGTCTCCCTCGGATTCGGCGCCATCCTTCTGCGCCCATCCCGGCTTTCCGCAAATTCCGACATGGCGGCGTTCCGCCGCTTCGCCGAGCACACCCATGAGCTGGGTCTGCGCGTGATCGTGCGGATCTCGGGGGCACTGGGACCGGTCACCGGCGCCTCTGCCCACAATGACAACCCAATCGTGGTCGGCCAGGAGCGCGATTACGACGGGCTGGTGGAACGGGCCGGCAGTTTCCTGGCGGCTGGGGCCGATGGTGTTGACCTCGGCACCATCGTGCCGCCCGAGATCTGGGACGAGTCCGATCTGGAGCGGCTCAGCGAGTACTTCACAGCCGTGCAGTCCCTGCTGGCCGAGTACGTGCCCGAGGGCACGCTGGGTGCAGACGTGTCCGCCAGCTACCCCGATGCGCTGTTGCATCATTTGCAGGACGATTGGCTGCACCACCTGCGTGACGATCGACTCATGTTGTCCCGCTGGGACCAGGGCTCGCTCACTAGTGCCATCACCGATTCCCTGGCTGAGCACGACCGCTTCGGCGCACCGCCGGTGTGGCGTCTTCTCCCCAGCTATCGGCTGGCCGGGTCGGTGCGGCCGGGAGACGGGCGTCGCTGGTTCGAATCGGTGTCGGAGGACGAGGTCCTCCGGCGCGCCCTGGCCCTGCAGGCCCTGGTATTGGCCTTGCCCGGCGCCGTCTACCTGCGTCAGGGAGACGAGGTCGGGCTGGCCGACGCCGCCAGGCCCGCCGATCCTGTGGCACTGGCCGAAATCGTCAATGATCGCGCCGCTTCCCAGGGTTCCCAGTTCGGCTCTCCCCTGGCCACTGTTCGTCACGCCAGCTACGTGCGTCACGAACACAACCTGGCGGCGGCGCCCTTCGCCTTCGTGAAGGGGCTGGACTGGTGTCCGCGGGATGTGCTGGTCGTGTTGACGCGGGACGTGTTGGTGCTGGTCAACACCTCGCCGCGTGCGCTGATGCTGCCCGAGCACGCCGATGTGCTGTTGTCGTCGGCGGCGCTGGAGCAGGAGGGCGGCAGTCTGATCGTGCCGCCCACGACGACGGTCTGGGCGACCGCCTCGACTGTCGCCTGAGACACTCTTCTGCAACATGCTTGCATGAATCCGCGTATCGACTTGCAAGATTTGCAGGAGGCCGTTACATTTTTTTCGTCATCCCATCAGCTCCATTCAGATTCGAAGGAGAATCCCGGTGTCTGTCAATCGCCGCTCGTTCCTCTCCGTGACCGCCATCGCCACCACCCTTGCCGCCGCAGCCGCCTGCGGCTCGAATGACGGTCAGTCCGCCTCGACCTCCGCCGCTCCCGAGGCCTCGGCCGCGGGCACCGACGGGCAGGTAGTCCGCGACGCCGGCGCCGACCTCGTCATCTGGACCGACGAGGTCAAGGCCGGCGCCCTGAAAGACATTGCACAGAAGTGGGGCGACCAGCAGGACATCTCCGTGGCGGTGCAGATCGTCGCCGACGAACTCCAGGGAACCTTCATTGCCGCCAACCAGGCCGGCAACGGGCCGGACATGATCGTAGCCGCCCACGACTGGATCGGCAACCTGGTGCAGAACGGCGCCATCTCCCCGGTCACCCTGGACGCCGCTGCCAAGGACAACTACAGCCAGGTGGCGTTGGACGCGGTCACCTACGACGGCCAGTACTACGGCGTGCCCTACTGCGTGGAGACGCTGGGCCTGTTCGTGAACAAGGGCCTCACCGATGTCACCGCCCCCGCCACCATTGAGGAGCTGGTCCAGGCCGGGCAGGCCTCCTCCGCCGAAAAGGTACTGCTGCTGCCCGTGGGCGAGGAAGGCGACGCCTACCACATGGAGCCCCTTTACACCTCCGGTGGCGGCTACCTGTTCGGCACCAAGGAAGACGGCTCACTCGACGCCACCGACGTGGGCGTAGGCGGCGAGGGATCGATCACCGCGGCCAAGAAGATCGGCGATCTGGGCAAGCAGGAAGTGCTGAGCACCTCCGTGACCGGCGACAACGCGATCTCCCTGTTCACCGAGGGCAAGGCCCCCTATCTCATCTCCGGTCCCTGGGCCATCGCCGACATCACCACCGCAGGAATCGACTACGAGGTCTCCAAGGTTCCCGGATTCGAAGGCCTGAAGGAAGCCCGCCCCTTCGCCGGTGTCAACGCCTTCTACGTGGCGAACGCCGGGAAGAACAAGGCCTTCGCGGAGACCTTCGCGGCCGACATCGCCAAGGACTCGACCATCGCCGAGGCCATGTACGCCATCAACCCGCTGCCGCCGGTGCAGCAGGACCTGGCCGACAAGCTGAAGGCTACCGACACCAATATGGTCAAGTTCATGGACTTCGCCGCCGCCGCCGACCCGATGCCCGCCATCCCCGAGATGTCCGCCATTTGGGGCCCCCTGGGCAAGGCCCAGGCCAACATCATCGGCGGTGCCGACCCCGACTCCACCATCACCAGCGCCGGAAACGAGATCAAGTCCACGCTGGAAAAGTGACTCACAGGTGAGGGTCGGCGGCCTGGCAGCCGACCCTCACCGCGCCCTCCCGGGCCGTCGGCCGCCGGCGGCCGAAACCCTCAGCCCCGATCCGGCCGCCCCCGACAGCGGTCGGCCGCCCGACGCCGCCCGGTTTCGGTTTCGCCTCATACCAGGCCTCCCGTCTTTCGCTCTCTTCTTTCAGTCTTTTCAGTCTCTTTCAGTCCGATGAAAGGTCATTCGACGATGACGTCCCCAACCGCCCCCCGAGGCGGCGGCCACGCCGCCACAGGCGCGGACAACTCACAGGAATCCTCTCGTCACACAATGCGGGAACGAACGACGACTATCCGCTCGGTGCTCGCACGCGTGCTCGTCCTCGGCGCCGCCCTCGCCGTAGCCGCCTATCTGCTGCCGCTGCTGATCGCCGCACGCATGTGGATGTGGCTGTTCATTGTGGTAGTCGCCACCGCCGCCTTGTTCATCCTGTACTCGACCCGGCGATTCGTGCCGGCTAAGTACTTCTTCCCGGGCACCTTCTTCCTGGCCGTGTTCCTGATCGTGCCGATAATCATGACGGTGCAGACCGCCTTCACCAACTTCGGCGACGGCTTCCGCGGCACCAAGGAGGAGGCCGTAACCACCATCACAAACAACTCGGTGGTTCAGGCCGCCGACTCCTCGCTGTACAACCTGTCCGTGGCCACCACCGGGTCCGTGGAGGACGGCCCCTTCTCCCTGTTCCTGGTGGACACCGACACCGAAGAGGTGCTCTACGGAGCCGATGGCGATACGGTCAAGGCGGCCACCGACGTCGACACGACCGTGACCGACGGCTTCGTCACCGCCGCCGACGGCTACACCATCCTGACCGGCAAGGAGGTCAACGCCGCCTACGACAAGATCTCCAACCTGACCCTGTCGGTCTCCGAGACCACCGCCATCAAGGTCCAGGGCGTGCGCTCCGCCTTCGAGGGAACCAAGACGATGGTGTACGACGAGGATGCCGACGCGATTACCAATACCCAGACGGGTGACGTCTACACGGTGCAGAAGGTCGGCAACTCCGAGTATTACGTCAACGCCAATGGGGACCGGCTGGCGCAGTCCTGGAAGCAGAACGTCGGTCTGGCCAACTTCGAGCGCCTGTTCGGCAATCAGAGCCTGCTCAAGCAGTTGGGGGGCGCCTTCGGGTGGACCCTGCTCTTCGCCGCCGGTTCCATGCTGCTGACCTTTGGTCTCGGCTACTTCCTGGCTCTGACCCTCAATGACGACCGTATTCGCGGCAAGAAGCTGTACCGCTCCTTCCTGCTGCTTCCCTATGCCGTTCCGGGCTTCATCTCCCTGCTGATATGGTCGAACTTCTACAACCGTGACTTCGGCCTGATCAACGAGACGCTGCACCTGCACATCAACTGGCTCGGCGACCCCACCTGGGCCAAGATCGCGGTGCTGCTGACCAACACCTGGATGGGCTTCCCCTACATGTTCATCGTGTGCACGGGCGCGCTGCAGTCGATCCCGGACGATCTGAAGGAGGCCGCCCGCATCGACGGGGCCTCCGGCTGGCAGACCACCACCCGGGTCATCACCCCGCTGCTGCTGGTCTCGGTGGCACCCCTGCTGGTGAGCACCTTCGCCTTCAACTTCAACAACTTCAACGCCATCCGACTGCTCACCGAAGGCGGGCCCTTCGCTCCCGGCGAGTACACGCGCGGCGGCACCGACATTCTCATCTCCATGGTCTACCGCATCGCCTTCGGCGGATCGGGGGCGGACTACGGTTTCGCCTCCGCCGTCTCCGTCGTCCTATTCGTCATCACCGGCGTCTTGGCCGCGGCACAGTTCACCGCTACGCGCCGCCTTGAGGACATCCACTGAAGCCGCCGGAAAGGACCGAAAATGAGTAAGACCGCATCGAAGAACGCCGCCGCCAGCACCGAACACCCGCAAATCCAGCACAACCGCATGCCACTGCGCCGTTGGTTCCGGGAGATCGGCTGGCGCCACATGGTCGGCGTGCTGGCCCTCGGCTTCGCCGCCTTCCCGATCCTGTACGTCATCTCCGCATCCTTGAACCCCCTGGGCACGGTGGCATCCACCTCCCTGATCCCCACCCGGTTCAGCCTGGTCAACTATCAGACGCTGCTCGGTGGCGAGAAGGGTCCCTTCACCCGCTGGTACCTGAACACCATGATCGTGTGCGCGGCTGTCGCGGCGGCACAGATCTTCTTCTCCGTGCTGGCGGCCTACGCCTTCAGCCGCTTCCGCTTCAGGGGGCGTCGCGGCGGCCTGTTGGCACTACTGCTGATCATGATGTTCCCCACCACACTGTCGATGATCGCCATCTACAACATGATCTCCGGCATCGGCGAGATCGTGCCCACCATCGGCTTGAACACGTTGCTGGGCTACTGCCTGGCCCTCATGGGTGGCGCCCTGGGCCAGGTGTGGCTGATCAAGGGAACCTTCGACGCCATCCCCAAGGAGCTCGACGAGGCCGCAATCCTCGACGGCTGCAGCCACTGGCAGGTGTTCTACCGGATTCTGTTGCCCTCTCTGAAGCCGATTCTGGCAACTACCTTCCTGCTGGCTTTTGTCGGCATTATCTCCGAGTTCATACTGGGTTCGATCTTCCTGACCGACGATTCCAAGAAGACTCTGGCCGTGGGTCTGTACGGCATGCTCTCAGGCGACCGTTCCAACAACCTGGGCGTCTTCGCCGCCGGCTCGGTGATGACCATGCTCCCGGTGATCGCCCTGTTCCAGTATCTGCAAAGGTACATCGTCGGCGGCGCCACCGCCGGCGCGGTCAAGGGCTGAGGCTGATCGATGACCCGCCAGCACGAACCGCAGTACCTGCACCAGCCCCACCACGACACCGGCCCCGCCTACCTTCTGGGCTCACGCCGTCCTGGCGCCGAACTCACCGCCAGGGTGTGGGTGCCCACTCCCTGGAAGCCCGAACGCATCATCCTGCGTCAGGTCATAGACGGCGAGCCAGACCTGTCTCCCGCCGAGATGGTGTCCACAGGCGACGCCGGCACCTGGTGGGAGGCGAAGGTCAGACTGGTCAATCCGGTCAATCACTATCGCTTCCTCCTACTGTCTCCGGGCAGCGAGAACCCATACATGTGGTTCCATGCCGCAGGCCTGGCCGACCACGACGTCCCCGACGCCACCGACTTCCGGGTACTTGGTGCAGACGACGCCCCCGATTGGGTTCTCGACGCCGTGTGCTACCAGATCTTCCCGGATCGTTTCGCCGCCCACACCGCTCCACAGGAGCGTGCGGCCCCGGCCTGGGCGCAGCCCCACGGCTGGCTCGACGAGCCGCCCCTGGCGGGAGATCCCGCCGGGCAAGCCTGGTACGGCGGGGATCTGGACGGCATCGCCGACCACCTGGACTACTTGCAGGAACTAGGTGTGAACACCGTCTACCTGACTCCGGTGTTCCCCGCCGACTCCGTGCACCGCTACGACTCCACCAGCTTCGCCCACGTAGACCCCCTACTTGGCGGTGATGCCGCGCTGGCCCGCCTGTCAGAGGCGCTGCACGCGCGCGGCATGCGGCTGCTGCTGGACCTGACCACCAATCACACCGGCGTCTCCCACGACTGGTTCCGGCGTGCCGTATCCGACGCCGATTGCACCGAGGCCGGCTTCTACGCCTTCGATCGTCACCCCGATAAGTACGTGACCTGGATGGGGGTGGCCACCATGCCCAAGCTCGATCACCGCTCGGAGGACATGCGCGACCGGCTGCTGCGCGGAACCGATTCGGTCACCGCACACTGGCTGCGCCCGCCCTACAACGCCGACGGTTGGCGCACGGACGTGGCCAATATGACCGGACGCAGCGGAATGGTCGACCTCGCCCACCAGGCGGCCCGCGATATGCGCTCCACCATGCGGCAGGTCGAGACGAAGACCGGGCGGGAGCTGTGGCTGGTCGCGGAGCACGGCCACGACGCCTCCGGCGACCTTGACGGGGCGGGCTGGCACGGCACCATGAACTATCACGGCTTCACCCGGCCGCTGTGGTCCTGGCTCGCCGCGCCCGATCCCGCCGACAACCTCAATTGGTTGGGAATCCCCACCGGCATTCCTCGGCTCCCGGCGGACCCGATTACACGGGGCGTGCGGGAATATGCCGCACACATGCCGGGCACCTGTCTCACCCACTCCATGAACCTGCTCGGTTCGCACGACACGCCGCGCATCCGTACCGTCGTCGGCTCCCGGGCGGCACAGTTCGTGGCAGCCACCGCACTGTTCACCGCGCCGGGGGTACCCACCGTGTTCTCCGGCGACGAGCTCGGCGCCACCGGTCGCACCGGTGAGCACTCGCGCACCACCATCCCCTGGACCAGCCCGCCAGGTGCAGCACCGTCCAATGAGCCGGGCCCCGTGGGCGCCTGGGGCCCGGTGGACCGCGTCACCCTCGACCGCTACCGGCTTCTGGGCCGGCTGCGCGGTGAACTACCCGCGCTGCGGCGCGGTGGCATGCGCTGGGTGCATGCCGAAGGCGACCTGGTGGTCTGGTTGCGGACCCACCCGGAGGGGGACGTATTGGTGGCTCTGGCCCGGACGGGAGGGACAATAGTGGATCTGCCTTTGGCCGCGCTTCCGGCCGAGGCGGTCGATGCTGTGAAGACCATGGACGGCATCGACATCACCGTCGTCGGCGAGCAGGGCGGGCACCTGACCATAACCGCCAACGGTCCGGGATCGGCCATCGTCACGCTGCGCCCGGCTCCACCCCGCACCGATTCCACCGACATTCCATAGGCGCGATATGCATGCCTCATCTCGCCGCGTATCAAGTCTCGTCACCCGGCGGCCGTAGCCGCTGGTTTCCCTTTAGGATGGGCACCGTGCAACAGCGCATCACTCTCGCCGACATCGCCGAGCAGGCGGGCGTCTCCACAGCGACCGTGTCCCGGGTCCTGAATGGTAAGTCCAACGTGGCGGAGGTAACCCGCCGCCAGGTGCTCGTCGCCCTCGACCTGCTCGGCTATGAGCGCCCTGAATCGCTCCGCCAAGCCTCCAAGGGCCTGGTGGGGCTGATTGTGCCCGAACTGTCCAACCCGATCTTCCCGTTGTACGCCCAGGAGATCGAGCAGTTGCTGGCCCCCAGCGGACACACCCCGCTGCTGTGCACGCAGACTCCCGGTGGGACCAGCGAGGACGAGTACATAGAGATGCTGGTGGATCGGGGCGTGGCCGGCATAATCTTCGTCTCCGGACGACACGCCGACACCGGCGGCGACGTCACCCGCTACCAGCGACTGCGGGAGCGGGGCGTGCCGCTGGTGACCATCAACGGCAATGCCTCCACGATCAAGGTTCCCGGTTTCGCCACCGACGACCGGGCGGCGGCTCGAATGGCCGTGGATCACCTGGCCAGCTTGGGGCATACCCGCATCGGCCTGGCGATCGGTCCCGGACGGATGGTGCCCGCTCAGCGCAAACGGGCCGGTTACGAGGACGGGGTGCACGCCGCTCTGCCGGACCAGCAGTTGCGCATCGTGGAGACCTTATACACCTATGAGGGCGGCGCCAGTGCCGCAGTCCGACTACTGGAGCAGGACTGCACCGCCATTATCTGCGGATCGGACATCATGGCGCTGGGCGTCATCTCCGGGGTGCGAGCCGCCGGCAAGACCGTGCCGCAGGACGTATCGGTGATCGGGTATGACGACTCCCCCCTTATTCCCATGACGAATCCTCCGCTGACCACCGTGCGCCAGCCG
Source organism: Actinomyces sp. (assembly GCF_030530635.1). Classification (GTDB taxonomy): domain Bacteria; phylum Actinomycetota; class Actinomycetes; order Actinomycetales; family Actinomycetaceae; genus Actinomyces. Next base: position 51,644 of record NZ_JAUMUL010000014.1, read on the forward strand.
GTCGCAGCGATCTGCCGGGCGGCGGTGACCACCCTGCTGGCGGCCATCGGCGGCGAGAGGCCCGCCGATACCGAGTTGCTGTTCGTCCCCGACCTGATCGTGCGCGGCTCCACCGCCCCGGCGCCGCACACCAGGGTCGCCTGACTCCACTCCGGCTTCGGCCCGCCCCTCACCGAGTTCGGTCGATCTTACGTGCCGAGGTCGGTCGATGATGCAGCCGAGCGCTCTTAGCGAGACCAGGTGCGTGCCAATCGTGCGCCGGTTACCGCCAGCCGCTCGCGCAGCGCGGAAGCGCCGCCGACATTCCACCCGCCGTTTCGACCTGCGTGAAGCTCCTCGAGCGAGTAGGCGGATACCACGCCCGCCGCGGCCAGTTCACCGCGCGGCAGGGCCATTTTCCCCGCCACCAGTACCGTCGGTAGAGCCCGTTTCCCGGCGGCCTCGCCGACCACCGCGACCACGGAGTCGGCGACGACGTCGTATATCTCTCCGGCGGCCGTCACCACCAGATCCTGGCCGGCGACGGCGTCCCGCAAGCCCAGCAACGAAGACATGGCGCGAGGCCCGGGCACGGCCCTGGCACCGAGCGCCCGCAGCACCAGTGCCGCTCCCCCGCCCGCACCGGTGCCCCGGGAGGTGACCGACAACGCCTGTGCTTGCGCGCCCACAATCGGCAGATTGCCGTTATGGACTGCACCCGCCCGGGACACGAGCCCCGATGCCGCCGCACAGGCACGCCGGTTCAGTTCCTGGCACTCCTCCCCGCCGAGCGCAGTGACCGCGGCCAGGGCCTGACCGGCGCCCGATACGCCGCCCAGCGGGGTGTCATCGGCCAGGGCGAGCACCAACTCGCGGCCAGTCATCAGTGTGCGAGCCGCTTCCAACCCGCCGAGTCCATCCAGGGCACCGAGCCCGCCATCGTGCACGGCGGTCGGTCCCAAGGTCGCTACGAGCGTGTCTCCAGGCGCCGTAATCCGCAGAGCAGCGGCCAAGGCCTGCCCAAGGCCCTTTGTCGTACCGGCCCGCGCCTCGAGCGCAGCCTGCCCGCGGTCGGCGGGAAGCGCTAGCAATCGGGCCGTGTCCAACAACCAGGTAGCGCGTGCGCCGCTAACCGCGGCCGTGCCGGCGCGGCCTAGGTCACTAGGACGCAGGCACAGCAGGTCCGCCTCCCGGACCTGGCCGAGGGGACCGGCCGCCTCCACGGCGGTCCACGCCCCGATCCGGTCCTCGCTGATTGCCTGCGCCGTGCCTGAGCCGCCGTCGGGCAGCGGCAGGCGGGTGAGAACATCGTCGGGCCGCTGGTCCTCCCAACCAGTGGATAAGGCTCGTGCGACGGCGGCGGCTCCAAGCCCGGATTCAGGGGTCACCAAGGGGATACCGCCGGGCTCGGGGTACATCGGCCCGGGGGCCAGGAGGATACGCATTGGCATGGCGGGCCGAGTCAGTCGGACACGACGACGCCACCGAGCCGCGCCAGCAGCAGGATGTCGGCGACCACTATGCGTTCGAGGTCACCCAGGTGCATGGACTCGTCCTCGCTGTGTGCGCGTGTGTCCGGATCCTCAATGCCAGTGACCAGCACCTGTGCGTCGGGGAACGCCCGCTTGAGGGTGGCGATGAAGGGTATCGAACCGCCCTGACCGATGTTAACGGCCCCATTGCCGAAGGCGGTGCTCAATGCCCAGCGGGCCGCACGCGCAGCAGGCGTGTCGGCGGTCGAGTCGAAGGCCGGTCCCATCTCGCCGACGTCGACCGTAACCCGGGCACCGAGAGGGGCGTGCGTCTGCAGATGCGTCTGCAGGGCGGCGAGTGCTGTGGCCGGATCCTCACCGGGTGCGATCCGCAGGGAGAGGCGGGCGGTGCAGCTCGGGGCGAGCACATTGCCGGCCACCCGGAGAGGCGGCACGTCCATGCCGATGACGGCGAGCGCCGGCTTGGTCCACAATCGGGCAGTCAGGTCACCCGTGCCGGCGAGCGCAACGCCGTCCAGCACGCCGGCGTCGGAGCGGAAGTCGGCCTCAGAGTAGTCGGGAGCGCCGGGCGCGGCGACAGTTTCGCAGATGAGGCCGTCCACGGCGACATCGCCGTTCTCGTCGTGCAGGGTGGCCACCAACCGGCACATGAGGGTGATGGCATCGAGTACCGGACCGCCGTACTGGCCGGAGTGGAGAGCATGATCGAGCACGTCCAGGTGCACGTCCACCTGGACCACTCCCCGTAGGGAAGTGGTCAGCGCCGGCACCCCCACCCGCCAGTTGGAAGAGTCGGCGACCACGATCACATCGGCGTCCAGTTGCTCGCGGTATGCCTCGAGGAAGGCCTCGAATGAGGGCGAGCCGATCTCCTCCTCCCCCTCAATGAACACGGTCACCGAGCATGGCAGTTCACCGTCATTCAAATCGGCGACCAGGCGCAGAGCGTGCACCAGGGAGACCACGCCGGCGCCGTCGTCGGCCGCACCCCGACCGAACAGACGCTCACCGCGCCGCTCGGCGACGAAGGGATCGGCCTGGCGCCACTTGGCGGGATCGCCCACGGGCTGGACGTCGTGGTGGGCGTACAACAGTACCCGGGGTGAGCCGGCAGGGCCCTCCCGGTGAGCAAGCACCGCTGGACGGCCGGGACCGTCCGGGCCGACGGCGCTCGCCACTCGCGCCTCCAGACCGGCCTCACGCAGCAGCCCGGCCACATGCTCGGCGGAACGTTCAATCTGGGCGGGATCGTGACCGGAGGCGGATACGGACGGGATGGACACCAGCTCCCTAAGGTCGGCGACGACCCGATCGAAGGAGTCGTGTACGGCGGCGCGCACGGCTTGGACAGTGATCATGAGTTGCAGGGTAGCGCGGTAGAGCCGCTAACCTGTGGCCCGTGAGTCTGTTAGAGAAGCTGCCGTTCGGCAGACGCAGCCGGGCCGACGACGATGCCGCAGCCGCCGCGCCCGCCCCCGCAAAGGCTTCAGGCAAGGGGCGTCCCACTCCTAAGCGCAAGGACGCGCAGGCCCGAAACCTGCACCCGCTCGTGCCCGCGGACCGAAAGGCCGCCAAACGGGAGGCACGAGCTAAGCAGGACGCCGCCTGGGAGCGCCAGCGGCAGGCTATGCAGACCGGAGACGACCGTTACCTGCCGCTGCGGGACAAGGGCCCGATCAAGCGGTACATCCGCGACTACATCGACGCCCGCTTCTCCCTGGGCGAGTTGTTCATGCCGCTGACTTTCCTGCTGCTGATTGTGTTCATCGCCTTCTCCTCTCGGCAGACGCTGCTCGGTTACTACTTCATGTTGGCCATCTACCTGTTCCTGTTCATCGCGATCGGCGATGCGGTGGTCTGTTGGCGGCGACTGCGCCGGCGCCTGTACGCCAAGTTCGGAAGTGACAAGGTCCAGGAGCAGGGGACGATCTTCTGGTACATCTTCTCGCGCTGCTTCAACCTGCGCCGGTGGCGGCAGCCCGCGCCCCAGGTGGCTCGCCGCCAGTACCCCGACTGAGCCCACTGGGCCCCGAACTCCGGGCCCAGTTCCCCACCGAGATCGGTAGTTGTTACGTGCCGAGGTCGGTAGAACAGGCGCGGGATGCGTTCACTCCCCGAAATAGTTGCGCCACTGTACTTGCGTCGCGCTAGGCTGTGGCCATGGTCGCATATCGTCATCTCGGCAGTTCCGGACTCAAGATCACCGAAATCACTTACGGCAACTGGCTCACTCACGGCTCCCAGGTTGAAGCCGACACCGCCGTGGAGTGCGTACACACGGCGCTGGACCTGGGCATCACCAGCTTCGACACCGCGGACGTGTACGCCAACACCGTCGCGGAGGAGGTCCTCGGGCAGGCGTTGAAGGGGCAGCGGCGCGAGTCCCTGGAGATCTTCACCAAGGTCTACTGGCCCGTCGGCCCGAAGGGCGCCAACGACGTCGGCCTTTCCCGCAAGCACATCATGGAGGGCATCGACGGTTCGTTGCGTCGCCTGGGGATGGATTACGTAGACCTCTACCAGGCGCACCGCTACGACTACGCCACGCCGCTGGAGGAGACCATGC
>NZ_JAUMUL010000093.1 GCF_030530635.1 Actinomyces sp.
TGCAAACCCACCACAGGAACCCACACCACAACACCAAACACCCACACCACACCCCAAAACCGGAAGAACCGGTATACAGCAGAAGGTTAACTGGCCTCGTGCATGCAGGAATGGCAGCCCAGCGCCCCGGCTGTGGGCGCCGCACCGCCTACTCCGGCAGCCGTTCGGCGCGTAGGCCCACCTCGACCACCGAGCTCTCAAGCCGGGAGAGCCGGTTATGCGGAGTAAGTTGATGCGGACTCGGCGGGGAGGTTGCTCTCGAACACCATGAACTCGCCGAAATTATCCGTGAGTCCGGCAACCTTGAGAGCATCCCGCGATATGTCAAACGCCTCGCTGGTCAGCGATTAGTCACTCACGTGTGAGCGTCCGCCAGGCGAACTCGTACGTCAGTGCATTCATGTAGGCCTGCTGCTTGTTAGTGGCTGCGCCGCCGTGCCCGCCCTCGTTGTTCTCGAAATAGGTCACGTCCTGCCCGAGTTCCAGCATGCGGTAGGCCATGGTGCGGGCATGAGCCGGATGCACGCGATCGTCTCGGGTGGAGGTCAACAGCAGCACCGGCGGGTAGGTCCGCCCCGGCTCCAGGAGGTGGAAGGGGGAGAAGCCGCGGATGAACTCCCACTGTGCCGGGTCATCCGGGTCTCCGTACTCTGGTTCCCAGGAGGGGCCGGCCAGAAGATGGATGTAGCGCCGCATATCCAGCAGCGGCACCTCGCACACCACCGCCCCCACCAGATCCGGATACCGGGTAAGCATGACGCCGGCCAACAGCCCGCCATTGGAGCCGCCGTGCACCGCCAACCGCTCCGGGGAAGTGACGCCCCGCTCGGCCAGTGCGCGTGCCACGGACGCGAAGTCCTCATACGTCCGATGCCGATGCTCCTTGGCGGCGGCTTGATGCCATGCGGGCCCGTACTCACCGCCACCGCGAATATTCGCCACCACGTAGGTGCCGCCCCGCTCCAGCCAGGCCTTACCGATCACCGACAGGTATCCGATTCCCAGAGGGATCTCGAAGCCGCCGTAGCCGTAGAGCAGTGTCGGGGACGGAATGGGATTGCCGGCGTTGTCGAGCCGGGGCCGACCGATCTGGAAGTAGGGCACCCGGGTACCGTCATCCGAGACGGCCACATGCTGGGTGACGGCGACGCCGCTCGCATCGAAGCGCCAGGGCGCCTCACGCAGCACCTCGATGTCGGCCAGTCTGCCGTCGGCATTGAGCTCGCCGAGCATGAGTGCCGAGGGGCTGGTGAAGGAGGTGCGCGTCAACCAGACCCTGTCATCGTGGAGCGGATCGATGCCGTCGGCAGCGAATTCGATCAGGGGACGTCCGGGACGTAGCAGGGTTTGGTCCTGCGTGGCCTGAGTCTGCGGACTGTCACTGCCGGTGCAGGCTGCGCCATCGTCGGTCCCGGGCAACCGAAGCGGGCGACGTGACCAGGGGCCGGAACCGTCGGTGGCGGTGGGCGTTAGCACTTCGACGGAAGTGACGCAGTCATCAAGAATAGACAGCAATAGGTGATGGGCGGTCATGGTGAATCCGCTCAACGATGTGGTAGGTGTCGGCGTGAACAGCACTGTCAGGTCTCGCGATCCACCCAGGAATGCCTCAATCGGTGCAGCCAGTAGGGAGCCTGCCGGGTAAGTCGTGTGGGCATCGGTCTGCCAGTCCTCACGTAGTTCGATCAGCAGCAGGTCCCAGACCGGGGTCACTGTTGCCGAGGCGGGCACATCCACACGCAGTGCACCAGGCGCAATCGTGGCCTGCGTCTGTGTCAGGTGGTCAGCGCCGGAAGCAGCGGTGAAGACTTCGGCGCCCTCAGGAAGCAACCATAATTCGGAGCTGTAGAAGTCCGGGTGAATCAGCAGCCAGACCCGGTTCTTCGGGTCGTGGAAGCCCCAAGCCCCCTCCGCGTCGGCGGGCGCGGTGAGCAGCACCTCGCCCGCCTGTGGACTCTGGCCGCGGCGCAGACGACGCACCTGCCGGGGGTACCCGGAAGGGGTGAGCGAGCCCTCCCCGAAGTCGGTGGCCAGCAACACGGTGTTGCCCTCGTCATCGCCCCAATCCAGGAATCCCTTGGAAGGCTCGCGCACGAAGCCGGTGCCGCCCTGATCCGGACCCGGTAGGAAACGGCGCTCGTCCAGGTCGAATTCGCGAGTGATGTCGGTGTCGGAGCCGCCGTCGGACAGGTTTATCAAGGCCCGTCGACCGGTCAGGGGACCGCGCAGCGGCATGGAGGCATCCGACCAGACCCAGTTGACGCCCTCCTCCTCGCAAAGCGCATCGAGATCGAGCAGAACCTCCCAGTCGGTGGGGTCGGTGACCATGGAGTCCGCGGCGGGGGCGGCGCGGGACGGCGCAGCCGTGCGGGCCTGGGATGTCGAGGAGCCGGCTCGGTAGGCCTCCCAGGTGGTGCGCCGCCACAGCCCGCGCGGATGGGCGGCGTCGGTCCAGAAGTTGTACAGGGCGCCGGCGGCTTCACTTACCTCGGGAATGCGGTCGGGGGAGTCCAGGATCGCCTCGATAGTGGTGCGCAGCTGGGTGAACTCGGGGGAGTCGTCGTAGGCGGCGCGGGTGGCGGCGTTGCGCCTGGCCACCCATGACAGCGCCCGCACCCCCTCGATCTCGTCAAGCCAATCGGGGACGGGCTGAAGACTCGATGAGGAGGCTGCGGGCGTTGTATTCACCGGGCAGACTCTACGGCCTGCCGGCGTGGCGGTGCTGTTGACCCGCCGTCACTCCTTGCCAATGGTCTTATCGGCGGCGTCGCGGGCGGAGTCGACCTGGGAGTCGAATTTGCCTCCGGTGACCTTCTTGGCGGCCTCGGCGGCCTTGTCCAGGACCTTGTCGGAGACCTCCTCGACCTTGTCGGAGCTGACGACGCCCTCGGCCTTCTTCTTCAGGTCATCGAGTCCCATAGCGCTTCCTTTCGTCTACCACGGGGATGCCGGCCGGCTTCCCATGTGCGCAGTATGACACGGGTGCAATGATGCGAACTCACAGCGAGGCGAGCACGGCATCGGCGATCTCACGGGCGCGCTCGGCGGAGGCCGCATCAATCATTACGAAGGTGACCGTCCCGCCGGGGTCTGTTGAGGCGGCAGTGCCGTCTTCAGTGGAGCCGGCGGTGTCAGGGGTGCCTGTGGCGCCGCCCGTCATGATGGCCATGAAGGCGATACTGAATGCCCTTCCGGAGCCGGCGAGCTTGCCGGAGGCCGTGTAGAGGGCCGCTTCGGCTCCGGAGCCGGTGGTGCGTTGCACGAAGTCACTGGAGTCGACCTGGTCGTCCGCGGTGACCTCGGCGAACTCCTCCTCGGGTGGCAATCCATCCTCGAGTTGGTACTGGGAGACCACCAGATTCTCCGTGAAATCGGTGGCGTCCGCGTCCACGCTGATCAGATGGAAGGTCTGGGCATTCTCCCGCACCGAGTCAGGCTCCTGGTCGAGAGCGTCCGCCACCGCCTGCACGAGTTCGTCGTCCAAGTCGTCGTGGGTCAGGGTGGTCCAGTCGGACGGTACCGCCAGGGAGATTCCAAAGCCCGGCACCTCGGTGAGGGTGTAGCCGTGGGGTGTGGTGGGGCCGGTGGAGGAGTCGGCGTCCGCGGAGCAGGCCGTCATCGACACGGACATCGACACGGCCGTGGCCAGGATCAGGCCGTAGCCGAGGACATTCCTGCGGGATGGACGTGTCATGAGAATCCTTGCGAAATCTGGGTGTGGGGTGGTTGAAGGTGGTTGGGCCCGTGGATCAGATCGAGCCCGCGACCGCGTCGAGTAGTTCCTGCGCCCGCTGCGCGGACTCGTAACTGGTGACCGTGACCACGAGCGTGCCACCGTCCTTCGGGACAAGCGCGTTGATGATGGCGCCGTACTGCGTCTGCCCACCGAAGCTTAGGGAATAGCTCACGGTCCTGGCCTCGGCGCCACTGCCCGTGGTGGTGGAGGCCACCTCGACGTCGTCCTGGCCAATGCCGAACTCCTCCATCCCGGCGGTGATCTCCTCCTTGGTGCGCAGCTCGTTCTGGTCCTTGTTGACCTGGGCGTTGATCTCGTCCGCCTTGCCGGAGCCCCCACGGCCCGCAGAGATCACCCCGTACGCCGTCAGCTTCAGCTTCACGGAGTCCGCGTCCGCGCCCGTCGCCTGGGCAAAGGCGTCGATGCGGTCGTCAGCGTCCGCGTCATCGCTGGTGAGGGTGGTCCAGTCGGAGGGGACCGCGAAAGTGACGGAGCTGTTAGGGATCTGTGCGGTCGTGTAGCCGTCGGGGACGGTGGTCTTCGCATCCGCGCCCTCGTCGCCCTTGGCGGCTGCCGTGCTGGTGCCGGTGGCGTCGTTCGAGGTGGAGCAGGCCGCCAAGGGGACTGCCAGAGCGACGGCGAATGCGGTGGTCAGGGCGGTTCTGCGAGCCAGGTGAGCCATGGGGGTCCTTCTCAATGAGTCATAGTTATCGTGGCCGATGGGCCTTCGGCGGGGAGCCGTCGGGGCGGGGCGCGGTGCAGCCCCGCCCCGACGGTAACGATACGGGTATCGATATGTCTTGACTCAGATCGAGCCGAGGATCACGTCGGCCAGTTCCTGCACCCGCTCGGTGGAGGCCGCGCTGATAGCGATCAGGGCGAATCCCTTGCCGCCCTTCGCCGGCACGATCACATACGCTCCCTTGTTGCTCGTCTCTCCGAGGGTGAGGGTGTAGCTCTGCACCACTGCGTCGTCGCCGCTGGCGGTTGTGGTCTTGGTGTAGGTGTCGGGCGTGATGTTCGCGTTCGGGTTGTTTGCAGTCTGGTTGGCCAGGAACTGCGCCACCTCGTCCTTGGAGGGGGCCGCATACGCACTATCCAGTAGCTCGACGTTGAGGTTCTCGACGAAGTTCTCGGTTGCGCTTGTGTCTATGCTCCACAGGGCCAGCGACTCCATTGCGGCGAGTACTTCCGCAGGAGTCCGCTCGGTGGCTGTGGCGACGGCGTCTACCAGCTCGGTCTGTGAGGAGGCCTCGGCGCCGGTGAGTGTGGTCCACCCGGAGGGAACGGCGAAGGACAAGTCGGCATTGGGGACCTCGGTGAGGGTGTAGCCGTCTGGAACAGTAGGCGTCGAACTCGTCGCGTCTGCGCCCGTCTTGCTGCTGCCGGAATCCGTGCCGGTGCTGGCTTCGGCGGTGACCTGCTGGTCGGAGTTCCGCTCCTCGGCATCGGTGGAGTTGTTGGACTGACAGGCGGCCAAAGACGCGGTCAGGGCGACGGCGGCCAGAGTGGTGGTGAGGGTTGTTGCTACGCGGGGTAGGCGCTTCATGTGTTCTCCAAGTCTCAGAGTAGGCGGGTATGTGTGCTGCAGCAGGCTAACGGAGTGCGCATCGATAACAAAATGGGTAGGGCTACCCATGCTCTGCCTGAATTCACTGGGAAATCTGACACCTCAGGTTTGGCAGTGGTGGTGCGTGCCACTGTCGGTGGCGCGGCGGGTGGATGATCGGCTGTCGGCGCCCGGCTGGGATGTACCATCTTCCAAAACTGACTTCGTCTCTGTGCGCCGCTTCGGGGTGATCGGATGCTCGCCCGCACGCGCTACGAGTCGCAGCCGTGAGCCCTCGGGAGTGTGCTCCCCAAAGTGACTCTTCGTGTTTGGGGCTGGAAAGGTCGTCTTCGGCAAACCGGCACCCACTGACAACGGCCTCACCGGCCCGAACCGGGCCTGCCACGCCCGATCATGACCACTACATCGCGGCCCCGCACCCTCCCGGAACCCCCGCCCCCGGCAGCGACCCCCTATGCCGGTTCCAGTTCAGTTTGGATGCAATACAGATCCAAACCCCACCACACCCTCAAACACGAAGAGCCACCAAAGTTGAGTGGAATAGACTCAAGACTGCATCGGTTGAGGCGTGCAGAACTCCGGACCGCACGAGTCTGGGCGCCCACGTCAAGGAGGTCCCGTATGGACACCAACTTCACCACCCGCTCGCAGGAGGCGATCTCCGGGGCCATGCAGGCGGCCGCCGCCGCCGGCAACCCGCAGGTAGACACCGCACATCTGCTGGCCGAACTGTTGGCCCAGACCGATGGCGTCGCGGCCGGACTGCTCGCCGCCGCCGTCACCGACCCGGCCGCGCGCCAGACCGTCGGCGCGGCGGCGCGCCGAGTCCTGGCCTCACTGCCGGCGGGCTCCGGCTCCTCCGTCGCCCAGCCGCAGCCCTCGCGCGCCTTCCTGGCCGCCCTTGAGGCCGCCGGCAAGGAGGCCAAGAGCCTCGACGACGAGTACGTGTCCACCGAGCATCTGCTCATCGGCCTGGCCGCCGGCAATCCGTCCGCCGACCCCGTCGCCAAGCTGCTGAGCGACGCCGGCGCCACCGCCCCGAAGCTGCGCGAGGCCCTCCCGCAGGTGCGCGGAAGCGCCCGCGTCACCTCCCCCAACCCGGAGGGCACATACAAGTCCCTGGAGAAGTACGGCACGGACCTCACGGAGGCCGCCCGCGAGGGCAAGCTGGATCCGGTGATCGGCCGCGACGCCGAGATTCGCCGGGTGGTGCAGGTGCTCTCCCGCCGCACGAAGAACAACCCCGTCCTGATCGGCGAGCCCGGCGTCGGCAAGACCGCCGTCGTAGAGGGACTGGCCCAACGCATCGTCGCCGGCGACGTCCCCGACTCCCTGCGCGGCAAGCGCCTCGTGGCCCTGGACCTGGCCGGGATGGTCGCGGGCGCGAAGTACCGCGGCGAGTTCGAGGAGCGGCTGAAGGCGGTGCTCAAGGAGATCAAGGACTCCGACGGCGAGATCGTCACCTTCATCGACGAGCTGCACACCGTCGTCGGCGCGGGTGGCGGCTCCGAGGGGGCCATGGACGCAGGCAACATGCTCAAGCCCATGCTGGCCCGCGGCGAGCTGCGCCTGGTGGGAGCCACCACCCTGGACGAGTACCGCGAACACGTGGAGAAGGATCCCGCCCTGGAGCGCCGCTTCCAGCAGGTGTATGTGGGTGAGCCCTCGGTTGAGGACACGGTCGCGATCCTGCGTGGCGTCGCCCCCAAGTACGAGGCGCACCACCAGGTCACCATCTCCGACGGCGCGCTCGTGGCCGCCGCCACCCTGTCCGACCGCTACATCTCCGGCCGGCAGCTGCCGGACAAGGCCATCGATCTGATCGATGAGGCCGCCTCCCGCCTGCGCATGGAGCTGGACTCAAGCCCGGTGGAGATCGATGAGCTGCGTCGCCGCGTGGACCGTATGCGCATGGAGGAGTCCTACCTGGCCGACTCACTGTCCGCCGAGCGCGGAGGCGAGTCGGATCCCGCCGCAGCGGACCGGCTGGAGCGCCTGCGCGCCGAACTGGCCGATGCCTCCGAGCGCCTGGCCTCCCTCAATGCCCGCTGGGAGGCGGAGAAGGCCGGGCACAACAGGGTCGGCGAGCTGCGGGCCCAGCTGGACGAACTGCGCACCAAGGCGGACCTGGCCGAACGCGAGGGCCGCTTCGAGGAGGCCGGCCGCCTGCGCTACGGGGAGATGCCCGCTCTGGAGAAGCAGATCCGCGACGCCGAGGCCGCCGACACCACCGTCGTCGGCCCGGACGGGGTTGAGCGCGAGGGCGCTCCGGAGCCGATGATCGCGGAGAAGGTCGGCCCCACCGAGATCGCCGAGGTGATCTCCTCCTGGACCGGCATCCCGGTCGGCAAGCTCATGCAGGGTGAGCAGGCCAAACTGCTGCACATGGAGGAGGTCATCAGTGAGCGTCTGATCGGCCAGAAGGCCGCCGTGACCGCCGTCGCCGATGCCGTACGCCGCTCCCGCGCGGGCGTGTCCGACCCCGACCGGCCCACCGGCTCCTTCCTGTTCCTAGGTCCCACGGGTGTGGGCAAGACCGAGCTGGCCAAGGCCCTGGCGGACTTCCTGTTCGACGACGAGCGCGCC
>NZ_JAUMUL010000094.1 GCF_030530635.1 Actinomyces sp.
ACGTGCCGAGTTCGGTAGGACTTACGTGCCGAGTTCGGTAGATGTCACGTGGCTCTTCGCGCTTGTGGGCGTGGTGGGCTGATGGTGTTGCCCGTTGCTGCTACCTGACGAACCGTCACTGGAACACACGAACCGTCCACCCCCGACGCCGCCTCGAGAACGTCCCCACCGGCACGAAAACGTCCTCATTGGCCCGAGAACGTCCTCTGAGCGACCAAAACGACCTCGTCAGCCCGAAACCCTCCCGAATGTGGAGGGTTTGGGGATGAAGAGGACGATCTCGGCAAAGCGGCACCCGCCGAACCCGACCTCGCCGACACGAAAACGGCCTCCCACACCCGAACACGACTACCTGGTAGGCCGGCTCTTGTCGAGCATGGCCCCGAACCCGACCACAACACACCATCCGAGCCCGCACCCGCACCCACAAACACAAACAGCCAGTTGCGTGCCGAGAATCACCGCATTTCGCCATGCGGACGGGCCTGGATTGTCGGCTCCGCCGTGTCCTATGGTCCGAGCCATGTTCAGTACTCTCCCGCTCCATTCGGTCGTCGGCGCAGCCGGCGGCCTTTTCGGCGCGGCCGAGATGTGTATGTGTCGCGGTATCCGCATCACCGCTGCCGACTGACACGCCCTTCCCTTGACACGAGCTGCGTCGGCAGGTACCTGCCGACGACTCCTCCTGTGTCTGTCCCTCTAACGGGCCCCACTTGTCGGGGCAGGTCCTGACGTGTACGCAGCAGTACCCGAAAGGTATGCCCATGCCCCCTGACAGCTACACGATCCGTAACACCAAGGCCGCGGACGGCCACGTCGACGTTCCACCCACCACCGTCATCCCGCCCGACGGCGACGGAAAGTTCTCCCTGAGCGAGGACTGGGTCGCCACCATCACCGGACTCGCCATGCTCGGCCTGGCCCTGCTCGGCATCATCCCGAACATCTCGGAGTGGTTGTGATGACTGCTCCTGCCCACGTCAACACCACCACTCCCACTGCTGCCGGTTCCGACGTCGCACCCGCCCCGGACGCCCACCCGGAGGCCACCTCCCCGGGCTGGACCCTGCTCGGCCTCATCGTCGTCGTCGGCCTGGCCGCCGCCGTTGACTACCTGGACAGTCACGTCCCACTCTGGAGCGAGGGGACCTGGTTCGGCGGAATCGCCGGGTCGATCGAGTTCCCCGTCTACGCCATTGCACTGGGGTTCGCCGCCAACGTTGCCCTGTCCGCGATCGGCGTCATCGACCGTCTCTCGGCGGCGTTCCGAACCGAGTTCTTCATCAAGACGGGGCTCGTACTCCTGGGGTCGGCCGTCAACATCAATGTAATCGTCTCGGCGGCGGCGCCAGCGATCATCCAGGCCCTGGTCATGATCTCCACGGTCTTTCTGTTCACCTGGTGGATCGCCGGTCTGCTGCGGGTCGAACCGCACCTCAAAGCCCTGTTGGCCACAGCCCTGTCGATCTGCGGGGTATCGGCTGCCGTGGCGGCGGCAGGCGCCGTCAACGCCAAGCGCGAACAGCTCGCCTACACGGCCGGGCTCGTCGTGGTCTTCGCCCTGCCGAGCATCTTCCTGCTGCCGTGGCTCGCGAGCCTCCTCGGGCTGTCCGCGCCGGTGGCGGGGGCCTGGATCGGCGGAAACATCGACACCACGGCGGCGGTCACCGCCGCGGGGGCCGTCGCCGGCGAGGACGTGCTCGAGTTCGCCGCGATTGTGAAGATGACGCAGAACGCTCTCATCGGCTTCGTTGCCGTGGGCCTGTCCCTCTGGTTCACCCTGCGCGTGGACCGCCGTGGCGCCGACGGAACTGCTGCCTCTGCTACCCGCCCCGGTTGGCGCGAGGTCTGGCAGCGCTTCCCGAAATTCGTTCTCGGTTTCGTCGCCGCGTCGGTGCTGGTCTCCACCTTCGCCGCCGCCGCACCCGGCCTGGTCGCGGACGACACCAGCTGGTTGAGCACCGGAGTGGCCTCCGCCAAGGCGCTCCAGACCCTGTTCTTCACCCTGGCTTTCGTGTCGATCGGCCTGGAGTTCCGCGTCGGTGCCCTGCAGGAGGCCGGATGGAAGCCCGTGCTGGTGTTCCTCGCGGGCACGCTCTGCAATCTGGTGGTCGGCCTGCTCTACGCCCAGGTACTGTTCGGCTGGGTCTTCGGAGGACTGTTCTGAGTACGTTGGCCGCCCGCCTCAGTGTTCTCACGGCGCGGTCTCAGCCAGCAGCTCATCAAGCTCGACGACGCCGGTGCGCAACGCCAGCAGCACCAACTGCACCCGGTCGCGCGCCCCGGTCTTGGCCAACAGGTGGGAGATGTGCGTCTTCACCGTCGCCATGGACAGCCACAGCCGCTCGCAGATCTCCTGGTTGGTCAGCCCCCGGGCCACCAGCGCGAGTACCTCCGTCTCCCGCTCGGTGAGCCCACCGGGCAGCGGCGGCTGGGGCCGGGTTTGCTCCGCCTGGCCGGCGCGTACAGCGGTCAACAATCGCCGCGTAGGTCCGGGCGAGATGACAGAGTCGCCGGCATGGACGGTGCGCACCGCCTCGATCAGCCGCTCCGGGGCCGTGTTCTTCAACAGGAACCCAGCCGCGCCGGCCTCAATGGCACCCATGACATAGCCGTCGGTGTCGAAGGTGGTGAGTATGACGATGCGGCCCGGGGCTCCCGCCTCAATCAGGCGGCGGGTCGTGGCCAGGCCGTTGAGGCCGGGCATCTGCACATCCAGCAGGATCACGTCCACGGGATCGCTCTGCGCGCGCCGCAGCGCCTGGCCACCGTCGCCGACCTGCCAGGCGACCTTGATGCCCGGCTGTGCGCCCAGCAGCATGCCCAGCCCCGCGGTGAACAGCGGCTCGTCGTCCACCAGCGCGACCCTGATGATGCCGTTCATGCGGCCTGTCCCGGCTGCGCCTGGGGGAGGTGTGGCAGCGCCGGCAGGGTGACGTACACGCGCCAGCCGCCCTCTGACCGCTCCCCGGCCCACATACGGCCGCCGAGCGCTACCACTCGTTCACGCATGGCCTGCAGCCCCGCTCCCCGCCGGGTGTCGTCGTCCAGTGCGCCTGCGGCACCGCCTCCGGCCGACATGGGCTCCACATTCTCGACGACGATATCGACTCCTCCGTCCTCGACTCGCATCCGGACCTTGGTCGGCGCGGATGCGGCATGGCGCATCACGTTGGTCAGCGCCTCCTGTACGCAGCGGTACGCCGCCTCCCCCACCGGGGCCGGCGGCTCGGCGTCGCAGCGCAGGTCGAGGGTGAGCGGCATGCCCGCCCGCCGCGCACCCGTAACGAGCCGTGGCACGTCGTCGAGGCCCGGACTCGAGCCGGCCGGTGCCGCGCTCCCGTCCGACTGCGCCGAGGGACGAGCCAAGGGGGATTCTCTGACGTCGGCGCGCAGCATGTCGACCAGTGCGTGCACTTCGGAGACTGAGCGCCGGCTCGTCCGCCCAATCACCACCAGCGCCTCGGCGGCGGCCGCGGGATCAGTAGCCAGGACGGCCCGGGCGCCCTCGGCCTGCATGCCGATGACGGACAGCGAGTGCCCCAGCAGGTCGTGCACGTGCCGGGCGATGCGCTGCCTCTCGGCTGCCACCGCCAGACGCCGTTCGGCCTCCTGCTGAGCGGCCAGTACCTCTGCCCGCTCCAGGGCCTGCTCGATCCGCTCGCGAGCGCGTCGGCGCAGCAGGCCGGTCAGGACGGCGACGGTGATGAACGCCCAGCTCACCGCGAGGACGATCAGTTCGGCACCCGGGGTGGGCGGGTCGATCAGCTTGTCCGCGCGCAGGGCGCCGACCGCGCCACCGAGGTACCCCAGGGCCACCAGCAGCCAAGCGTGGGGGCGCGGGACACGACTCGTGCAGGTCTCCACCGCCACCAGGCAGGCGACGATAGCGAGGATGGAGAGACCGTCGAAGATCAGTACGTGAGCGGCAAGCGCCACTCCGACGGCGACGACGGCGGTAGTTGGGGCTAGGCGGCGCAGCGCGATGGCCACGCAGCACACGGCGAGGATGATGACGTACGCACCGGAGTCAATGAGTGTGGTGCGCAGAGCGCCGGTCGGCTGCTCCGTGATCATGGGCGGATTCCATACGCACACATAAGCCAGGGAAACGGACAACAGCATGTCCGCCACACCTGGACGCCCCCGTGGCGGCCACCAACGCGCACCGCTGTCCGGCCCGTCCGACGCCCGCCGGCCATGCCCCGCTGCCTCGCCGTCACGCATCCTCATCCCCGCCTCTCCCCACCTGTGTAAGGGGCCCGCCCTCCACGGGAGCGCTATCCGGTATGCGACGGTAGCGGCACGGTGGGAGCCGGGTCTTCATACCCGAGTATGAGTCCGGCGACCGAGCGCGCCCGAACTTCCGCCCCGGGCCTGATGCCGACGACCGCGGGCGCGGGAATGCTGCAAGGCATGAACACAGTCACCCTCACCCGCCCAGGACCCACCGGGGGCGACGCCGCAACGCGGTTCCCGGACGCCGTCGTCACCACCGGTGCCCTGACCAAGACCTTCGGCAGGGGCGCCGCCGCCCGCACCGCTGTCGATCACCTCGACCTGGTCATTCCCCGCGGCGTCGTCTACGGCTTCCTGGGCCCCAATGGCTCCGGCAAGTCCACGACCATGAAGCTGTTGCTCGGCCTGCTGACACCGACGACTGGAAGCGTGAACCTGTTCGGCGTCCCGCTGGATCGGCGCAGTCGCGGCGGGCTCATGGCGCGCACCGGCTCCATGATCGAGCAGCCGCCCGGCTACGGACACCTGACGGGTGCCGAGAACATGCGCCTGGTGCAGCGCATGCTCGGGCTGAGCGACGCCCAGGTGAACCGGGCTCTTGACCTGGTGCGTCTGACCGGCCATCGGGACCGCCTGGTGAAGACCTACTCGATGGGCATGAAGCAGCGGCTGGGGATTGCCATGGCGCTGGCCCGCCAGCCGGAGCTCCTCATCCTGGACGAGCCGACCAACGGCCTTGATCCGGCCGGCATTGAGGAGGTTCGCAATCTGCTGGTGTCGCTGGCGGGTGAGGGCGTGACGGTGATGGTCTCCAGTCACCTGCTCGATGAGATCGACCGCATGGCGAGTGTGCTCGGCATCCTGTCAGCCGGCAGGCTTGTCTTTCAGGGCACGCGTGCCGAACTCATGCGCCGATCGGTGCCGGACCTGCTCCTGGTCACGCCCCGGCCACAGGCGCTCACCCCGACAATGCTGGCCGGCCTGGACGGTGCCGCAGGCAACCGCACTGCCCCGGAGTCGCTCGCGACGATGGTCGTGACAGATGCCGGTGTACGAATTCCCGGCCTGTCTCCCGGGGACGCCGCCGAGCTGGTGCGGCGGCTAGTGGCCGCGGACGTCCCCGTGTATGAGCTGCGACGTGAGCCCCAAAGCCTGGAGGACGTCTTCATGGACCTGACCGGCGGAGCGGGGGCGCTGTGATGAGTGCACAGCCGACAGTCGCCATGTCCTCCCGCAGGCGCCACGGCTGCGGCGGTTACGCACCGCCGCAGCGCCCGGGCGGGTCCTTCCGCGTCGCCGTGCGACTGGAACTGGCCAAGCTGCGGCGCCTACGCACCACGCCGATCGTGACCGTGCTGGGCGTGACGGCGGTGGCGTTCGCCGCGCCACTGTCCGCGTCCTCCCGGGCGGGCCTGAACGATCCGGCCGCCCACCCGTGGGAGGGGATCCTGCTGCAGTATGCGCTGATCAACGCCCTGTTCTCGCCGATTCTGGTGGCCGTACTGGCCAGCCGCCTGACCGACCTTAAGCACGCATCCGGCGGCTGGTACCTGTCCGCGACGGCCGGCCTGACGCCCGGGCGGCTGTGTCGGGCCAAGTTCGCCACCCTGGCACTCGTGCTGGTGTCGACACTCGCGATGCAGACGGTGGCGCTGATAGTCGCAGCCTGCACCGCCGGCGCCACCGTGCCGCTGCCAATCGGGACATGGGCCGGATACACCGCCCTGTTGATCGGCGTCGACCTGGCCATGTGCGCGCTGCATATTCTGCTCGCGGCCGTGCTCGACAACCAGCTTGCGTGTGTGGGCCTCGGGCTGGTAGGGGCCTTCATCGGCGTGTACATGTTCCTCGCCCCGGCCTGGCTCGCGCGGCTGCTGCCGTGGGGGTACTGGGCGATGATCTGCCCCATCTCACAGGTCGGCACCGGCGACCTCATGGTCGCCCGCCCACCCCTGGGCTGGATAGCCGGATTTCTGGGGCTGGCCGCCACCTGTTTCTACACAATCACTTCCCGCCTCGACCACATCGAAAGGTGAGCCCCGTGCCCGCAACCAGTGTTTCACGCGGTACTCCCGCCCCCATTTCGGTTATCCCGACGCCGACCGCTAAAAAAGGCGCCTGGCCGGCCCTGCTGGCCGTGGAGGCCCTCAAGCTGCGCCGGTCCCTGGTGTGGTTGATCGTGGTGGTGTTACCTGTGCTCACCGTCATCTCCGGATCGGTCAACTTCGCAATGAACCAGGCGGTGCTGGCGGCGACCTGGGAAACCTTCACCAGCCAAGTCACCTTGTTCTACGGGCTGTTCTTCTTCTCGATCGCGGTCGCCCTGCTGCTGGCGGCGGCGTGGCGCCCCGAGCATCGGGGCTCGTCTTGGAACCACATGGCCACGACGCCGCACTCTCCGGCCGCGGTCGCCCTGGCGAAGACGAGCGTGATCCTGATGCCGGTAGCCGCCATGCAGTTGCTGCTGATTGCACTCACCTGGCTGTCCGGCATTGTGTTCCTGCACCTGGATGGGGGCCTGCCCATCGGCTTCGCGGTCTCGGCACTGCTGGCGGTGGTGGCTGCGGTGCCGCTGGCTGGCTTGCAGTCCCTGTTGTCGATGCGGATGCGGTCCTTCGCCGCGCCCGTGGCTTTGGGGCTGGCCGGTGCGGTGATCGGCATTGGGGTCGCCTACAAGGCGCAGACACTGGCGGGTTTGTGGCCGTACTCGCTGGTAACGCGGGCGCTGACGCTCGGCTCGAACGCCCTCACCGACGCCGGCGGCCTGGACTGGGCCGGCATCGGTCCGGTCCTGGCCTGGGCGGTGGTGGGCGGCGCGGTCTTCTGGGCGCTGCTGGCGCACATGGCCCGACGGGCAACGCCTCGGGTCTGACCGGATGGGTTGGCCGGTTATTCAAGGGAGCGGGGCAGACCAACCAGTGGTGCCATCGTCAGCGGGTCAGTCACGCCCCACCTGCGCGAAGCGGATCGGGCCTGTCCCCGCCAGCACCCATGCCGTTGGCAGGATCGACGACAGCGCAGCCAAGCACAGGACCAGGGTGATAACACTGCCGCCATCCGTGAGGAAGAGAATGAGGGCTCCGACGCATGCCATGAGAATTACCGGCTCTTCGGGTTTGGGGGTGTGGTGTTATGGTGGGCTGAGGTAGAGCGGTCGCCGATGTCCTGATGCCTGACACGGGGGTGGGGTGTGTGCTTGGCCGGTTGGGCGTTAACAACGCAACTTAACGTTGTGCTGTATGCCTCGGGGCCTTTGACAGCCGATTAACCGGCGTTGTCAACCCCGAAGCGGCGCAGCAGATCGGGAAGTGGCGTCGCAGAGGGCCTTGGTTCCGGGCACCGGGGCTGCCGGCAGCCAAGTCCGGCACGGTGAGCCAGCGCGATTCACCGAGCCTGTCAAGTTTTCTGTGTAAGCGGGTTGTTGCTTACAGGTAGGGGCGGA
>NZ_JAUMUL010000095.1 GCF_030530635.1 Actinomyces sp.
TACCGACCTCGGCACGGAACTTCTACCGACCTCGCGGGGGATGGGGCGGTCAGGTGCTGACCCAGGCCTGCCACAGGCGGGTGTACTCGCCGCCGGCGGCCAACAACTCCGCATGCGGACCAAGTTCCACAATTCGACCGTTGATCACCACCGCCACCCGGTCGGCGGCCGCGGCCGTGTCCAGCCGGTGGGCGATGGCCACCACAGTACGCCCGGCCAGGACGGCATCGAGCGAGCGCTCGGCGGAGCGGGCGGCGCTTGGATCCAATAGGCTGGTGGCCTCGTCCAGCACGAGCGTGGCCGGATCCATCAGCACGATGCGTGCCAACGCCACCTGTTGAGCCTGCCCCGGGGTCAGTTGCGCACCGCCTGCACCGACGCGGGTCTCCAGGCCGTCGGACAGACCCCGCACCCAGTCATCAGCCCCCACTGCTTCCAGTGACCGCTTGAGTTCGGCGTCGGTGGCGTCCGTGCGCGCCAGTCGCAGGTTGTCCGCCAGGCTGCAGGCGAAGACGTGGTGCTCCTGGGTCACGAGCGCCACCTCACGGTGCAGGGCGTCCTCCGTGAGCGCGGTCAGATCGATTTCGTCGCCGTCCTCGCCGTCGTTCACCGTCACTCGCCCGCGGGTAGGCGGGTGGATGCCGGCGAGCATGCGGCCGAGCGTGGATTTGCCGGAGCCGGATGGGCCGACCACGGCCAGCCGCTCCCCCGGGATCAGCTCCAGATCGACGTCGTGCAAGACGTCGTGTCCGGGCCGGTAGGCGTATGAGACGCCGCGCACACGCGGAGGCCGACCCGTGACCGCCCCGCTGGTGGCCTCCCGGTCGGGGCGCACCAATTCCACACCCACGATCCGGGACATGGCCGCACCCGCCGACTGCAGGGAGTCGATCCAGAAGGTCACCTCCGAAACGGGCGTGCGCAACTGGATGGCGTACAGCGCCACCGTGGTGATAGCACCGAGGGTGACGGCACCGTGCCCAGCAAGCCAGGCGCCCCAGGCGACGACGGCGATCACCGGCGCGAATGACCCCAGCCCCAGCACGGTGATCAGGACGATGCGCAGCCACAGCGTGTACTGTTCGGTGGCCCAGACCTCGATTGTGGCCCGGTCCAGGATGCGGTTGCGGCGCGCCCCGAGCGCGTGAGCGTCAACGGTGTCGGCCTGGTCGGCGGTTTCGGCGATGACGCCGTCGACCTCCGCCCACATGGCGTTCATGGCCCGGTAGGCGGGCACGGCGTGGCGCAGGTACCAGCGCCACGCCGGCACCACGGCCAGTAGCGGCACGATCATGGCGAGGCTGAGCCTTGGGGAGGTGATCACCGCGGCGGCCACGATCGTCAGCAGCGTGAGCACGATGACGAGGATCTGGCTGACGCCGCGCTGAACGACGGTGCGGATGGACTCCAGGTCGCGGCCGGTGCGCCCCAGCAGGTCGCCCGTGCCGGCGGACTCGACCACCGACAGCGGCAGGTGCATGGCCGACCCGACCAGCCGCTCACGCAGCTCGGCGAAGACCCGCTCCCCCAGTACGCGGGCCAAGTACTCGCCGCATCCGGTCAGGGCGGCGTTGCCCATCGCCAGGGCGATGACTACGGCGATGAGCGCCTGCAGCCGCCCGGCGGCCTCGGCGCCCGGCGTTCCCGCCACCAGGTCCACCATGGCTCCGAGCACCCTCGGGATGCCCACCGCGGCCAGGGCGGCCAGCAGCTGGAGAGTGGTTACAGCGGCTACGGCGCCCCTGTGCTCGCCGATCAGTTTCAGGGCGCGACGGCGGACGGCGGCGGCGTCGGCGACGGGCAGACGCCGGTTCATGACGCTCCTCCAGTTTCGGCTCCGCGTTCGACGACGGCCCGGTAGGCGTCCAGGCCGCTTAGCTCGTGGTGGGTGCCGCGGGCCAGCTCACGCAGTCCTGCCGCGCCGACGTCGAGCAGCACCACTTCATCGCAGCGGCCCAGCAGCAGCGGGGAGGAGGTGACGACGACGGTGGTCAGGCCCCGCCGCTCCGCCTGCAGCCGCCGAGCCACCAGATCCTCGGTGTGAGAGTCCAGGGCGCTGGTGGGCTCGACCAGCACCAGCACGGGCGCACGGCGGGCGACGGCGCGGGCCAACACCAGGCGCTGACGCTGCCCACCGGAGACATTGCGGGCCTTTTCGGTGAGTTGGCCGTCCAGGCCGCCGAGGGAGTCCAGGGCGTCGCCCGCCGCGGCAACGGCGAGGGCGTGCTCGGCACGGTCTCGCTGGTCGGGAGTCAGTGGCGGCGCACCACCGCCGGCCGCCGGCCCGGCATCGCCGTGGGCGCCGGCCACCGCGCCGGTGCGGATGATGTCAGCGGTCGGGCGTGGGCCGGACAGGGGGATCTCGTCGCCGAGGATCTCCTCGGCGAGTGTCCCGGCGAAGGCCTCAGCCTGGGCGGCGGACACAACGATGGTGCGGCGCACCTCCTCCAGCGGAACCGTCCGCAGATCGGTGCCGCCGAGGGTGACGGGACCATCGGCGTCATCGGCACGACCCAGACGCTCGGCCAGGGCGGCGGCCCGGGCCGAGTCGGCGCACACCAGGGCGGTCATCCGCCCGCCGCGCAGCACGATTCTGGTGCCGAGGTCGGTCAGGTCGCCGGCCGGGTCCAGGTGCGCCCCGGGCAGTACCTCGGCGTCGTCGGTGAGCGGCTCGACCGCCTCGATGCGGGCCACCTTGCGGGCGCCCACCCAGGCGCGGGTGGAGAACTGGATCAGGTCGGCCATGACACCCAGCGGCCCGACCAGGAAGGTGGTGTAGCCGTAGAAGGTGACCAGCTGGCCGGGGGTGATCGTACCGGTCAGGGCCGCACGGGCGCCCGCGCCGACGACGACGGCGGTGAACACCATGGGTGCGCCGGCCTTGACGGTGGCCAGGAGCGCCTGGGTGGAGGCGACGCGGATGCCGGCGTCGCGCACCCGGCGGGAGGCCTCGGCGTAGCGGGCGGCGTAGACGTCCTCCCCGCCGATGCCGCGCAGGACGCGCAGGCCGGCCACGGCGTCGGTGGTGATGGTGGATAGGCGCCCCTGCTCCTCGCGCTGCACCGACAGGCGCCGGTCCAGGGGCCGGATGAAGGCCCCCACCAGCGCCAGCACGAACGGCAGGCCGATCAGCACCAGCAGTCCCAGGGCCGCGGAGGTGCGCAGCATGAGCACGCCGACGGCGACGACGCTGATCAGTGCACCGATGACGTTGACGCCGAAGTACATCAGCTCACCGATGTTGTCGGAGTCGGCGGTGATGGCGGCGATTACGTCACCGCTGGCGATCTGGCGGGTGACGGCGCGCGAACGCAGGCCCAGCCGGTGGGCGGGGGCGCGCATGGTGGGTTTCCAGGCGCCGGCCCAGGCGGCGAAGCCGGTGGCGTCCTCCAGGCCGGCGGTGAGTGAGCCGAGCAGCACCAGGCCGAGCAGCGCGGCCAGTCCGGGCAGCAGGCGAGTGGTCAGGCCCGCCTCCAGTCCGGCGTCGAGCAATTCTCCCAGCACCAGAGGGGTGAGCGCTTGAGCGAGGTAGGAGGCGGCGGCTACGACCACGCCGCAGCCGATGGCGGGCCCGCTCATCCAAGTAACTGCGCGCAGCAGGCCACCGGGTGTGGTGGGTAGGTCGGGTGGCGGCGTCGTCTGCACTGACAGGAGGGCGGGCCAGCGGCGCGGGACGCGGGCGACGGGGATCGGCACAATCCCCAAGCCTATGCGCACCGGCCAGTCCGGGCCACAGCAGACCACCCCGACAGCGGACCACCCCGGCAGCGGACCAGGTCAGGCTGCCGTGGGCGCCAGGGCATTGTCGGCCGGTAACGGCCTGGGGCCGCGGCGCAGGCGGGCACCCAGCAGGATGAAGGCCCAGGCGGCCAGCGCCCAGACGGCCAACACGAGCAGTGTTTGCAGGTAGATCCCATCCACGCCGCCGCCGGCGATCAGCCGCCGGAAGGCCAGTTGGGTGTAGCTCATCGGCAGGTAGGGGTGAATCCATTGGAAGAAGCGCGGTGTGGTCTCGATCGGGAAGGTCGCGCCCATGGATGCGATCTGCAGGCTGAGCAGGGCGACGGACACGAAGCGGCCTCGGAAGGCGAGGGTGGCCAGGCAGGCCTGGTTGATGGCCACGAAGGTCAGCGACGCGGCGATCGCCATGGCGCACAGGCCCGGCAGGTTGGCGGCATGTATGCCCCCGGCGGCATTGACCGCCACCATCATCACCACGGCCTGGGCGACGGCCAGCAGGGCGGCCGTGACGGCAGGGCGGGTGGCCGCGGCGTACCACCGCTCGCCGTGGTCGCGCCTGTCCAGAGCCGGCAGGACCAGGAACAGTGAGATGGCGCCGACCCACAGGGACAGGCTCATGAACATCGGGGTGAAGCCGGCACCGTTGTTGGCCACGGGGTGTTCCCGCATGACGCCGACTCCGGCGGTGTCGGCGCCGACCTCGGTCATGGTCCGGCGCTGGGCGGCGGTGTAGTCGGGGATCTGCGCTGCGGCGCCATCAAGACCGGAGGCGAGGGCACCGGCGCCGGCAGACAGGTTACGCGCACCGGAGTTGACCGCGTTCGTGCCGCCGGCCAAGCGGGAGGTGCCCGAGGAGAGCGTGGATGCCCCGGCCGACAGGGTGTTCAGGCCGGCTGACAGGTCATTGGATCCGGTGGCGAGCCGGCTCGCCCCGCTGCTGATGGTGGCGGCACCGGCAGTGAGTGTGTCGCCCCGGGCGGACAGGGCCGCCAGCACCCCGGTGAGGGTGGCACCACTGCCGGTGGAGGCATCGTAGACATCGGCACTCCTTCCCAGTGCCCCGGCCAGGGTGGCGGCACCGGTGGACGCCTCCGTCACCCCGGTGGCGATCTGGCCGACGGCGCTTTGCAGCCGGATGGTGCCGGATGAGAGCTGATCCGCGCCGGAGGCGACCTGGCCGACGGCGCCGGTGACGTCTGAACCGGAGGCGGTCAGGGCGTTGAGCCCGCCCAGCACGGTGGCGGAGTCGGCCGTATCCGTGGGGGTTCCCAGGGCGCCCGCGACCCGGGTGATGGCTTGGCAGGTCGCGTCCGTCTGACCGTGTTCACTCACGCACTGCTGGTAGACGCCCGCAAGCGCGTCCAAGACCTGGCCGGCTCCCGCCCGCGTGGCACTCACCCCGCCGATGTAGTCATTGACGACGCCGTACAGGGTCGCCTGGCCGGCCGCCGCCGAGTCGGAGGAGGTTCCGATCCCGCTGACCGCGGCGGCGGCGCCGGAGGCGAGATCGTTGGCGGCCCCGTACAGCGTCTCCTGGCCGGCCGCCGCCGAGTCGGTCGTGGAACCGACGCCGTCGGACAGCGTCGTCAGGCCCGTGGCCAGTTCCCGGGCGCCGGGGTCGATTTCACCGCTTAGAGTCGCGTACGCCTGATCAACGCCGTCCACGTAGTCGGTCAGACCCGCGGACAGGTCGGAGGCTCCGGTGGACAGGTCGGTGGCGCCCGAGGTCAAGTCGGTTGCGCCGGAGGCCGCCGCGGATGCCCCGACCGCCACCCGCTTTGCGCCGGAGTCGACCGTGGCGGCGCCCGTAGCGAGGTTGGAGGCGCCGTCGGCGAGGTTGGAGGCGCCGGAGGCCAGGGCGGTGGCACCGTCGGAGGCCTCAACGAGCCCGTCCCGGACGGTGGACACGCTCAGCAGCAGGGTGGACAGGACACGCTCGGCCCCCTCCTGCTCCAGGCGTTTGGACAACTCGGAGGCGACGGTGGCGGCCAGGGAGTCGGTCAGGTAGTTGACGCCGTCGTCGGTGACGAGTTCCAGTTCCTGGGTGACGGCGTCGGAGGGGTCTTCTGAGCCGACTCGGGAGGCGATCTTGGAGAAGTCGGCGGGTATGTAGAGGATGGCGCGGACCTTCTGCGTCCTGATATCCGCCTGGGCGGTCGCGGCGTCCATCTGCTCCCAGGTGAAACCGACCGATTCCTCACCGTCGGGGTGGGTGAGTGCATCGGTCAGGTCGGCACCGAGGTTGAGGGTCTTGGTCTTGCCGTCGGCGAGGGTGGCCGTGTATGCGGAGTCCTCGTTGACGACGGCGGCCTTGATGTCGGAGAGCCGGTTGGTGGGGTTCTGGTACGCGAGGGTCATCAGACCCGCGTACAGCAGCGGGACGATCGATACCGCGATCACCACTATCAGCTTCGTGATGCGTGATCCGCTGAGCCTCTTCATTTTCAGTTGCCTCCCCTGAGTTCCGCCAAGCGGCGATACAGGTATGTATCGACTTTTCAATACATGGCTGTATCCTGCGGGTCTGACAGGAGAGCGAGCAGTCGACGAAGAATTCCCGGACAGATGCCGAGAACATCCCTAGAACCGTCACCGCGGATGTCGCAACCGACGCGGACCGGTACGAAATGACATGATGATCCGGTCATGGACACGAGTAGGGAGCACGCGGCGGATTTCATTGAGGCGGCCGGTGTGCGCCTGTCGGCCCGCCGGGCCGCGGTGCGCCGGCTGATCGGCGCCGTACCGTCCGAACGGCGCGCCCAGACGCAGGCGCTGCTGCTGGCGGCCGGCCGCGAACTGATCGCCGATCAGGGCATCGCAGGCACGTCCGTGGGAGACATCTGCTCACGGGCCGGTTTCAGTCGCGGCGCCTTCTATTCCAACTTCACCGACATGGACCATTTCGTGCAGCGCCTGGCCGAGGAGCAGTGGGCCTCCATCATCGAATTCGTGGAGGATTCCGTGGTGCACGAACTGCCTCACGGCGCGCAGGCGAGTGCCCCGGAGACCGACTCCGAGGTCGCGGCGGGCCTGGCCGGCCTCACCTCCCGTCTGCTCGGCGCGATGCCCATCTCACGCGAGCTGTTCCTGCTGCAGCACGAATTCGCCGCCTACATCGCACGCGCAGGCGACCACGCCGGAGCCGCTCTCCTGCGCGAGGGCCATGCCGCCTTCAAACGCCGGCTGGGCAGCGTGCTGATAACCGGGCTGGCATCGATCGGCCGCGAGTGCCTGCTCAGTCCCGAAGACACCACCGAACTCGTCTTCGCCGTCGCCGAACGCTCGATGCGCATGGCGCTGACCGAGGAGCCCGCAGACCTCGCCACCGACGAGCCGGACCTGATCTCCTTCCTGGAACGGGCCCTGCCGACGCTCTTGGCCCGCCTGTCTACGCCGGTCCCCCACATACCGCGCGCCCTTGACACGCACGGTGGTGGCTCAGCTACTCTCGCGCCATGACCACTTCGACGCCCACGACCCGTGCCCTGATGGCGCGCGCCGAGAGCATGCGTCGAATGCGGATGCGCTGACAGCGCCAGCCGTCGCTGTTTACACGAGTAACGGTCAGAGTCCGAGTCGCCCGTGGGCGCTCGTCGCACTCCGCTGCCCCTTGGGTTCGCGTTCATCTTCTTCGCATCTTCTCACCCCGCCGCCGCGCCCGTTCCTCGCCGAGTTCGGTCGAAATTACCGCCGAGTTCGGTCGAAATAACCGCCGAGTTCGGTCGATATGGCGGCGCCAAACCCAACAGGAACCACCATGACCACTCTCACTCCCGCCAGATTCCCGGCCACCTACCCCCTATCCGATCAGCCGAGTCATTCACCGATCTCGGAGCGTCGGGCCTCGTCCGCCGCGGCCACGCCGCCAGCCGCCG
>NZ_JAUMUL010000015.1:0-18209 GCF_030530635.1 Actinomyces sp.
CTCGCGTAGCCGGTCCTCGCTGTTGGGTAGGGCCTTGTCGAACAGCTTCTTCCCGTCGCCGGTCAGGGCCGTGGCCCAGTGCTCGGCCTTGCCCACGCCCGATACCGACGAAGACCTCCACGTCCTCGATATCCATCTTCCCGCGCGCCTCTCTCGTGCGTTGGTGGGTCAGCCTGTCAGGCAGACGGCCCCGCACCCACGCCTGCGAAAGGACTCGCGTCAAGCGGTCCGTTCCCCTAATCAGCGCCTCCCCTCCGCCCGCCACCACCGATGACTTTCACCCCCCGGATCATCAAACGACAGGGGCACCACACCCATGCCCACAGCGGCTGGCCCAGCCACCGGCACTCCTTCACCGGCGACCACAAACAAGGTAACGGGCGAAGCGAAGGCGGCCGTTCCGCCGATGCGGGGCTCCAGACGGGCGGCTGACCGCACATTCGGACAGGCGGGTCCCGCAAACGCAGGAGGGATGCACCTACTTGGACCCCGTTCCCCCGGTTGGACCGCTCTCCCCCGGTTGGACCGTCTGAAACAGCGTCTAGAGCGGTCCAAGTAGAGCTAGGCGGTCCAAGTAGGGCCAGTGGCCCGGCTATCCCCCGGTTCACAAGGCCCCTGCTCACATCCGACCGACCGCGCCGCCGCGGCTGACGCACCCGCACACCGGCGGCGGCTCATGAGCACCACGACGCCGGCACACACTGTGCCCGCACATTCGTGCACGTCCTGTGAGCGAACTAAACGCGGGGTGCACTCCCCGTCGACGCCTCGGGATGATTGGGCTATGGTGACGGTATGGTCATAAAAAAGAACTCCAATCGCAATATCTCCGCCGTCGCCTCCCTGATGCTCGCCGGCAGCCTGGCGCTGACGCTGACCGCCTGCGGCTCCTCCGATGACGCCGGCGCTGACGCGTCGACGGCAGCGAGTGAGGCGGCCGCCGTCGAGACCGTCGCGGCCACCGAGGATGCGGACGCGACGGCAACCGAGACCGATGCCGCGGACGACTCCAATGCCGGCTCCGCAACCGCGGCGACCCCGGCGCCCGAGGGTGTGATGATCTCCGCCATGTCCGGTCGGGAGCTGCCCGAGAAGGTGGGCGATTACACCAACGTCGGCAAGAACGGGTCCGTGGATGACTACAAGCTCAATGAGGACGACGGCGCTTTCGACTCCATCGGTGTCGAGGCCCGGGTGGGAATGGACTACGAGGGCGCTATCGAGCGTCTGAGCGACACGGTGCCCGCCGGCACCGGCCTGTGCGGCACCAATCCTGGGAACGACAACCCCACCTGCTACATGCGAGCAACCGACGGAACGGTTGTGATCACGTCATACGCCTCCTTCATCACCATTGAGGACCTGGCCGCCTTCTGCAACGAACTCGCCGCGCAGCTCGGCACCGAGTAACCGCCTCCCCGTATGACCGCCGGACGGGAGCCGGCTCCGCTCCCGTCCGGCGGTTGAGTGATTGGAGATGCGTCGAGCGTCGCATTGTGTCGGCCATGCCGTTTAGAGTCGGACCGTGACCACCGCCCTCTACCGCCGCTACCGGCCCGACACCTTCCAGGACGTCATCGGGCAGGAGCATGTGACCGCTCCGCTCATGGCGGCCCTGAGTGCCGACCGTGTCACCCACGCCTACCTGTTCTCCGGCCCGCGCGGCTGCGGCAAGACCACCTCCGCCCGCATCCTGGCCCGCTGCCTGAACTGTGAGCAGTTCCCCACCGACACCCCCTGCGGGCAGTGTCCCTCGTGCCGCGACCTGGCCACCGGCGGTCCGGGCTCGCTCGACGTCGTCGAGATCGACGCCGCCAGTCACAACGGGGTCGACGACGCCCGTGACCTGCGTGAGCGCGCCTCCTTCGCACCCGCCCGGGATCGCTACAAGATCTTCATCCTCGACGAGGCCCACATGGTCACCCCCCAGGGCTTCAACGCCCTGCTCAAGCTGGTTGAGGAGCCGCCCGAGCACGTGAAGTTCATTTTCGCCACCACCGAGCCGGACAAGGTCATCGGCACCATCCGCTCACGAACCCACCACTACCCCTTCCGGCTGGTTCCGCCGGACATCCTGGAGGGTTACCTCGGCCGCCTGTGCCAGGCGGAGGGCATGGGGGTCGGGCCGGGTGTGTTCCCGCTGGTGGTGCGCGCGGGTGGTGGCAGCGTGCGCGATACCCTGTCGGTCATGGACCAGCTCATCGGTGGTGCCGTCGCCGGCGAGGTTGACTATCAGCGCGCCGTCGCCCTGCTCGGATACACGGACACCACCCTGCTGGACTCCTGCGTGGACGCGGTCGCCGCGGCGGACGGCGCCGGCGTGTTCCGGGTGGTGGACCGCGTGGTCACCTCCGGGCATGACCCGCGGCGCTTCGTCGAGGATCTCCTGCAGCGGCTGCGCGACCTGCTGGTGATCGCGCTCGCGGGCAGTGAGGCCGGGCCCGCGCTCGGCTCCCTACCCGCCGATGAACTCTCCCGCATGGACGGCCAGGCCCGCACCATCGGAGCGGCCGGCCTGTCCCGGGCGGCGGACGTGACCGCGAAGGCCCTGGATCAGATGGTGGGTGCCACCTCGCCGCGGTTGCAGCTGGAGCTGCTCATGGCCCGCCTGCTCCTGCCGGATACGACGACGGCGCAGCCCGCCCCGCCCGCCGCCGGGACCGGGCGGCCAGATATTTCCAGCCGGATCGCTGCGGCGCCGCACCGCTCAGCACCGACGGCGGCTCCCGCGAACCGGTCGCGCCCCGCGCCTGCGGCCACGGTTGGCAGTCCTCAGTACTCCACGCCCCCGCCCGCCGGACCGTCTGCGGTTCCCAATGAGTGGGAGCCGGCAGCGGCGCCTGAGCGCGGCCGTGAGGCCGCCGTGCCCGCGGCCGCACAGGCCGCTGCTGAACACACGAGGGACTCCGCCGTGCAAGGCGGAGCCGATGAGGTCTCGGCCGGTGCGCTCCCGCCACCCGGATCTTCCGGTCCTGCTGCGCGCCAGGGACGGGCCGCGGCTCCCGGCGATTCATCTGTGCCGCCGG
This sequence comes from Actinomyces sp., assembly GCF_030530635.1. Taxonomy (GTDB): domain Bacteria; phylum Actinomycetota; class Actinomycetes; order Actinomycetales; family Actinomycetaceae; genus Actinomyces. The sequence continues at coordinate 3,027 of NZ_JAUMUL010000015.1, forward strand.
CCGGAACACCGTCGTCCCCGGGCGGGTCCGCGCCCGCTGCGGGTGCCGCCGACGCCGAGATGATCCGTGCCCGCTGGGAGGAGGTGCTCGAGGCCGCCAAGCGTTCGCGGCGGGCCACCTGGGCACTGGTGGGCCCCAACTCTCAGCCCGGCGGCATCAGCGACGGCGTCTTCCAGATCATCTTCACCGGCCAGGGTCTGGTCAATGCCTTCGAGAACGGCGGCCATGGTCCGGTGCTCGCCCAGGCCATCCATCAGGCCCTCGGCCTCGACCTGGAGGTGCACGCCGTGCTCGCCGGCCCCGGGGGACCGGCTGGCCCGGGTGGTGATCCCGGCGGCCCGGGTGGTGGTGTCAGCGGAGGCCGCGGTGGATTCGGCACGCGATCCGGCCCGGGCGCCGGCCCTGGCGACGCGGGCGCATCGGCATACGCACCCGGCGAAGGTCCTGGCGCGGGTGCCAGGTCGGGATCCGGCTTCGGCGGCATGCAGCCTCCTGCCGGTGCTGCGCAGACACCCACTCCTACGTCGGCCCCCGTGGGCGACGACGGTTGGGGAGAGGTCGCCGTCCCCGGCGGAGGCCACGGCGCCCGCGAACAGCCGGCAATTGCCGCCGAAACCGCAAGTGCGGAAGCCGTCGCGGCCCCCCGCTCTGAATCGCCCGCCTCGCCGGCGGATGTCGGCGTGGAGCCGACGCCCGCCGATGACGAGCCTGTTGGTGCGCTCCCCGCCGACGCGGGTCCGGAGAGCCCGCACGCCTGGCCGCCGGCAGAAACTGCGGACGGCGGCGTGAGCACGCGGGCCTATGCTGCGTCGGCGGATGTTGCGTCGGCTCAAGCCGAGGCCGCACCGCTCGCCACCGTCCACAGGCTGCGCCCATTGCCGGACGTGCCCAAGCCGACGTCACCGGCCGCGGCCGCCACTGCCGATCCCGCCCCAAGCCCCGGAGGACCACCGGCGTCGGCGGAATCCGCGGATCCGCCGTCCGCCGTCGGCCCGGCGCCCTCGCGACCACGCGGTCTGGCACCGGTGGCCTGGGACGCCCCGGAACAGACCTTCTCCGACGGCGTACCAGTACCCGAGGAGCCCGGTGACCCTGAAGGGCCCGAGGATGAGGGCCAACGTTCCGGTTCTGCTCGGCTGGCCGCGGCGCAGGCGGCCGCCAGAGCCGCCGCCAGTGGCGCTGCCCGCAACCACCACAGCGGTGAGGCTGCACCCGCACCGGCGCGTTCCGCCCTTGAGGACGACCTGCCCAGTGAGGACGATGAGGATGCCGAAGAGGCCGGTGTAGTCGGTCTCGAAGTCGTCAAACGCCTTCTGGGCGCCACCGTCCTGGAGGAGATCACCGTTACTCAGGAAGGACGCTGACCTTGCCCGCCGCCTACGAAGGTGCACTTCAGGACCTCGTTGACCAGTTCGGCGAACTGCCCGGTATCGGACCCAAATCCGCACAACGGCTCGCCTTCCACATTTTGTCGGCGGACACCGACAGCGTCGAGCGGCTGGTGGAGGCGCTGCGCGCCGTCAAATCCCGGGTGCGATTCTGTCAGATCTGCGGGAATGTGGCCGAGTCCGAGCAGTGCGTCGTCTGCCGCGACCCGCGGCGCGACCGCAGCGTCGTGTGCGTGGTGGAGGAGCCCAAGGACGTGGTCGCCATAGAGCGGACGCGGGAGTACCGGGGCCTGTACCACGTGCTCGGTGGCGCCATCGACCCGATCAACGGGGTCGGCCCGGACGACTTGCGCATCCGCGAGCTATTCACCCGGGTGGGGGACGGTGAGGTGGAGGAGGTCATCCTGGCCACCGACCCGGACGTCGTGGGGGAGGCGACAGCCGCCTACCTGACCCGCATGCTGCGCACCATGGCCGTTCCCGTTTCCAGGCTGGCCTCCGGTCTGCCCGTGGGCAGCGATCTGGAGTACGCGGACGAGGTCACGTTGGGCCGCGCCTTCGAGGGGCGTCGGCGCGTTGACGAGGAGCACTGAGCGGGACCCGACGGCGCATGACCTTGACCACCGGCCCTAACTCCTCCGCCACGGCCTAAAGCCAGTAGAGTCCGATTAATCGCCCGAGCTATTGCCGTGTTCGTGCTCCAGAAGCGATGTACCTTCATTGATCTGTGTTCTGCGTCTCGTATCAAGTTCGTTAAGAACTCGCTGCCGAGGCTTGTCTCACGCATGGTCGGTGTTAGCCTTCTACGGCCGTATAAGTAGATGTCTGACGTCATGGATGTTCTGTATGTCACGCTGGTCTGCATCCATTGAGAGGACTAACATGCTGTTTGCCAAGGCTGTTGCGAGCGGCAGTTCGCAACCGGCTCCGTTTGAACGCCCACTCCGTACTGCCACTGTTGCCGTGCTCGTGATGCTGCTGTCGGTGGCCGGGGTTCTGCTGGGGCTGAGTCTTCCGTCGACCGCGCGAGCCGCGGACAACCCGGACATCGTGGTCTCCAACCTCACCCTGGTGAAGTCCTCTGCCACCGGGCAGGACGATCCGAGCGATACCAACGTAGCCGTTGATGACACCCTGCGCCTATCTTTCGCCTGGGACGCCCGGAATGCCAACGCCAAGGGAGGGGACTCCTTCTCAATCGGTCTACCCGCGGAGATCGAGAACCGCGAGCATCCGCTGTCCCAGCCGCTCACAGTCACCTACAACGGCGTCCAGACCACGATCGGCAACTGTGTGCTGGGCCAGTACACCATCACCTGCACCTTCAACGAGGAGTTGGACCGGCTCATCAATCAAGGATTTGACGGTCTGAACGGCTCCGGCTCGGCGCTGGTCACCGCGGTGCAGGCCACAGACTCCAACACCATTGACATCAACGCCAATGGGAAGGTGACCGCGGTCGAGGTCCCCGGGGGGCGGATCGGGGAGAACACCGGCACCGGCTACTCGCCCGAGTCATTCCGCAAATGGGCGTATGCGCTCAACTCCACCTCCACCAGTGTGGACTGGGAACTCAGTTTCGGCACGCCGGCCATTACGGATGCCCTGGCAGCTGCTGGGACCCCGATCACGGTGGACGGCCAGACCGTTTCGACGATCACGATCACTGACCGTCTCACTCCAGGGCAGACCTACCTGACAGACCTCAGCAAGTGGACGCTGGACATCGGGCCGAGTGCCGATCGCGACACCGCCCTGGGCACCGTCACGGACGCCACCGGTACGGACCACAACACCTCCCTGGGTGATTTCGACCTGGAGGTCTCGCTGGATGACGTGGAGGCGACCATTCGGATTACCGGCCCCTTCGCCCCGAACACGAACTACGTCGTCTACTACTCCTCAGTCCCAACCACCGGCGACCAGGTGATCCAGCCGGGTGTCGAGTACGTGAACAATGCGAAGCTGGCGGGCACCACTGCCGAGACCAGCTACACGGTCTACTACACGAGGTCGTTCACCATCGATGTGTCCATGGCGCCGGGATTCGGCGGGTTGAATGTCACCAAGCTGCTCTCGGGTGAGGCGGCTCCGCGCGTGTCGGACGGGACCACCTTCACCGTCGGGATCGACTACCTGCTGCCGGGCGGAGCCACAGTGGACACCTACGAGGGCTGGACGGCGCCGGGAGAGGTCAACACCGAACGCACCGGCGGGACCACGACCATGGAGGTCACTCTGGGGGCGATCACCACCTACAACGGAACTTTCCCGGCGGGTACGGTACTCACTCTGAGCGAGGACCCGGCATCGGCGTCGGAGACGCCGAGTGGAGTCACCTGGGGTGCGCCTGTCTTCACCGTGGGTGGTGAGACCACCGCTTCGCTGACGGTGGCGAACCAGGAGTCCACCGCTGTCATGCTGAGGAATACGGCTGATGACGGCCAGGTGGCCAAGGGCTCGTTCTCAGTGATCAAGACGGTGGAGGGTGCCAACGAGCTGTCCAGTAGGGAGTTCACCTTCACCTACAGCTGCGACGATCCGGATGCCACCAACGGCACCATCACGGCCACGGGCGATGGCACGGTCGTGGATGCCGGTGTTTCGCTGCCTGTCGGCACCCAGTGCACGGTAACCGAGGACGTCGATGCCGCCCAGGTCGAGGGCTACACCCTTGACGTCTTGGGACCGCAGGCTGTCACTATCGAAAGCGACGTCTCCCAGACGGTGAGTGCACAGTTCATTAACACCTACACACCGGAGGTCGTGCCGTCACCGTCGCCGTCGCCGGAGCCGAGTGTGACGCCGTCGCCGGAGCCGAGTGAGTCGCCGTCGCCGGAGCCGAGTGCAACGAGCTCTGAGACACCGAGCGCGCCGGTTCCCGGTTCTTCCGGAACGCCTTCGAGGCCCGCGGCCGGAGTTCCGTCCTCGTCTCCGACTCCGCGTGTATCCGGGCCACTGGCACGCACCGGTGCGAGCGCCGGGATCGCGTTGATTGCCGTGCTGGCGCTGGCAGCTGGCGGGACACTGCTCGTGGTCCGACGCCGCGCCTAGGATCGGAGTTACACCTCCGGAATCAGGGACCGAGGCCGGGTGCCTCACCGGTTCTGAAGGGGTACCGGCCGTGAATGCCATCAACTCTGACGCCCCCGGGTCTGCCTCGGGGGCGTCAGAGTCGTCTGGGGGCGTATGGCGCGCGCCCTTGCCGGCTCTTCCGGTTGTGGGTGTGTTGATGCGGGTCGGGGCCTGCGGTGTGGTGGTCGCCTTCGGGTGTGGGAGGTCGTGTTCGGGTCGGCAAGGTCGTTGTCGGTGGGTGCCGGTTTGCCGAAGACGACCTTTTCAGCCCCAAACCCTCCACGTTCGGGAGGGTTTGGGGAGGAAGAGGACGTTTTGGCCGGGCCGGTGACGTTCTCGGGCCGATGAGGACGTTCTCGCCGAACCGGAGACGATCACGGGCCATCAGCTCAGGCGGTGTTGGCGAGCGTGTATGATCCCTTGGGATCGTTGAGATTGTGCCGACGCCGGATCGGGCTTGTGGTGCCAGCGGTTCGGCAGTTCCGAGGACGGCACGTACCTCTACCGTACGAACCGCCAGGCCAACACAACTCGCAAACACGAAGGCCCTTATACCGGCCTCGGTGTCGAAGCGGCTCAGGCCAGTCGGATGCCGCGGGGGAGCGGACCCGCCGGGACCCGCAGGCGGCGGGACGCGACCCAGGCCCCGCCTGCACCGAGCAGCAACAGCAGCGCCACACTCGCCGGCCAGAACGCCACGTGGCCGGCGCCGGACTCGTCGCGCGAGTTCTCGTAGGCGTCGCCGTCGCGGTCATTGGCCTGCTCGGCGCAGGGGTTACGGATCGTTGGTTCTGAGGACCGTGGGTCGCGCATCGTGTCGATTGCGCGGCCGAGCCCCTCCAGAAAGCTCTCGGAGCCGTAGTGGCTCAGCGGTGCTCGGGCCGACACATCTCCCAGTGCCACAAAGGGATTGGGGATGAGCATCCACCAGATCCGCTCGCCGTGAGTGACAGTCTCGTAGTGGCTGTGGGGGTCCTCGCGGCACACCAGTTGGTCATCCGTGGAGGCGTCGTAGTCAATACTGTAGGTGATCCGTTCCCGCTGCTCCTGCACCATGGGAGTCACGATCGCGGTGGCCAGGGGTGTGCCGACCGTCAATGCCGCCACCACCAGGTAAGTCAGCACAGCGGATGCCGAGGTCCGGGCCGTCAGCGCGGAGAAGCCCAGGCCGATGCCGCACACTGACCCCAGCGTCACCACCAGCAGCAGCATATGGCCCAGCAGCGCCGGCAGGCTCGCCCCGCCCACCGCCGCCAGTATCAGCAGGAATGGCAGTGCCACCGCCAGGAAGGCCATGGCCGCCGTCCACGCCGCCAGCAGCTTACCGACGGCGATCTCCCAGCTGCGCAGCGCCGTGGCCTGCAGCGGCGCCAGGGTCGCGTCGGCGCGGTCCCCGTTGATGGAGGTGGCCGACAGCGTGGGTGCCACGATCAACCCGATCCCGAGCACGAAGCACAGCACCATGTCATACAGGACCGGTGCGAACTCCTCGCGTTCCATGCCCGCGGAGACGGACAGTCCCGTCATGCCCACGAACAGCACTATGAGCACCAGCGCCCACACCAGCAGCATTACCCACCAGCGGGTCGACCGCACTCGCTGCCGCAACTCCAGCACCATCACGGTGCGTATGCCCCGTCGGCTCATGCGCGTTCCTCCTCCATTGCGAGATACGCCGCCTCCAGCGCACCGGTCGCCGGAGCGAAGGACACCACCTCGACTCCGTCCTCAACGGCCTGCCGCAGAATGCGTGCCGCGGCGTCGTCGTCGGCCACATCCAAATGCACTGAACCGTCGGGGTCGACGACGGCACCTGGCGGTGCCCCCGCCCGCGCCCACGCCGCCAGGCGCCCGGAGTCCAGGGCCCGCATCCGCCAGGTGGTGCGCAGCAGCGTGGGCCGCACCGGGGCCATGCCGCCTGCGGTCGCCGTGGTCTCCGCCCCTGCGTCTTCTGCGGCCTGGCTAGACGCCGCGGTGGCAGCATCGGTGAGGCCTGTGCCGGGAGGTGCAACCGCGCGCCCGCGGGACATGAAGACGACGCCGTCGACCATCTCCTCCAGTTCGCCCAGCACGTGGCTGGAGATCAGCACCGTCGCCCCCTGGTCGGCCAGGTCTCGCAGAATGCCGCGCAGATCAGCGCGTGAGCGGGGGTCCATGCCAGCAGCCGGCTCATCCAGCAGCAGCACCTGCGGGGAATGGACGAGCGCTCGCGCCAGGCCCAGGCGCTGCTTCTGCCCACGCGACAGCACGCGTGCCGGGGTGCGAGCCATGTCCTCCAGGTGCACGAGGGCGAGCATGTCGGCGGCGCGTTCGCGGGCGGTTTCGTCGTCGAGTCCCTGGGCGGCGGCGAAGGTCAGCAGGATCTCCGTGCAGGTCAGCGAGTCCCAGGTGCCGAAGGCATCCGGCATCCAACCCACCGCCTGGTGCACCTGGCGCGGCTGGGTGACCGGGTCGAGGCCCGCCACCTTGATTGTGCCCGTGTCCGGGCGTAGTAGGGCCGCCAGCATGAGCAGCAGGGTGGTTTTGCCCGCCCCGTTGGGGCCAACCAGGCCGGTGATGGCACCGGAGGGTGCGGACAGGCTCAGCCGCTGCACGGCCGGCGCCGACCCGAAGAAGCGTGTGACCTGGTTCGCCTCAATGCTCATGGGGTCAATGTAACGGTTAAGTCATGGGGTGGTGAGCCTACCGCCCGGACCAGCGCGTGGTAGTCGGCCCGGACGAGCTGCGCATCCGCGAGTTGTCCGCCCGGGCGGGGACCGGCGAGGTGGACGAGGACAGCTGAATGACGGTAGGCCTGAGCCGAGGATTCGGCCGCACCTTCCGTGCACACCCCACCCGCAATCGCGAAAAGCCGGGTACCCTGGATTAACCATTGTCGGCTCAAGGTCGAAGGGCCCTGGGTGCGGGAGGGGAGGGTTATGCCTACCATCGGACGACGTCACGCCCTCAGAGCGGTACTGATTACCGGTGCTGCCGCCACTGGGATCCCGGTTCTGATGGGGTGCTCGACTTCGACGTCGCCCGGTGACTCGGGGACCCCCTCAGCGGGCCCGCAGGGCTCCGGAGGCGCCGCTCCCGGGGGCTCCGTAGCGACGCCGGCACCCTCCAGCGATGCGAGCGCTGAGGGGGAGTTGCTCACACCCCGCGATGATCTGGTTTCGCCGTCGCGTATCCAGTGGGACTCGTGGAGGCTGATCGACCCGACAACGGTGGAGGTGAGCTTTGTCGGCGGCTCGCCCACATGCATCGGCGTATCCGTGGAGCTGCGGGAGACCCCGCAAGACGTCACCATTAATCTCAGCGATGGGGTGCTGCCTGAGATGGCAGACGCCAATTGCCCGGCGATCGCGGTGCTGTCGGCGGTGCGAGTCACGCTCGCCGAGGACCTCGCTGAGCGAGAGGTGCGCCAAGACGACACTTCGGAGTGAGCCGCCGGTTGCCGGCGCCGAGGCCGGATGACGGCGCGCAGGCGCTAGGTGTCTCGCCGGCAGAGGGCGAGGGCATAGGTCGCGAGGTTGAAGGTGTGCGTCCGGTGGTCGTGACTGTTGCAGACGGCCCTTGGCCGCTGACACCTACCCGACGAGTCGGAGTGCCATAGGATAGATCCATGGTTGACCAGCCGATCACACGCCTCGACGTGACCGACTTCGGGCCCTTTGCGTCGGCTGACCTGACCTTCTCGCCTCAGATCAACGTCTTTGTCGGCACGAACAACACCGGCAAGTCCATGCTCCTCAAGCTGCTGTACGCCATGACGGCGGTGGCCTCGGAGAAGTCGAACCCGGCGGGGCGCGGTTCGGGCGCCGACAGCTGGCCGGGGGACCTTCCCGGCAAGCTGCGCGGCGTCTTCAACTCGGGCTCGATCAGTTCGCTCACCACGCACGGGAAACGTCCGACACGTCTTAACCTAACGCTGGGCGACGGAAGTGATCTCGCCTACGAGTTCTCGGACGACGAGATGCCCGGTGATCGCAATGTCTTCCTCGACGTCGGCTTCCGCCGCCCCCGTGGCTTTCCCGTATTCATTCCCGCACACGAGATCCTATCGGTCGCCCGCGGTCTGCGCTCGCTCTTCGCCACCTACGAGGTCCCCTTCGATGAGACCTGGAACGACCTGGCGACGCTCCTTTACCGCCCCCGACTCAAGGACCGCTCCGACACGGAGATTGAGGACTTCATCGGCGACATCGTCGGCGGGCGCTTCGAGGTGAGGGATGAGCGCTTCGCTCTGCGCCGCGACACAGAGGGTGATTCAGGTGTTCAGTTTGAGGCGCCGCTGGTCTCCGAGGGGCACCGCAAGCTCGGCATGATCCAGGTGCTCCTCGCCAACGGAGTCCTCAAGGACCAGGGTTACCTGTTCTGGGACGAGCCGGAGGCCAACCTCAACCCCGCTTCCATCCGGCTTCTCGCCCCGCTCATCGCCGGGCTCGCCCGCCGCGGTGTCCAGGTCTTCCTCGCCACCCACAGCCTCTTCCTCCTGCGCGAGCTCCAGATGCTCGATGAGGATGAGGCCGCGGACATCCGCTACTTCGGGCTCGACCGTGCCAACGACGATCCGGTGACCGTGACGCAGGCCGATGACCTTGACGATCTGCCCGTCATCACTGCCCTCGACGCCGAGCTCGAGCAGTCCACCCGCTACCTCCACCGGTGACCACCTGTGGCTCATTGAGGCGAAGGACTACGCCTACCCGGAGGCGAGAGAGCCCAAGGACCTGGTCGCCGTCGTGGCCGAGAAGGTCGTGGATACGCTCGCGGGCCTGCACGCCGGGACTCGCGCTGAACATGCCGAGCGGGAGATATGCCGTAAGGCGGTGAAGACGCAGTGGCTTTCGGTAGCGCTGCGCATCGACCTGCCCGGCGCGCAGCCGCACGCGAGGCGAGGTCGGCAAGCCGCCGCACAGCGAACGATGGCGGACTACCAGCAGGCCCTCCGCAAGTCGCTCCGCCGCGTAGTCAACGGCAAGGTTCATGTCGTCACAGGCCGGGAGAACCCGTCGACTGTCGCGTGGACCGTGCGATGGAGCGAGGAGGGACGTCGGGTTCACCGGCAGTAGGTGTGTCTTCGAGGGACGCCGCCGGATCGACGAGGAGGGCTGAGTCGGGAGCCGGTCGGGCGTTGCACGACCTTGGTGTACGTTCCACGACCACCCCGGGGTCGTGAAACATGTACCAAGGTCGTGGAACGGCGCCAGGGGTCGTGGGACGCGGCGGAGCGTCAACGCGGGCCGTATGCTTAGCCCCGACGCCACGCCGAGGACGCCGGGACGCCCCGCGCGGGCGCCCGCCGAGTCGGCGTCGGCGCAGACCGTACCGGCAGCACAACGGCAGGAACCCCCACATGGCACTGGTCGTGCAGAAATACGGAGGCTCATCCGTCAGCGACGTTGAGGCGATCCGCCGCGTCGCCAGGCGCGTCGTCGCCACCCGTAAGGCGGGCAACACTGTGGTGGTGGTCGTCTCCGCCATGGGTGACACCACCGACGACCTGCTGGACATGGCCGGCGCCGTCTCCGCCAAGCCGCCCGCCCGCGAGATGGACATCCTCCTGTCCGCCGGTGAGCGCATCTCCATGGCGCTGCTGGCCATGGCCATCGGCGAGCTGGGCGTGCCCGCGCGCGCCTACACCGGCGCCCAGGCGGGCGTGCTCACCGACTCCAAGTACGGGCGCGCCAGCATCGTCGGCGTGATCCCCGAGCGCGTCGCCCGCGCCGTTCAGATGGGGGCGGTCGCCGTCGTCGCCGGCTTCCAGGGCATCAACGAGGTGGAGGACGTCACCACCCTGGGCCGCGGCGGCTCCGACACTACCGCGGTCGCCCTGGCCGCCGCCCTGAACGCCGACGTCTGCGAGATCTACACCGACGTCGACGGCCTGTTCACCGCCGACCCACGCATCGTCCCCACCGCCCGCCGCGTCGAGGCCATCTCCAGCGAGGAAACCCTGGAGATGGCCGCCAACGGCGCCAAGATCCTGCACCTGCGTGCGGTGGAGTACGCCCGCCGCTTCGGCGTGCCCCTGCACGTGCGCTCCTCCTTCTCCGACAAGACCGGCACCTGGATCTATGACGGCCGCCGTGAGGGCGCCTTCATCCCGCCCGTACTGCCCGGGGTCGACGACGCCCCCTCCGCCCCCACGCCCGCACCGGCGCCCAGCACCGCCCCCGCCCCGGCCATGGACGCCATCACCGGCCGCGTCGTCGCCCCCACCGGCTCCCAACCGCCAGACGGAGCCTCCGTCGGCGCCGCCCACACCCGCGCCGTCAACGCTCGCGCCCAGGCCCGCCCGCACCCGTCCGCACAGGAGGATCACGTGGAAGCCCCCGTCATTTCCGGCATCGCCCACGACCGCAGCCAGGACAAGATCACCCTGGTCGGCGTGCCCGACATCCCTGGCGCCGCCGCCCGCATCTTCGAGATCGTCGCGCGCACCGACGCCAACATCGACATGATCGTGCAGGACATCTCCGCCGAGGGTACCGGCCTGACCAACATCTCCTTCACCTGCCCCGACGGCGATTCGGCCAAGTCCCGCGCCGCCCTGGAGGCCGCCCGCGACGAACTCGGCTTCAAGACGCTGCACTTCAATCCCAACATCGGCAAGCTCTCCCTGGTCGGCGCCGGTATGCGCTCCCACCCGGGCGTGTCCGCCAAGCTCTTCGGCGCCCTGAGCGAGGCCGGGATCAACATCGACATGATTTCCACCTCCGAGATCCGCATCTCGGTGGTGGTGGACGACGCCGTACTCGACGAGGCCGTACGCGCCGTCCACTCCGCCTTCGGCCTCGACGCCGAGGCCGCCGAGGCGGTCGTGTATGGAGGTACCGGACGATGAGCAATCAGAACGATCAATATGCAGATGCTTCCCGGACGGCCGCGGCCCCCGGGGGTGCGCGCGGATACGTCGGTTCCGAGGACGGCATCGCCGTCGCCGTCGTCGGCGCCACCGGGCAGGTCGGACGGGTCATGCTCGCCATGCTCGCGCAGCGCGACTTCCCCGCCCGTAGCCTGCGCCTGTTCTCCTCCGCCCGTTCCGCCGGGACCATGGTGGAGTTCCGCGGTGCCCGCATCGAGGTGGAGGATGTGGCCACCGCCGACTTGACCGGCATCGATGTGGCCATCTTCTCCGCCGGCGGGGCCGCTTCCCGCGAGTACGCGCCCCGCTTCGCCGCCGCCGGCGCCGTCGTGGTGGACAACTCCTCCGCCTGGCGCCGCGACCCGCAGGTGCCGCTGGTGGTCGCCGAGGTCAACCCCGAGGCGCTGGCCGACCGCCCCAAGGGCATCATCGCCAACCCCAACTGCACCACCATGGCGATCATGCCGGCCCTGAAGGTGCTGCACGATGAGGCCGGGCTCCGGCGCCTGGTCGCCTCCACCTACCAGGCCGTGTCCGGCTCCGGGCGCGCCGGGGTCGCCGAGCTGGCCGGGCAGGTGCGCGGCGTCGTCGAGCAGGGGCAGGAGATCGAGGGCCTCGCCCTGGACGGCCGGGCCGTCAGCTTTCCCGAGCCGGGCGTGTACGTGGACACCATCGCCTTCAACGCCGTCGCCTGGGCCGGGAACGACGCCGGTGACGGGACCGGGGAGACCGATGAGGAGCAGAAGCTGCGCTACGAGTCCCGCAAGATCCTGGGGATCCCGGAGCTGCGCGTATCCGGCACCTGCGTGCGCATCCCGGTGTTCTCCGGGCACGGCGTGAGTGTGAGCGCCGAGTTCGAGCGCGCTCTCAGCCCGGAACGGGCGATCGAGTTGCTGCGCGCCGCCCCCGGCGTCACCTACGAGGAAGTACCCAGCCCGCTGAAGTCCGCCGGCCGCGACGGCACCTTCGTGGGTCGGGTGCGCGCCGACCAGGCCTGGGATGAGGGGCACGGCATCGCGCTATTCGCGGTCGGCGACAACCTGCGCAAGGGCGCCGCCCTGAACGCCGTCCAGCTCGCCGAACTGGTCGCCGCCAACCTGCGCCGAGATCGGTAGAAGTTACGTACCGAGGTCGGTAGAAGTTACGTACCGAGATCGGTAGATATAACCGCCGAGATCGGTCGAAGCGGCGTCGTCGGGCGCCCGCCAACCGGCTACGGACGTGCTACTGCGCGTCCCGCATGACCCGCGGGTCCAGACCGTACTGCGGCGGCACTTCCAGGTGCTCGCGCAGAGTGGTACCCCGGTAGTCGTGATGGAACAGCCCGCGTTCGCGCAGGATCGGGACCACCTCGTCCACAAAGGTGTCGATCCCGTCCTGGTTGACGTCGGGAGAGATCCAGAAGCCGTCGCATGCGCCGGCTTCGAACCACTGTTGCATGTGATCGGCCACGACGGAGGGCGGGCCCACCGGGGTGGGGTGGTAGTCAATGACGCCGTGGGCCAGGATGTCGCGAATCGTCCACCCCTCCCGGGCGATGCTCAGGGCATGGCGGGAGCGGGGATCGAAACTGCTGGGTCGGGCGTCGGTCAGCTCTCCGGCCGTCAATGGCCGGTCGATCTGCTCCGGCTCCAAGTCCAGTCCCAGCATGGCGCCCAGGTAGGGGACCCGCTGCGGGGCACTGACCTCATCCAACTGGCGTCTGCGGGCCAGAGCATCCTCTACCGTGGCGCCAATGAGGGGCATGAGCCCGGCGAAGAACTTGACCTCCTCCGGGTTGCGGCCGTACTGGCGGGCGGCCCGGCGTACGGCGTCGCGCTGGGCGCGGGCATCCTCAATGGTGAAGGCCGCACCGATGACGCCGCTGGCGTAGCGTCCGGCAATGGTCAGGCCGTACTCCCCGCCCCCGGCGGAGAAGATGACCGGCTGCCCCTGCTCGGACGGCGGGATCGGCAGGGGCCCTTGGGAAGCGACGTGCTCCCCGCGCAGGTTCACCGGGCGCACCCGGTCCATGTCGACGAAACGGCCGGTGGCCTTGTCCCGGGTCCAGGCGTCCTCGCCCCAGCTGCCCCACAGGGCCTGGACGGTCTGGATCACCTCGTGCGCGCGGCCATAGCGGACCGGGCGCTCCGCGATGGTCTGGCCGAAGTTCGCGGCGGCGGCCGGATCCGCAGTAGTCACCGCGTTCCAGCCGAAGCGGCCGTGAGTGATCACATCGAGGGCCTTGTACTGGCGGGCGATGTTGTAGGGCTCGTTGAAGGTGGTGGTGCCGGTGGCCACGAAGCCGATCCGGGAGGTCTCGCGGGCCAGGGCGGCGATGGTAACCACCGGATCCATGGTGGCCTGGGGGATACCTCCCCCCCCATGGAGGGAGTGATCGCGAGGTTGTCGGGCAGGAAGAGGAAGTCGAAGGTGCCGCGCTCCGCGGCGCGGGCGTAGCGGACCTGGGCCTCGATGTCGGCATAGGCGGCCGGGTTCACGCCGGGGGCGCGCCAGGCGTTGGCCTGCGAGCCGTATCCGGTTCCCAGGTGCATGCCCAGGATCATCTGTCGTTTGGCGGGAGTGGTGTTCATGGTGCTCCTCTGAAATTCGTAGCGGGCAGCGCGTCTTGCGCACTAGGCGCACTGTCCATAACTGCGGGTCCGTAGGGCGGTGTTGGGCGGCGCATATCTATCTCCGGCGCCGGAGGCGGGGTCAGATGGCGAGGCGATGCAGCCGACGCGCGTACAAGACCAGGGGGCCGATCTCCCCGTCCTGCTCGACTTCGAGTACCCGAAGGAGTGCCAGATCGTGGTCGCCCGCCTCAATGATCCTCTCGGGTACCGCGCTCAGGGTGGCGGGGGATCCCAGGAGGGCAGCGTCTTCGCCGCGCAGGGCGCACTCCAGGCCGACGAAGCGCTGGGCGGTGGGGCCGGCGAGCTGGGTGCCCAGGACGCTGATCCGCAAGAGCGATGCGTAGCGCAGCAGCGGCCAGGTTGAGGAGCTGCGGGCGAAGGCCAGCGAAACCAGCGGCGGGTCCAGTGACACGGAGGTGAAGGAGTTGGCCAGCATTCCTACAGGGGTGCTGTTGTAGTCCTGGCCGGTCACCAGCACGATGCCGGTGGGGAAGCTGGCCAGGGTCCGCCGCAGGGCCTCGGGGCCGACGGGGCTGGTTGGCTGTGGTGGCAACACGCATTTCCGTTCGCCTAGGATCGCTCAAAGTAGCTAATCCGAACGATACGGAGAGACTCTCCGCTTATCAATGGCGCAGGAGTGTTATCCATGTCTGACCCGGCGGTCCGGGACGACGCGCCTCGGGCAAGGAACAGGCGCCGAGTGGTGCGCGCCGACGCGCGGCGCAACCGCGACAAGATCGTTGAGATAGCCGCGCAGATCTTCGCCCGGGAGGGGCTGGACGTCCCTATGGACGCCATAGCCAGGCGTGCCGGAGTGGGGGCGGGGACCCTCTACCGTCACTTTCCCACCAGGCAGGACCTACTTGGCCAGGTGTTGGCGCAGCGCACCACCGATCTGACGCGCAGGCGCCGGGAGATCGAGGGAGCTGCCCTGGAACCCGGTGAGGCGCTCGAGCGGTGGCTGGACGCGCTCGGGGAGTGGATGCGGTCCTATGACGGGCTCCCCGGGCCGTTGCGGGAGGCCTACACCAGCTCCTCCTCGCCGCTGGCTCCAACCTGTGAGGAGGTCATTGAGATGACGCGAGGCTTCCTGCATCCCGCGCAGCGCGCTGGTGTGGCCCGCGCCGAGGTCGACGCCGACACCCTGTACCAGGCCGTGCTGGCCATGGCCTGGGTTGCATCCGCCGTCGACGGCGGGGGAGACGGCGCCGACGACGTTTCATACGACGGTGCAGCTGAGCGCCGCAGCAAC
>NZ_JAUMUL010000015.1:18232-50048 GCF_030530635.1 Actinomyces sp.
GTTAGTGCGTCGGGGTTGGCGGATCTCCTGAACCACGGTGCACCCCCATACGGCACCCCCATACGGCCGGGAGCAGGTGGTGGAGCCCTGCTGATCTCCGCCTGGGTTGGCCGAAGTTACGCGCTGAAGTCGGTTGAAGCGGCGGCGTCGGCGGGAACCTGGCCGGCGTACAGGTACACGCCGACCCGCTCCGGCAGTCCGGGTACTTCGAGCCGTTGCTCCCGTGCGGCGGCGCGCACCATGCCGCGGTCCTCGTAGAACTCGTAGTTGCACAGTGAGTCGGTGTACAGGAAGAAGTCCGTGCGGCCGTGGTCGCGCAAATGCTCCATGAAGTCGTCGTACAGGCGGGAGCCGACCCCGTGGCCCCGGCAGGCCGCGTGGACGGCGAACACCGTGACCTCGTCGGTCAGGGCGGCGGCTCCGGTACCCAGCACATCCTGGCGCAACTCGGGGTAGCGATGCTTCAGGTCCAGGGCCTGCCTCAGCGTGTTCCACTGCGGTATTCCCGCCGTCGCCAGCCAGGCCAGGCTCGCCGCCTTCTTGGTGTAAGCGGCCGGCTGTCCCGGGAGCTTCGACTCCCCTTCGACCCGTCCCATGAGCACGCCCATGATCTTGCCGGCGTCGTCAGAGGCGGAGTCATCGTTTGCGACTGCCACCTGCGCGTAGCTGGAGGACAGCAGGCAGTCGGCCAGGAAGACGTCGGCGGCCGAGCGCTCCAGGTAGGGGCGCGGCGCGTACCGGTGGATGTGGAAGGCGTCGTTAATGATCGCCAGCACGCCCTCGGCGTCCCGGGGCTCATAGGGGCGGTATGTGATCGTGGACATCGTGCCTCCTGGCGTCGTAGGAATTAGCCTCCGTAGATGCGACGCTAGGTAGCCGGCCTGGGCGGGGCCGGGGAGGCGCCTTCGCGTTTCCGGCGTCGGCGAGAAGAGGCGGGGTAGGGGCGGGGCGAGGACGATGCGCCTGCGGTTCGCCGTCGGCTGCGGCACCGATTCGCCTGCCGGGCAGATACTGGGGCATACGACCAGGAGCACCACGCGCAGGCGGGCGCGCCACGGGTGCCCGCGCGGCGCGCCGTCACAGGGCTCACCTGCGCTGCCGCACCGTTGCGAGAGGATGATGTGGACGTGGTCGCCAAGGCGGACAGGCTCGAACGACTTCTGCGTGAACTCCATGCCGCCAGCCGTCCGGTGCCGGCCCGGGCATTGGCGGCCATGCTGCAAGTGACCGACCGCTCGATCCGCTCCTACGTCAAGGAGTTGAACGAGGGTCAGGACGATGCGCTCATCCGGTCCACACCCGCCGGATACCAGCTGGATCGCCGCGTGTACCGGAGCAGGCGTGAGCATGTCGCCGACCGAACCGCACACCAGGGTCTTGACCAGCGTGGCCGCCTGAACGAGCTGGCCCGCATTCTCCTCACCGCGTCCCAGGAGCGCGAGGTGTTTGAACTGGCCGATCGGCTCTGCGTGAGTCCGTCGACGCTGGAAGCCGACCTCGGCCGCGTCCGTCTACTGTTGCGCGACCACGAACTGACTTTGACGCGGCATGGCTCATATGTGCGCATAGATGGCCCGGAACCGCGGCGTCGACGGCTCATCCGGCAAATACTGCTCACGCCGGTCAATGATGGGTCGGAATCGGACCGGCACCGCACGCACCTGGCGCGGAGGCGTGAACTCACCCGCGGTGTTCGTGCAGTGCTCGCAGACAACGGCGTCGTCTTGAACGAGTACGTCCTGCTCAACCTGTGCACGCATTTGTACGTGGCGCTTGAGGGGTACCCCGTCGGCTATGTCGGGTGCGCCGCGCGCGACGCCGGTGTCTTGGCCGCCGCACGTGCGGTCACCGACTGGGTGGGCCGGTGGGCCGCGCGTCCGCTGCCGGATTCGGAGACCGACTTCGTAGCCTCCTTCCTCGCGGTCTCCACCCACCGAGATGCCGATGGCGAGGGTCTGGATCCGGCGGTCCTCGACGTGGTCCGCGACTGCGTGCTGCGGCTCGACGACCACTTCCTGCTGCGGCTGTACGACGGCGACGAATCACTGGTCGGGTTGGCCATTCACGTGCAGGACATGCTGGCGCGATTGCGCGCCGGCCAGCGCATCGACCGCCCGCTCGGCGCCGACTTCCAACTGGGGCACCCGCTGGTGCATGAACTGTCCGTCTACTTCTCTCACTCCGTGGAAACCGCGCTCGACGTCGAGATTCCCTGCGCCGAGACGGACTTTCTTGCCCTGCACCTCGGCTCCCGCCTCCAGCAGCTCATGGACGCCGAGCAGCAGGTGACGATCACGCTGGTGGTGCCCCGATTCGGGTCCGTGGCCGACGACGCGGTGCGCAGGCTGAATGAAGGACTGCACGGCTTGGCCGTCGTCGAGCGTCTCGTCACCGAGATAGACCCGGAGGTCTCTCGCAGGCCCAGCGACGTCGTCGTCACCGCGCTCGACCTCGACGTCGACCCCTCCGTGCCGGTGGTCCGTATCAGCCCGCTGTGCACCCGGAGTGAGGTCGACGCCGTACGGCAGGCGGTCCTGGAGGAGCGGCAGCGGGCCCAGCGGCACCAGGTCTGGTCTGCGCTGGTCGCCTTCACCGACGAGCGCCTGTTCGCGCACACCGAGGCCCGGCTCAACCGTGACGAGGCCCTGCGTACCTGTCACTCGCTACTGGTTCACCAGGCCGCCGTCGACGAGCAGTACCTTGCGGATGTGCTCGACCGTGAGCGGCGTGCCTCGACGGCGTTCGGAGGGCGGTTCGCCATGCCGCACTCGTTGTACATGGATGCCGCCCGCACCGCCTTGGCCGTGCTGACGTGTACCCGGCCGATCCCGTGGGGCTCCCATGAGGTCAACCTCGTGATCATGATGGCCGTCAGCCCTCGGGATCGCGCCCTCTTCCGGGATGTGCTCGATGAGCTGGTGCGTATCCTGTCCGACACGGCGGGAGTCGACGCACTCATCGGCGCGGGAACAAGCTACAGCCGCCTCATGGAGGCCTTACGGGAACTGGTGATCGGCTGACGGCCGTGGTCAGGCCCGATCGGCACTGGCGGTGACGCGTGCGGAGGCGGCTGCAGCGGTTTTCCGGCCCCCGGAAGATCTACTGGTGGCACGATGCCTGTGCCCTGTGCAGACTTGATCACGTCATGCTTCTAGGTCCAATGGAGGAACAATGGCAGACGACATCCGTGTTCTCCTCGTTTGCGGCACCGGCGCCAGCAGCGGATTCATGGCGGCGAATATGCGCAAGGCGGTCGCCGCACACGGCTACAACATCAAGGTGACCGCCCGCTCCGAGAGCGAAATCGAGAACTTCATCAACGAAACCGACGTCGTCATGATCGGCCCCCACCTGTCCTACGTGTTCGACGACATCGACTCATTCGTCGGGGACGCCGACGTCACGGCGATCCTCATGCATCCGGAGTACTACTCCTCCCTCGACGGCGAGGCCGCGATTCAGCACCTGGTCGACGTGCTCAACGAGGACGCCTGATGGACGCCCTCATTCACTGGCTGGAGACCGGCTTCTCCCCGCGCATGGCCAAGGTTAATAACAACGTCTGGATCGTGTCCATCAAGGACGCGATTATGCAGGTGCTGCCGTTCATCCTCGTCGGCTCCGTGTTCGCCATGCTCGCGATCCTCAACGACTACGTCCCATCACTGCCCAGCTTCTGGACGCCGTACGGGTGGACCATGGGCATGTTGTCCCTCCTGGTGAGCTTCCTAATCCCCTTCAACCTGATGGAGAAGCGCAACTTCCGCAAGCAGCGGCTCATTGCCGGGGGCTGTGGCACCATCCTGTTCTTCATCATCATCACCCCGCAGGTGGTGCAGGACGGAGAGCCGGGATTCGGCCACTCGGCTCTGGGGGCGGGCGGCATGTTCATCGCCATTCTGTCGGGCGTGGTCACCGGCGCCATCATGTCCCTGTTCGGCCGGTTCAGCCTGTTCAAGGACGACTCCGTCATCCCCGAGTTCGTGCGGGCCTGGTTCGATGCGATGATCCCGGTGGCGCTGGTGGTAACGCTCGGATGGGTGTGCGTGGACCTGCTGGGGCTGGACGTCTACAACACGGTGCTGGCGGTGTTCCGGCCGCTCGCCGGGGTGATCGAGTCGCCGTGGGGATTCCCGCTGATGTGCTTCATCTACTGCTTCCTGTACTCCATGGGCATTTCCACATGGGTGCTCACCCCCGTCACCACCCCGGTGCTGCTGGCCGCCATTGAAGCCAATATGACCGGCGCCGCGCAGAATCTGGTCACCTCCACGATGCTTTTCTCCACCTACCTCTGGTTCGGCGGAATCGGCAACACAATGGCGTTGGTGATCATGATGGCCCGTTCTGACTCGACCCGTTTGAAGGCCCTGGGAAGGGCCTGCATTCCGCCGATGATTGCCAATATCAATGAGCCGGTGGTATTCGGGGCGATCGCCTGGAACCCGGTGCTCATGATCCCCATGTGGCTGCAAGGCGTGATCCCGCCGATCATCGTCTGGGTATTCACCAAGACGGTCGAGTTCGCACCGATCCCGATGAACCAGTATGAACTCTGGTACACCCCCTACCCGTTGGCGACTTGGATCACGACTCGGTCCCTGACCGCTATGCTTCTCATGCTCGCCGTCTTCGCCGTCTCCGCGGTCATCTGGTACCCGTTCTTCAAGGCATACGAGCACCAGTCCCTGTTGAAGGAGGTCGGCGCGGCGCAGGCCGGCACCAGGAGAGACGGGGCGCCCACGCCGTCGTCGTCACGCGTATCCCGGCCGGCCCCTAAGCCGCAGGCGGCCCGCGCCACCAAGGCCGAGGAACCTTTACCTGCCACCGCCGCGGAAGCGGCGCGGTCCGGCGTGCGGCGGGGTACCAGGAGACTGACCGTTACGAGCAGCAAGCCCCGGCCCGAAGGAGACTGAGCCATGGATCAGAGCATCATTGACGCCTCCATGCAGATACTCATCCACTCCGGCGATGCGCGCCGTGAGACCTACCGGGCCGTGGAGGCCATGGAACGCTCGGACTTCATCGAGTCCACCGCGCTTCTGGACGCGGCGGATCAACATATCCGCGAGGCGCATCAGGTACACACCACGCTTATTCAACAGGAGGCCAACGGTGAACAACTCGCCTATGCTGCGCTGTTCTCGCATGCGCAAGACACCCTCATGACCAGCTACAGTGAGCTGCGCCTGGTGCGCCGGCTCGCTCCGATATTCCGCTCACAGGATGAACGTATACGCGCGCTGGAGACTGCATTGAAGACTGCGCTGGAGACTGTGCCGCAGACAAGGAGCGAATGAAATGACTGGCAGCAATCCCGATGCGCTCGATGTGCCCACCGGCTTCCCCAAGGATTTCCTCTGGGGCGGCGCTATTGCCGCGAACCAGGCGGAGGGCGCCTGGCAGGAGGACGGCAAGGGCTGGTGCCTGGCCGACATCAACCTCTACCGGGGTGACCTGCCGCCCGAGAGGCGCTCCAACAGAGAGATGACCACCGACCAGGTGCGCTTCCACATGCGCGATACCGCGGGCCGCTACCCCAAGCGCGACGGCATCGACTTCTACCACACCTACGTCGACGACCTGCGTCTGCTGGCGGGCACGGGCATGAACGCCTTCCGCACCTCAATCAACTGGGCCCGAATCTTCCCCAACGGGGACGACGTCGAACCCAACGAGGAGGGGCTGGCCTTCTACGAGCGACTCATCGACGAGATCCGCGCCCAGGGTATGGAACCGGTAATCACCCTGTCGCACTACGAGATGCCGGTGAACCTGACCCTGTCCTATACCGGCTGGTACAGCCGGGAGACCATCGACTTCTTCGTGCGCTACTGCGAGGCGGTGATGCGGCGTCTGGCCGGGAAGGTGCGCTATTGGATCGTCGTCAACCAGATCAACCTGATCACCCATGAGTCATTCAACCACCTGGGCGTTGCCGCGGACCAGGTGGACAACCTGGAGCAGGCCAAGTACCAGGCCGTCCACAATGAGATGGTGGCGGCCGCCAAGGTCACCTCGCTCGGGCATGCAATCGACCCGGACTTCGAGTTCGGTGTCATGCTGTGCCACGGCAACGCCGACCCGTCGACCTGTAAGCCCGAGGACGTGCTGGCCGCGCTGCAGCAGAACCAGATGGAGTACTTCTTCTCCGACGTGGCCCTGCGCGGCGAGTACCCCGGCTATGCCAAGCGGCGGTTGCGCGATCTGGGCATCTGCGTCGAGTTCGGCCCGGGGGACGCCCAGGCCCTGCGCGACGGCGTAGCGGACTTCATGAGCTTCTCCTACTACTACACCCGGATCATTGACGCCGAGGCCTGGGCGGGTGGGGACACGGACGGCTTTGCCAACCCGCATCTGCAGGCCTCTGAATGGGGTTGGGCGATCAACCCGACCGGGCTCCGGGTGGCGCTGAATCACTATTGGGACCGCTACCAGAAACCGATCATGATCACCGAGAACGGGCTCGGCGCCAGGGACGTGCTGGAGGCCGATGGCACTGTGCACGATCGCTACCGCATCGACTACCTGCGCCGTCACCTGGAGGCCATGCGGGAGGCGATCGCGGACGGGGTGTATCTGCGCGGCTACTTCGCCTGGGGTCCGATCGACATCGTCTCCTGCTCGTCCTCAGAGATGTCGAAGCGATACGGGTTCATCTATGTGGACATTGATGACCACGGGCGCGGATCCGGGCGACGCGTCCCCAAGGACTCCTACGCGTGGTACCGGCGGGTGATTGAGAGCAACGGGATGGATCTCGACTGAAATCCGGTGTTTCCGGTTTGTAGTGTGGTGGTTCAGGCCTGGAGGGTTTGGCCGGGGCTGCGGCGTGGGGATCGTGGTTGGGGCGCCGAGGACGTCGTCGGACGGGCGGGGACGCTCTCCCCGCCGGCAGGGCGGTCGTCGACGGCGGCTGGTGTGTTGCGGGGGTGAATCTCGCCGGTTCACCGTGCCGGACTTGGCCGACGGACTTGGCTGCCACCATCCCCGGCATCTGGAAGTGGGGCCATCTGCTGCGCCACATCCCCGTCTGCTACGCCACTTCGGGGTTAACAACGCCTGTTGACGGTCTGCTGAAGGGTTCTTAGGTGTACAGCAGAAGGTTAAGTAGCGTTGTTAACGTCCAACCGACGCACCAGACGCCTCAGCCCAGCCACCACACCCCCGACCGGAAGAGTCTGAAATCCTCCCGCTCGGGCGGCGGACGCGACCGGGCGGTGGGTGCGCTTGGTCGCGGTAGACCCGCGTCCCGGGGGGCGGTGCTGTTCGACGACTAACACCGCCATGGTCGCCACATCTACCGACCTCGGCACGTAAGATCTACCGACCTCGGCGGGGGGCGGGTGGAATAGCCCGGCGCCTAGGACGGTTGTCCCAGGCGCCGGCGGGCGACACCGCCAACCATCCGAAAGGGAAGGAAGCCAAATGGCCCCCAAAGACATCACCGGCGCAGAGTTCAACCAGACCGTCCGTGGCGACGGCATCACCCTCGTCGACTTCTGGGCCTCCTGGTGCGGCCCGTGCCGCCGCTTCGCGCCGATCTTCGAGAAGGCCGCCGAGAACAACCCGGACATCACCTTCGCCAAGGTGGACACCGAAGCGGAGCAGGAACTCGCCGGGGCGCTGGGCATCTCCTCGATCCCCACGCTGATGGTCTTCCGCGACGACGTGCTCGTCTACCGCGAGGCCGGTGCCCTGCCCGCCCCCGCCCTGGACTCCCTGATCAACCAGGTGCGTGAGCTCGACATGGATGAGATCAAGCGCAAGATCGCCGAGGAGGCTGCTACGCCGGCCGAGGGCTGACGCGCCCGAGATTTCCTCATGAGCGATAAGCACTACCCGTCATCATCCCGCAGATTGTAAAGTTGATGCCATGAGCAAGCACCAAGTCAAGAACCCTGCCGTCATCCCCACCTTCACCGCCTCCGAGGCCCTGGCAGCCGACCTGCAGCGCGCCCTGGTGGACATGACCGCCCTCAGCCTCGTCGGCAAGCAGGTTCACTGGAACCTGGTCGGCCCGAACTTCCGCGACCTCCACCTGAACCTCGACGAGGTCGTCGACATCGCCCGCGAGGGCTCGGACGAGCTCGCCGAGCGCATGCGCGCCATCAATGTCTTCCCCGATGGCCGCCCCGGCACCATCGCCTCCCAGACCACCGTCCCCGAGGCGCCCGAGGCCGCCGTCATCACCGCCGACGCGGTCGACTACATCGTCTCCGCCATCAACGCCGTCGTCACCACCCTGCGTGACATCCACGACGCCGTTGACGAGGCCGACCCCTCCTCCTCCGGCATCCTGGAGGACTACACCCAGCGCCTGGAGCAGCAGAGCTGGTTCCTGTCCGCGCAGAACTACTCCGTCAACTGAACCGGACGGCAGCACCTGCTGCTGCCCGCGTGCGGTCGCGCCTAGTCTGGGTGCATGCCGCATGCGCCCACCGCCGACGTCGCCCGCCTGCAACGCCTCACCCGGCACTTCGCCACCGAGGCCGTCCAGGTCGGCGAAGTCGCCGCATTCCCGCCGCCCGCCGCCCTCGCCGAACTCCCGCCCGTGGAGCTGCGACGGCTGCTGGACGGGCTGCTCACCATCCGCCCGCCCCGCGAGATCCCCGACGACGACGTCCGCAAGGACCTGGATGAGATGCTTGCCGCCGAGGCCGCCCAGCGTGTGCACGACGCCGGTGCCCCCGACGCCCTGACACTGCCCACCCTGGAGGTCACCCACGGGGTGTCCGGCAGGCTCGGTGAGCGCGTAGCCCTGTGGCGCGGCGACCTGACCACCCTGCGCGCCGACGCCATCGTCAATGCCGCCAACGCGCAGATGCTGGGCTGTTTCGTGCCCGGGCACACCTGCATCGACAACGTCATCCACGCCGTCGCCGGCCCCGGTCTGCGCGCCGAATGCGCCGCCTACATTAACGCCCGCGACGGCCGCCCCGAGGAGACCGGCCGCGCCCTGCTCACCGGCGGCTACCATTTGCCCGCCACGCACGTGATTCACACGGTCGGCCCGATCGTCGAAGGCGGCCGCCCCACCGACGCCGATCGCGCCCTGCTGGCCTCCAGCTACCGCAGCGTCCTGGACGTCGCCGCTGACGCCGACCTGGGCTCGGTGGGTCTGTGTTCGGTATCCACCGGCGTCTTCGGCTACCCCAAGGACGAAGCCGCACCGCTCGTGCTGAACACCCTTGAGGAGTGGCTGCGGGCGCGCCCCGAATCCGAGCTGAGGATCGTGATCTGCGCCTTCGCCGACGTCGACGTCGCCGCCTATGAGGCCGCGCTCGCCTACCGGGGTGGGAGCGGGCCTCAGCGCTCGTAGGGGCCGGGCATGAGTACCCAGGCCGCGGCGTAGACCACCCACATGGGCCCGGGCAGCAGTGCCAGGGCGAGCGTAGCCAGTCGCACCAGTGTGGGGCTCACACCCCAGTACTCTCCCAACCCGCCGCACACGCCCGCCAGCAGGCGCCGGTGGGAGCGCCGCGGCAGCCGCGCGCGCCATGACTCGACGCGGCGTGAGAACGGCGGTTTGCGGCCGTAGGGGTTGGTGGGACGCTGTTGTGTCATGGCATCAGTGTGTCCGCTCCTGCCGGGTGACGGTATCCGGGACGACCCCGGTTGATCCCTGGTTGATGCTTGCGGCCTCCTCGCAGGTACCCGTCTACTCCTCAGGACGTGCGGCGGCCGCCGCCCGGGCCGCCGCCGGTGCGGCCGCCGTAATGCGCTTCAGCTCGGCATCGCCGTGGGCAGCGGAGACGAACCAGGCCTCGAATATGCTCGGCGGCAGGGCCACCCCGGCTTCGCGGAAGGCATGGAAGAACGGGCCGTAACGCCACGTATCCTGGGCCCGGGCGGCATCGTAGTCGCGCACGCCCTCATCGGCCGCCGCGGGCCCGAGCATGATCGAGAACAGCGAACCGGCGGACTGCACCCGGTAGGGCACGCCCTCGTCGTCCAGGGCGGCAGCGACTACGGCGAGGATTTGGGTGGCCCGCTCGGTGATCGTCGTGTACACGGCGTCATCGGCCAGGGCGAGCGTGGTCAGGCCGGCGAGTGTCGCCACCGGGTTCCCTGACAGTGTGCCCGCCTGGTAGACGGGGCCGAGCGGCGCCAGCAGCTCCATCACGTCGGCGCGGCCGGCGACGGCCGCCAGCGGCATGCCCCCGCCGATCACCTTGCCGAAGGTGAACAGGTCCGGCACCCAGGTCGCCCGCTCGCGCCAGCCCTCATCGAGTCCGTCCTTGCCGCCCGGCCAGGACCGTAGGTTCACCGGGTCAGTGCTGGGCTGCGCGGAGTCGATGGGCTCCACGTCTGTGCTCCTCCAGCCGTCTACGGCCTCCAGCCCCCAGAATCCGGCCGGTCCCACACGGAATCCGGTGAGCACCTCGTCGGCGATCATCAGCGCGCCGTATGCGGCGGTGATCCGGCGGATCGCCGCGTTGAAACCGGGTGCGGGCGGGACCACCCCCATGTTCGCCGGGGCCGGCTCGGTGATCACGGCGGCGATCTCCTCCCCGCGCGCCGCGAAGCACTCCTCCAGTGCGCCCAGGTCGTTGTACGGCAGGACCAGCGTCTGCGCGGCCACCGCCGCCGGCACCCCGGCGGAACCCGGCAGCCCGCCCGTGGCCACGCCGGAGCCGGCCGCCGACAACAGGGCGTCACTGTGCCCGTGGTAGCAGCCGGCGAACTTCACCACCAGGTCACGTCCGGTGAACGCGCGCGCCAGCCGCACCGCCGTCATGGTCGCCTCGGTACCGGAGGACACCAGCCGCACCCGCTCCGCCGGCGGCACGCGGCGCCGGATGGCCCTGGCCAGTTGGGTCTCCGCCATGGTGGGGGCGCCGAAGGACAGTCCCCGGGCGGCGCCGTAGCGGACCGCCGTGACCACCTGCGGGTGGGCGTGGCCGAGCAGTGCCGGACCCCATGAGCCGACCAGGTCCACGTAATCACGCCCTTCGGCATCCGCCAAATGCGCGCCGTTGGCGCGCTCAATGAACACCGGGGTGCCGCCCACCGAACCGAAGGCGCGCACCGGGGAGTTCACCCCACCCGGTAACAATTCACAGGCGGAGGCGAACAGGCTGGCGTTGGTGATGGGCGCGGGCATGATGCTGGCTCCTGACGTTATCGATTCACTCTGGTGACAGCCTACGTGCTCATGTGGCGGGTGTGGTCGAGGAAAGTGTCCCTCGGTAGCGGCCATGAACCTGCGGCATGCGTCGGTTTGTTGGGCAAACGCCCACTGAGCTGGGCAAATAACTCATTGTTCTTGAGGCTGTCGGCCGCCCAACTCATCAAAACCGCGACGGATGGACGTTTTCACCTCGGCGTGGCGAGTTGCTCGGCGACTTCCCGGGCCCAATAGGTCAGGACGCAGTCCGCGCCGGCCCGCACGATCCCCAGCAGCGACTCCATGATTACGCGCTCGCGATCGATCCAGCCGTTGGCGGCCGCCGCCTCCACCATCGCGTACTCGCCGCTGACCTGGTAGGCGGCCACCGGCACCTGACTGGCCGCGGCCACGTCGGCCAGCACATCCAGGTAGGGGCCGGCCGGCTTCACCATCACCACGTCGGCTCCCTGTTCCACATCCAGCAGCACCTCCCGCAGCCCCTCGCGGCGGTTGGCGGGATCCTGCTGGTAGGTGCGGCGGTCACCCTTGAGGGTGGAGCCGACCGCCTCTCGGAACGGCCCGAAGTAGGCGGAGGCGTATTTGGCGGAGTAGGCCAGGATGCTGACGTCGTCATGCCCGGTGGCGTCCAGGGCGGTGCGAATCGCCGCCACCTGCCCGTCCATCATCCCGGAGGGGGAGACCATATGCGCCCCGGCCTCCGCCTGGGACACCGCCATCGCCTGGTAGAGGGCGAGCGTGGAGTCGTTGTCGATCTCGCCCGCACGGCGGTCACCGTCCGGGCGCACCAGCCCGCAGTGCCCATGGGAGGTGAACTCATCCAGGCAGGTGTCCGCGCACACGATCAGCGCGTCCCCCACCTCCGCGCGCACCGCGGCCACCGCCCGGTTGAGGATGCCGTCCTCGGCCCACGCCTGTGATCCGGTCTCGTCGCGCCTGGTGGGGACGCCGAACAGATCGATGGCGCCCACGCCCGCCTGTGCGCAGGCGGTGGCCTCACGCCGGAGCGAGTCCAGCGTGTGCTGCACGACGCCCGGCATGGCGCCGATCGGGGTGGGTTCGGTGATGTCCTCGCGCACGAAGGCCGGCAGGATCAATTGGGCGGGGGCGATGCGGGTCTCGGCCACCAGGCCGCGCAGGGCCTGCGTGCGCCGCAGGCGGCGCGGGCGGACGGCGGGTGCTGCGGGCGCGGGCACGCCCCGGGGGACGAGGAACCCGGCGGCCGGGGAGACGGCGGGATCGCGCGAGTCGGGCAGTGGCGGGGTGGCAGTCGGCGAAGTCATCGTGGCGGTCTCCTCAGGTGTGCGGGTCGGGCGGATTATGACTGGGAATATGGCTGGGAACTATGGCCGGCTGTGAATGCTGTGATTACGGCATCGCGGACGCCGGTGGGCGTGGGGGAGTAGGCCACCGCATCCACATGTAGGCCCATGGTCCCCGCGGCTGCGGCGGTGGGGCGGCCGATCGCCACCAGGCGCGTGGTCGGCGGGGGCGGCCCGGCCACATCCACTAGGGCGCGCGTGGACGATCCCGCAACCAGCACCGCCGCGTCGAAACGGCCGCCCGCCCACTGCCTGGTGAAGCCCGCGGGTAGTTCGCCGATGGGTGTCGGCTCCATGGTGTAGGCGGCCACGGCATCGACTTCCCAGCCGACGCCGGCCAGGCCCTCACGCAATGCGGGACGGGACAGTGCCGAGCCCGGCAGTAGCAGCCGGCGGTGGGCCGCGCCCGCCTCGGAGTCCGGTCCCTGGCCCAACTGGGGCAGTTCCAGCAGGGCGGCGCCGCTGCCGGCGGCCACCAGGTCCGGCTCACGGCCCAGTCGCTCCCGCACGGCCCGTGCGGTGCCCGCCCCGACGACCGCGACCCGAGCCCGCAGGGGCGCCGAGGCGTGCAACCCGCCGAAGTCGAAGAAGTCCAGGGTGCGGGCCGAAGTGATCACCACCCACGCGTAGCCGCTGGCAGCCAAGTCCGCGGCGGCGCGCTCGCGGGGCGCGGCCGGCCCTTCAACGGCCCGGGTCACGCCCACGCACACCACCTCGGCGCCCGCCGCGGCCAGCGCGGCGGCAATGGTGTCGTCGGGTCTTGTGCGCGGCAGCAGCACGCGCCGACCGATCAGTCGGGCACCTGCGGAGTCGGTTCGGCAGGCCGTGTCGCCGGTCGACGGGTCGATGCCCGGCGTGCCGAAGCCGGCGGTGATCTGGGCCGGTGACTGCACGCCAGTAGCCGAGGCGGGCAGATGCGCTTGTGGGGCCTGCTCCGCTGCACTCGACCGGTTCATGGCGCCTCCCGGCGCCCGCGGCCGGGCGAGACCGCGCGCAGATCGACCAGGTCAGCGGCACCCGCCTCCAGGAGTGCCCCGGCTACGGTCTGTCCGAGCGCGGCGGCCTCCGCCCGGAGGCCGGTCGCCGACTTCCGCAGCAGCCGGGAGCCGTCACCGGTGGCGACCACCCCGTCCAGCCGCAGCCCCGCGCTCCCCTCCGCCGCTGTCACGGGCACGGCCACCGCCCCGACCGGGGCGGCGCAGCCCGCCTCCAGGCGCCGCATGAGTTCGCGCTCAGCGGTGACGGCCGCACGGGTGGCCGGGTCGTCGAGTTCCGCCAGTGCGGCTGCCAGCGCGGTGGCGGTCCCCGGGTCGTGGGCGGCTTCAGCGGTGGCGGGGGAGGGCTCCTCACCGGGTGGGGCCGATCCCGGGTCTGGGGCGTCGTCGGCCCGCATCTCAATGGCCAGCGCCCCCTGAGCGGGTGCCGGCACCATGACGGGTATCCGCTCGGTGGGGTCCGCGACGCCCTCGTCCGCAAGGTCGGCCCGGGGCAGTGCGAACACCTGCGTCGCATAACTGTCCAGGCCCAGACGGCGCAGGCCGGCCAATGCCAGCACCACGGCGTCCAGGTCGGGTTCGCGCACCGCCCCCATCGGGCCGTCGGCGCCCACCACCGCTCCGACCACCCGGGACAGTCGCGTGGGCACATTCCCCCGTAAGGGCACGACTTCCAGGTCCGGCCGCATGGCCAGCAGCTGTGCGGCGCGCCGCGGAGAACCGGTGCCGACCCGTGCTCCGCGGGGCAGGTCCGCCAGCATCGCGCCACCCACGGCGCACAGGGCGTCGCGCGGGTCCTCCCGCGGTGGAACCGCGGCGATGCGCAACCCGGGCACCGGGGCGGTGGGCAGGTCCTTGCAGGAGTGCACGGCCAGGTCGCAGGCCCCCTCCAGTAGCGCCTCGCGCAGGGCCGCAGCGAATACCCCTACTCCGCCGAGCCTGGTCAGCGGGGTGGCGTCCACATCGCCACGCGTGCGGATCCGGACCAGCTCCACCTCCAGGTCGGCGCCGATCCGCCGGGAGGCCGCTGTGAGTGCGTGCGCCACCTGCGTGGACTGGGCCACCGCCAGTGCTGAGCCACGCGTACCCAGGCGTACCGTCCGCGCCGACCGTGAACCCGCCCCGATCATCGTGCCGTTGCTCATTGGTGCTCCTTCAGTCCGGCCGCCTGCGCGCGAGCGTGGGCGACAACGGCCGCGATGCCCGTCCCGGCGACCCACGCCCCGGTGACCGCCAACCCGTCCAGGGGTTCGACCTGTTCCAATAGGCGTCGGGTGCGTTCGCGGTAGGCGGGCGTGACCGGAGGCAGCGTCCCGTCCCAGCGCACCAGCATGGAGTCGAGCACGTCCTGTTCCCGGATGCGCACTCCGGTGAGCACTTCCACATCGGCCAGAACATCGGCCAGTTCTACTTGGGGGCGCGGCTCGCCCGGACGCCCGTAGGACAGGCGCAGTGCATGCACTTGACCGGCGGGTGAGTCGCCCCCTTTCGCACCGTGCAACTGCTGCAGCCGGTCTCCGATCCACGGCCACTTCACCGACAGGTGGGACAGCGCCTTGGCGCCCACCGGCGCCCGCCCGGGCGCGACGGGAGCCACCAGCAGTCCGGAGCCCACCGGTGCGTCGGCCAGCTGCGGGGCGCGCGCCACCAGCATGAAACGGGCGATCGGGGAACCGATAGGCACTTGCACCCGGGTGTCCACGCCGGGGGCGCCCGCCAGTAGCCGCAGGGCCGCCCCCGCCGAGCAGGCCAGCACCACCCGCCGCGTGCCTACCACCCGCTCCGGCCCGACCGCGATCGGCTCGGCCGACGGCGTCGCCCCCCGGGTGGTGGGTGCGATCCCCACCTCCCAGCCGGCTGTGGTGCCGTCGGCCTGTGCGGCCGGCCGCAGCCACTGTGCGCCGGTGCGGGTGAGTACCTCGCCGCCCGCCACCGTGATCGCTTCCCGCTGGGAGTCGGTGAGGCGCAACAGCCCACCGGCGACGGTCACGCCCGCGGCGCCGGCGCCGCGCCGCCGGGCCCGGCGGCGTGCCAGCAGCTCGCCGACCGCGGCCTGCAGAGACCCCAGGCGGGCGGTCGCCTCCCGCAGTCCGGGCGCGACGGTGTCCGCCGCCAGGTCGGCCGGGTCGGCGCTGTGAATACCCGCCACGATCGGGCGCACCAGCCGGTCCAGCACCGCCTCGCCCATGCGGGTGCGCACGAAGGAGGCCAGATCGGCCGGATCCTGCGGCCGCGTGCCCACGGCGCCGTCGAGCTGTCCGTCCCGGGCCGCCCGGGCGGCAGCCTCGGCTCCGAGCACGGCGATTACGTCCTCGGCTAGCGGATCGGCGGGGATGCCCAGAAAGGCATCTCGCAGGAAGCGGTGTAATCGCCAGCCGCGGGCCGGGTCCTCCCTGGCGGCAGCGCCCGTGGGCGTGGCGAAGGCGGGCCGTCTCGCGTCGGTGTTCGCAGCCTCGCGGGCCGCCGTGGCCGTCCCCGCCGGTGGCGGCAGGAACAGGCGGGCGCCGCCGCCGGACGGTCCGACCACGCGCAACCCCAGGGCATCGACCATCTGGGTGATCGCATCGACGCGGACTACGAAGCCCTCGGCCCCCAGGTCGTTGCGCAGCCCGGCGATGAGCCCGCGGGCGACGAGCCCGCCGGTGTAGCCGCGGGCCTCGATCAGCAGCGGCCGCAGTCCCGCCCGTGTCAATTCCCAGGCGGCCGCCAGGCCGGCGATGCCGCCGCCGACCACCACGGCGTCGTAGTGCTGGGCCGGTCCGCCCGCCGAGGCCGCCTCCGGCTCGGCGCCGGCGGCTGGCTCACGCCGTGACACGGCGTCGACTGTTGCCGGCTGCTCGCTCATCGCTCACCATCCCATCCGGTCAGTGCCGTGCGCTCCCAATTCTGCGATCCGTGCACGCGTGCCACCACCCGGGTGAGCACATTCGGGTCGGTTGACGGCGGCACCCCGTGGCCGAGGTTGAAAACGTGGGCGGGTGCCGCCCGGCCGGCTTCCAGGCAGGCGTCCACGCCCCGTGCGAGCACCTCCCACGGTGCCCCCAGCAGCGCCGGATTCAGGTTCCCCTGCACCGGGCGGGCCGGGCCGTCCCCGGTGCCGGCCGCGAGCGCCGTGGCCGCCGCGCTCAGGTCGACGCACTCGTCCACGCCGACGACGTCGGCCCCGGTACGGTGCAGTTCGGGCAGGAGGTGGGCCGCCCGGGCGGCGAAGTGGATTGTCGGCACCGGGGCGCCGGTGGTGGCCGAAACGGCAGCACGCGCCACATCCAGCGCCAGCGCCGAGTAGGGGGCGACTTTCTCGCGGTAGTCGGCGGCGGACAGCGAGCCTGCCCAGGAGTCGAACAGCTGCACGGCGGCCGCACCCGCGCCTATCTGTGTGGCCATGAATGCTCCGGTCAGGTGCGCCGCCCAGGTCATCAGCGCCTCCCAGGAGTCCGGGTCGGCGTGCATGAGCGTGCGGGCGGCCAGGTGATCGCGGGAGGGGCGGCCTTCGGCCAGGTAGGCCACCAGTGTGAACGGGGCCCCGCCGAACCCGATCAGCGGGGTCCAAGCGGCGGCGCCGCGTGAATGCTCCAGGCCGGCCCGGGCCCGGGGGGAGACTGGCGCGGCGCCACCGGTTACGGCGGACCGGGCGTCGGTGCCGAATGCTGCCTGTCGGGGTGTTGCGGCGCCCGCGCCGGACTCGTCTCCGGCGCTGTGATCCTGCGCTCCCGCAACGGCCTGCCCCGGGCGCCTCGGTGTGCCGAGTTCCGCTACAACCGCTTGTGCGGCGGCCTGAACGGCCGCTACACCGGCGGCGCCGTCGAGCGGACCGCCGTCGGCACCGATTCCCACGTGTTCGGCCTGTCCGTAACGGTGCGCGATCAGGCATCGCACCGCGGCGGCGTCGCGCACGGGGGTGTCCAGGACCGGGCCGATCCCGGGTTCGATTCGCACTCCCACCCCCGCCAGCCGCAGGGGCACCATGATGTCGGAGAAGAGGATGGCCGCATCCACCCCGTGACGCCGTACCGGCTGGAGGGTGGCTGTGGCCGCGGAGTGCGGCCACAGGCACACGTCCAGCATGGACGCCCCGGCCCGCTCGCGCAGCGCCCGGTACTCCGGCAGCGAGCGGCCGGCCTGTCGCATGAACCATACGGGCGTGCGCTCCGGGCGTCGCCCGGACAGGGCCTCGAGCAGTGCGGGCGGTCGCCCAGTGCCGGCGTCGTCCCGGTCCCGGCTGGGATCACCCGCGCCTTCGGCGGAGGTCTGGTCGCCGGCGCGGACCTGCGCTGCGCCGGGCGCGTCCGGTGCGTGGGACCGCCCGTTCCCGGATGAATTCCGCGCGGAATTAGTCACGAAATAGTCCTCGTGCTCACGGAAATGACATGACGCGGCGTTGCGGAGCAATCCCGTGTCGAATTGCCCACCCTGCCCGGCAGACTTTTCCTTGGTCGGTGTTTTGGTTGGAACAGTGCGATATCCGCAGTATCGGACGAAGTGTCGCAAAAGGTTTCTGACGGTCTGTCGGAATAGTGGATGGTCGCACCGCCGATAATTGTGCACCGACCGACAACCGATGCTTGACTACCACTCGCTGTGACGATTCATCTCCTCTCCGCCGACCACCGCACCCAGGGCCTCGACGCGGTCGCCCGCCTGGGTGCCACCGCCGCGCACCTGGGTCCCGAGCTCATGGCCGCCCTGCCCGAGCTGCGCGGCGTGGTGGTCCTGGGCACCTGCAACCGCCTGGCGGTCCTGATGGATGCGCCCGACGACGTCCCCGCGCAGGCGCTGCGTCGGGACGTGATCGACTTCCTGGGCCGACGCGCGGGCGGCCGTCCCGACGCCGAGGCGCACGCCGGTCGGTCCGCCGTCCCGGTGACTCGCCTCGCCGGTGCCGCGGCGGACCCGGTGGAACTTACCGCCTGGGTGGGTGCCGCCGCCGTCGGTCAGCTGTTCGCCACCGCCGCCGGACTGGAGTCCATGGTGGTGGGCGAGCGTGAGATCGCCGGGCAGTTGCGCCGAGCCCTGCGGGTGGCCACCGAGGAGGGCACCCTGTCGGCGGATCTCGCCCGCGCCGTCGAGCACGCCTCCACGGCCTCCCGGCGTGTGGCCCATGAGACCGGACTGGCCGGGAACGGGCGCTCCGTGGTCGCCGTCGGGGTAGACCTGGCGGCCCGCCACCTGCCGCCCCTCCCGGATGCGCGTGTCCTGATCGTCGGCACCGGCGCCTATGCGGGCGCCACCGTCACCGCGCTGCGCAGTCGCGGCGTAACCGATATCGCCGTCTACTCCCGCTCCGACCGGGCGCAGGACTTCGCCGTGGGACGCGGCCTGCGGGCGATCACCGACGCGGACCTGCCCGGCGCACTGGAGGCCGCCGATCTGGTGATCACCTGCCGAGGCCTGGGCGTCCCGGTGCTGACCCGTGAGCTCATCGCCCCCGCCGCCGAGGCTCACGCGGTGCCCGGCCCCGGTCGCGCCCGGGGCCGACGTTCCCTGGTGATTCTCGACCTGGCGCTCACCCGCGACGTGGAGCGTGCCGTCGGCTCCCTGCCCGGAGTGCGCCTGATCGACCTGCCCAGAGTGCAGCGCGCCGTGCCCGCCGCCGAGTCCCGCCAGGTGCAGGCGGCCCGCGCGATCGTGGATGAGGAGACCGCCCTGTTCGAGCGCATGCTCGCCGGCAGACGCATGGACCCGGTGGTGTGCTCACTGCGCAGCCATGTGGCGGAACTGGTCGAGGAGGAGGTCGCCCGCCTGCACGTGGTCGACGGCCGGGTCGACGCCGGTGATGCGGCCCGAGCCCTGCACCATCTGGCCGCCCGCATGCTGCACCATCCCACCGTCGCCGCCCGCACCGCCGCCGAGGCCGGTCGCGGCCAGGACTACCTCGACGCCCTGGACCTGCTCCTGGGTGTGGAGATCGCCGCCGACCTGCGCGAGGCCGCCGTAGCCGCACCCGGGCGCGGCGGCCCCGACCACGCCGTCTCCCTGCCGCACCCTGCCCCGGGAGGAGCCCAATGACTCCGGAAGTCGTTGCCGCCACATCGGCGCCCCCGCCCGCTGCTGATCCGCTGGCCCCCTACGACGCCGTCCTGCTGCTGTCCTACGGCGGCCCCGAGGGGCCCGACGACGTCCTGCCCTTCATGCGCAACGCCACCGCCGGGCGGGGCGTGCCCGACTCCCGACTGCGCGAGGTCTCCGGGCACTACGGCCGCTGGGGCGGCGTCTCCCCGATCAACGCCCGCAACGCCGAACTGCTGGCGGCCCTGCGCGCGCAGCTGGCCGCGCGCGGGAGCCGCCTGCCCGTGGTGATCGGCAACCGCAACTGGCATCCCTTCGTCTCTGAGGCGCTGCGCACGCTCGCCGACGCCGGGGCCCGCCGCATTCTCGCGATCACCACCGCCGCCTACTCCTCCTACTCCGGGTGCCGCCAGTACCGTGAGGACGTCGCCGGGGCGCTGGAACTGCTGGCCGCCGGCGCCGACGGCGCCACCGGGCTCGGCCGGGAGGCGGATGCCGCCGCCCGCGTGGGCGGGGCCGGCGGCGCGCCGGTGCAGCTGGTGGTGGACAAGACCCGCCCCTTCTACAACACCCCGGGCATGTTGGCCGCCAACACCGACGCCATCGTCACCGCCTTCAACCAGTTGGTGGCCGACGGCGTGAGCGCCGACGGCATCCGGCTGGCGCTGGTCACCCACTCGATCCCCACCTCTATGGAAGAGCTGTCGGCCCCAAGTGCCGAGGAGCGCGACTCGGGAGGGGCTGGATCGGGCAGTGCCACTGGCGGGGCCGGAGAGCTCTCCGAAGGCGTGGCGGGGCTGGCGGGAGCGCCGCGAGGAACGAGCGGCGCGGATGGTAGCCGAGGGGGGCTCCCCCACCCTTCCCTCCCGGAGCCCGGCGTTGCCGCGGACCTGTCCACCGAGATCTCATACGTCGCCCAGCACGAGCGCCTGGCCGCGGTGCTGCTGGACGCCGTCGCCGCCCGCCTGGGCCGACGCCCGCAAGCCGACTTGGTCTACTGCTCCCGCTCCGGCCCGCCGCAGGCCCGCTGGCTGGAGCCCGACGTCAACGACCACCTTCAGGCCCTGGCCGCTGGGCAGCTGACCGACGGGCGGGCCGTGACGGTGCCGACGGGCGTCGTCGTCGCCCCCATAGGTTTTGTCGCCGACCACATGGAGGTCGTCTTCGACCTGGACACCGAGGCTCGCCAAACCGCGCAGCGCCTGGGCCTGCCCTACGTGCGCGCGGCCACGGCCGGCACCCACCCCGCCTTTGTGGCCTCACTGGTCGATGTACTCACCGAGCGTGCCGCCGTCGCCCGCGGCGAGGACGTGCACCCGCAGTCCACCACCGGCACCGGTCCCTTCCACACCGTCTGCCCACCCGTTTGCTGCCGGCCCGCCACCCGGCCGGTCGACCATGCACCGGGCCGACTCCCCCTGACCACCGCCACCCACCAGTAACCCCGAGCAAGGAGAAGCACATGAGCGATCACAACAGCTCCCGCCCCGACGTCGACTCCGACCAGGGCGCCCCCCGCCTGCACCGCTTCGACGACGAGGAGCGCCGCCCCCACCGCGACCCCCGCGACGCCACCGACGTCGACTTCG
Organism: Actinomyces sp.; assembly: GCF_030530635.1. Taxonomy (GTDB): domain Bacteria; phylum Actinomycetota; class Actinomycetes; order Actinomycetales; family Actinomycetaceae; genus Actinomyces. The sequence continues at coordinate 39,276 of NZ_JAUMUL010000015.1, forward strand.
ACGCCGTCAACGACCACAACCACTACGCCCTGTTCGCCGTCTACCGGCTCACCGCGCCGCTGCCGCCACTGGAGGACACGCGCCGCCGGATGGTGGGGGAGGCCACCCACTTCATCGACGTCTCCGAGGTGACCACCCGCGGCTGGTACGACGTGTCCGGCTTCCGCTCCGATGCCGACCTGATGGTCTGGTGGCTCGACGATGACCCGGAGAAACTCCAGGACGCCAACCACCGCCTGCGTGCGGGTGCCCTGGGCCGCTACCTGGAGCCGGTGTGGTCCTGCATGGGACTGCACACGCCCGCCGAGTTCAACCGCAAGCACATCCCCGCCTGCTTCGGCGGGGTGGCGCCGCGTGACTGGTGCATGGTCTACCCCTTCGTGCGCAGCTACGACTGGTACCTGCTGCCCCCTGAGGAGCGCTCGCGGATCATGGCCGCCCACGGGCGCAACGGGTTCTCCAAGTACCCCGACGTCAAGGGCTCCACACTCGCCGCTTTCGGCATGAGCGACTACGAGTGGGTGCTCGGCTTCGAGGCCGACTCCCTGGACCGCCTGGAGGGCGTAATCCATCACCAGCGCTACACGGAGGCCCGCCTGCACGTGCGCGTGGACACCCCCTTCTACACCGGCTGTCGCGTCAGCCCGCACGAGTGGGCTGAACGCCAGCCCCGCGCATAACCATGGCCGCCCCGCCCCGCACCGCCCGGCCGGTGCGCGTGCAGCGCCACGACCCGACGCAGCGCCCCATGCTGGTGACCTGGGAGTCCACACGCGCGTGCCAGCTGGCCTGCCGTCACTGCCGGGCCGTTTCCCGGCCCCTGCGTGACCCCCGGGAGTTGACCACTGCGGAGGCCAAGGCATTGATGGATGAGGCCGCCTCCTTCGGCAAGCCGGCGGTCATCTTCATCATCACCGGCGGGGACTGCTTCGAACGCCCCGACCTGGCCGAACTGGCCGCCTACGGCACGAGCCTGGGCCTGCACATGGCCGTGTCCCCCTCCGGCACGGACAAGTTGAACAAACAGTCCCTGGCCCGCATCCAGGACGCGGGGGTCGGGGTCATCTCCCTGTCGCTCGACGGCGCCACCGCCGCCACCCACGACGCCTTCCGGGGCGTTGAGCGCACCTTCGAACGCACCGTCGCCGGCTGGCGGGCGGCCCGGGAGCTGGGCATGAAGGTGCAGATCAACTCCGTCGTCGCCCGCCACAACGTCCACGAGCTGCCGGACATCGCCGCACTCGTGCGCGAGTACGGGGCGATGACCTGGTCCGGGTTCCTGCTGGTGCCCACGGGCCGCGGGGTGGACCTGGGCAGCCTGGACGCCGCCGAGATCGAGGACGTGCTCAACGTCTTCTATGACATGGGTGAGGCGGTGCCCGCCAAGACCACCGAGGGGCATCACTTCCGGCGCGTCTGCCTGCAGCGCTACGCCCTGGCGCAGCGGGGTATCGAGGGCGAGGACATGATCGCCGCCATGCACCTGGGGCCGCTGTATCGCGGCCTGCGGGAGCGGATCGTGGAGCTGGGGCTGGACGGCGGTGAGCGGCGGCGTCGGCCCCCGATCACCGTCTCCAGCGGCAACGGATTCATGTTCATCTCCCACATCGGCGACGTCACCCCCTCCGGCTTCCTGGAGAAGAGCGCCGGCAACGTGCGCGAGGCCTCCCTGACGGAGATCTACCGCAATAGCGAGGTCTTCACCGGGGTACGGGACGCCTCCCGGCTCAAGGGCAAGTGCGGGGAGTGCGAGTACAACCGCGTGTGCGGCGGCTCCCGTGCCCGCGCCTTCAACAGCACCGGGGACCTGCACGCGGAGGAGCCCCTGTGCGTCTACCGGCCCGGCTCCTTCCCCTACCCCGAGGACGTGCGCGCCCTGCTGCGTGCGCCCGCAGGTCCGGGCCGACCGGGCTGAACGCATTCCGGGCCGAGGATGGGAGGATTCATGAGCCTGGAACTCACATTCGATAGCGTGGGCTTCGCCTACGGCGGCATGGGTGAGCGCGTCATCTACCGGGGCGTCACCTGCAGGCTCGCGGCCGGGCGGCTGCATGCGGTGATGGGGCCCTCGGGTTCGGGCAAGACCACCCTGTTCCGCCTCATCACCGGCGAGCTCGAACCGGATACCGGCACGATCGAACTCACGGGCACCGGCGGCGCCCGGCGCGTGTCCCAGGTCTACCAGGACTACCGGCTGGTCCCGTATCTGACCGCGGTCGAGAACGTGATACTGGCCCAGGAGTTCGCCTCCGCGGGTGGCGGCGTCGGCACCTTCCCTGACGCCGCCGCACTGCTGGGCAGACTGGGCCTGGCCGGGCAGACCGATGCCCCGGTGAGCAGCCTCTCGGGCGGCGAGCAGCAGCGAGGGGCCATCGCCCGCGCACTGGCCACCGCCCCGCAGGTCCTGCTCGCCGACGAGCCGACCGGCGCGGTCGACGAGCAGGCCACCCGGGAGATCGCCCAGCGCTTCGCCGACCTGGCCCACGACGACGGCCTGCTGGTGCTCGTGGCCACGCACGACCCGGTGGTGGCCGGATACGCCGACGTGGTGCTGCGTATCCGTGACCACGATCTCGTGGCTGAGCCTCCCTCGGCGGACGCCATGACGGGAGGGGCCCAGCGGTGACCCGCCTGCAGTTGCGGGTCATCACCCGCTCGGTACGTGCGCGCCCGGGACTGTTCACCGCGGCGCTGCTGCTATCCGGCGTGCTGGCGCTGTTCGGTGCTCTGCTGCTGAGCGGCAGGGCCACGTTCCTGGCCACGGCGGAGGCCGGGGCGCGCGCCGAATTCGGCGGCTACCGGTACCAGGTCAGCGGCGATAGCGACGAGCTGTCCGAGCGCATGCACACGCTGGCCGGCGACGGTCAGGCGGTGGCGGTGCTGCGCGCCAGCGCGGCCCTCAGCGGGCCGCGGGGTGCCTCGGATGTGCAGGTGTCCGTGCTGAGTGGGCCCTCCCGTACCGGCCTGCTCGCACAGGGCAAGTACCCGCGCGCCGACGGCGAGGCCTCCATCTCCGCTGAGGTCGCACGGCGCACGGGCCTGAGCGTGGGCGACCGCCTGGAATTGACTTCGGAGGATCTTCCCGAAGGTACAGCCGAGTACACGGTTACAGGCATTACCCGCAATCCCGCCGCCCCGGACGAACTCACGGCCGTCGCGGTATCCGGTGAGGTTATGGGGGACGATGCCGGTGCGGCGATTTCCTCCTGGCTCAGTGACGCCGACCCGTGCGAACAGAGCGGTATGGGCCAGCAGTGTGGTAGCGGTGCGGTAACGGTAGCTGGGGTCGACTATGCCGTTCGGTCTGCCGTGCAGGAGGTAAGCTCCCGGCAACTGGCCGGGTTTCCGGTGCTGCTGGCGCTGCTGCTGCTGAGCGCCGGCGCCGCCTGCGGCGCAGCCCTGGCCGCGGATCGGCCCCATGCCGGGCGCGTCGCCGAGGCGCTGCGGGCCGCGGGTGCTGCTCCACGGCGTGCAGCGGTGCTGGCCGGCGCGGGCATGCCGCTGACGCTCCTGACTGGCAGCGTTCTCGGGATCATCGCCGCCCAGGTTGCCCTCGGCCTCGGGCACGCAGCGATCGGCTCCGCGCTGGGGCAGTACTGGGACGGCTACCGCCCGGCACTGTGGCAGAGCGGGGGCCTGATCCTGGCCTGGCTGCTGCTCGCCGCCGCGGTGGGAGTGTTGCCGGAACAGCTGCGCCGCTGGTCGGCCGACACCCGGGGCGCGGCCTGGCACCTGCGCCCCGCTTACGGGGTGGCGCTGGGCGCCGCTGGCGTGGTCGCGGCGGTGGCGCTCGTGTACCTGCGCGTCACCGAACCGCACCGGGTGCCGACCGGCCACATCCTGGGTGTGATCGTGGGGGCGCTGGCGGCCCCGGTGCTGCTGCTCAGCCTGCCGTGGCTGCGGCGCACGCCCACCGCGGGCACGGCAGTGCGTCACTGCCTCACGGTGGCACTGCCCGTGCTCATGGCCACCATGATGTTCACCGGCTTCGCCGCCTTCTACAGTGCGAGCCTCCACTTCGCTAACGGGACCGATGGGCGAGAGGATCAGACGCTGACGGTGGAGAGACTGACCATCCAGGACGTCGCCGTGCTCACCGCCGCGTACCCGCAGGCCATGGAGTCGGCCCTGGTATTCACCGAGTTGCGCGAGGACGAGCGGCTGCCGCGGGTGGCCCCGGCAGGCGAGGGGAGCTGCGACTCAGTCCGGTGCTTCACCAGCCTGGGGTCAATTGCACTAGCGCCTGAGGATGGGCCCGCCTACGCGCTGGCCGGTACGGCGGCAGCCGAGTTGCTGGGCGGGGGTGCCGAAGACAGGGCGACGCGCGTCTTCTTCACTCCGGTCACGGGCCAGGTGAAGGAGACCGCCGAGGTGACGGGGCTGTCTGCGTCGAGCCTGCTGGACAGCCAGTGGCTGCCCGACGTGGTGCTTGCCGCCGACGACCCGCAGGTCGAGGCGCTGGGGCTGGAGCCATCGAACGTGCGCACGATCCACCTGCCGGAATTCGGCTCCCTGCCCGAGGACCAGCGCGACGCCTTCCGCAGCGACGTCATCACCCGGGCGGGATACGCCTTCGTCATCGAATCGGACTCCCCGGAGCAGCGCCAGCTCATGCGGCAGGCCCTCGCCGTGCCGGTCGCGGCGAGCCTAGTGGCGGTGATCGGCCAGGGGCTGGCGGCCATAACCTTCCTGGGACGGCTGCGGCCCGTGCGCCAGCAGGCGCGCGACTACGGCGTCGGCAGGCGCGGACAGTGCGCGCTGGCGGCGCCACTGAGCCTGAGCGTGGTGGCGTGCACGACCATGGCGGCCCTGCTCGGGCGTTTCGGGGCACAACCGGCGCTGATAATGAACAATCCCCTGGTCACCGGCTCCTTCGGTTGGTGGTGGGCCATCCCCATCGGGGCGTCGGTGCTGGTGACCCTCGGCCTGCTGGTGGCGGCGGCCCGTATGCCCCGCAGCCAGGACGGCCAGTAACCGGTTAAGCCGGCGAGCAAGCGGGCGCCTCGCGCACGCCAACCAGCCAGGAGTGACCTGCGCACTGTCGGGGACGATCGCCTGGGTGTCTGATCCGGTGCCCGGCTCGGCGCATGACACCGCCGCGCTGCGGGCCTCGGTCCTGCTGGACCTCCCACTCGACCACCTGCCCGACGACCAGGACTCTGCCCGGCACATCGGGGATAAGGACTACACCGGGCTGGGCATGACCACTCCCGCCAGAAAACAGCCCGGCCGGCTCTCGATGTACTCCCGGCTGGTAAAGTGCTCGGCTTCGCCGTGAACTGTGCCTCGTTGCCGGTGAACAGGTGCTGTATCATGTGCGGCACTGTGCCAAGTAGCTGGAGTAAGGCGGTGTGGGCTTGTGCCCATCAGAGTGGATCAGGCGTTCATCAGCCGGGGCAACACGCTGCTGAACGATCTGTGGGACGAGGTTGCCGCCCTGGACCAGGCTCCTATCTGCACCATCAGCGAGTGCATCGACCACGTTCTGGCCTACAACAAGGCGAAGACCTACAAGTACATCCTTCTCACCCAGCTGCTGGGCAAGGCCGTAGACGACCGGGTCAACACTTTGGCCATGAAGGCCTCAAGCTCCTTACCGGGAGCGTGGGACGCCAGGAACTTGTGTGAAGGCGTCATTACGCGTGGTGGGTTCGAGAAGAACGTGCTGAGGGGCATCCTTGGTGAGAGTAAGCAGCCCTACAACAGCTCCCCCGGGCAGAAGGCGGAACTGAGCAGGAGCAATCGCACCCGTCCGAGTGACATCCCGCTCAGGGATGAACTCATTGACGCACTCGAGCAGATCACATCGTCTCAGGACGCCATCGCGGCCATCCGCTACTACCTTTACGTGTGTGAAGAGCAGCTAGAGCAGGTGTCCGAAGAGGAACCGCTCCCAGAGTTCTCAAACGACACCGTTTCGCTGGCGAGAACCCGGCAGTTCTGGAGGGCGCTGGCTCGGGTTGGACGCGAGGGTGAGGGGCTGAGCCTGGCTGTCGCAACCTTGCTCGAGGTGTCGCTCGATGACTCATTCAGGCCCGTGCTGTACCAAATCAACACCTCGCGTGCAGGGCACGGGGATCTTGATCTGTATCGCGGCGCAGACGCCTTTGCGACGCTCGAAATCAAGGATCGGCCGTTTACGGCGCATGAGGTTCACGAGTATGCAGGCGCTGCCTTCAGCAGCGGTTGGGGGCGATTCGCCTTTGTTTACGGATACAGGGCGGGTGATGCGGGTCAGGTCTTCACCGAGCACGACTACGCCGAATTCGTCGACCGTGGTGTAATTGCCGTGTGCCTGTCATTCGAGTCATTTTTGGACTCGGTGCTCTTGCAACTGGTCAGCGTGTCCCTGGATGATCTGCGCAGGCACCTTGTCGCCTATATCGAGGACGCGAAGGTCAGTGCCCAGACCGCGAACTCAGCCAGGCAGTTGCTGCGGAATCTAGTGAGCGAGGTCCATAAGTGACTCGACTGTGGACTCGGCCAGCGCTTGCGCGAGGCGGCAGGGCACTGCGTTACCGATCTGCCGATACTGCTTGTTCTGCCTGCCGGCGAAGTGGTAGTCCGCAGGGAAGGTCTGGAGCGCTGCTGCCTCAGCAACGCTTAGTCGTCGTAGCGAGCCGGGGATGGAGCGTTCTGCTTCTTGCGGCGTGATGGCGCCGGCGATGAGCTTGCTGTGGTAGTCGGCCACCCAGTCGAATCCGAGCGGGTTCTCAAGGAGCGCCTGGTCGATGATAGGTGTGTGGTTACCACCCATCTGCGCAGGCAGGGTCTTGGCTACGGCGTCTACGCGCGTAGGCCGACCACGACCGTTGAACAGGAGAGAGCCGTCATAGGGGCTCCTGCGTAGGATGGGATTCTTGGCCAGGCGCAACTGCGCAGTGCTTGCCTCAGTGTTTCCAGACGTCCCGAGGCGAGGTACTGCGCGCAAGGCCTCCCGGACGGTCTTACCGGGTACGCGGCGAAAGTCGAGCGCCTTGGTGAGGTCAGAACGTACGGACTCCGAGTCCACCCCCTGCACTCCGACGAAGAAGAACCGCTCACGCGCCTGGGGGACACCGAAGTCAGAGGCATTGAGGATGAGCGAGGCATGGCCGTAGCCAAGCACCTCAGCTCTCCCGACCAGCTCGGCACGCACCGCCTCCCACTTCGTCAAGGTGCCGAGCGCCTTGACGTTCTCCATGACGAACAGCCTCGGCCCGGTCTTGCGGATGACATCCATGAATGCCCAGATCAAGCGGCTCCGCTCATCGTCAGGATTCATCTTGCCTGCGACGGAGAACCCCTGGCAGGGCGGCCCGCCGTAGACGACGTCGACGCCCCTGTATTCGCCGATGCTGTCCAGGAGGTCGTAGACGTCCCCGCGGCACATCGCATCAGGGTTCAGGTATTTCGGGTTCGAGATGTACGCATCGGCAGCGTCGGGATCGATCTCGTTTGCGAGCACTGCGTCTATCCCCGCGGCGGAGAAGCCGATGTCCATGCCGCCTGCACCGGAGAAGAGCGAGATGGCACTGAGCCGGTCACCATCGGACATGATTGCCTCCCTCCTCGCGCTGGGCCCTGGTCTTCGTACACCACGACACTACAGCCACCAACTGACACGTTGGTGGCCGGTATTCCTGCACGCCAAAGCTCTTCACCAGGACGTCGCCGCCTCTGCGATCCGACTGCGAGCGAAACCGGTCCGAGTCAGCGGCGCGCCCTCGACCTCGATGTACTGCCCGGCGTACTCCGGATCGGGAACGCCCGGGTCTGTGGGTTCATGGTGCTGAGGGCGTTGCCCGACGATCATCAGCCGGGAGGCGGCGCGCAACACCTGGTGGCGGTGAGCATGCGGGCGCCTCGCGCACGTCCACCAGCCACGGGCAGCGGCGGCGCAGCAGATGCTCGAAGCGCGCATGCATGGTGATCGCGGCCGCCGGGCAGTCCCGGCAGGCGCCCTCCAACGCCACCTCGACGACGCCGTCGGCCACCGCCCGCACGGTGAAGGAGCCGCCGTGGGCTGCGGCGATCGCCCCCACCGGCCCGGCCGCGAGCTCTCGTGCCGCCGCCTCCAGGGCCTCGTCCGGCCCCACCCCGACGGCGCCCACCGCCGGCTCCCAAGACCCGGGCACCCCGAGCGCGTCCACCAGGGCGGCACGCACCCGGGCGCCGTCGTCCCGCCAACCGCGGCCCTCACCCAGGAGCGTGAGCACCGCCCCGGGCACCACCTCAATGCCGCCCAGAGTGCCGTCGTCGAGGAGGGCCTGCAACAGGCGCGGGGCGCGGGCCACGGTCCCGGAGAAGCCCAGCAGCCCGTCTGGGATCACCCAGCGCAGCACGCCGGGGTCCGGGGTTGCCACGGGATGCGTGGGGACGACGCCCATGGCGGCTCCTTATCGGCGGGACGACCCGCGGTCAGTGGCGAATGAGTGGCCTGGCGACTCCAGTTGTACCACCTCTGCCACCCTGATGGTCGCCGCGACCGAATACGGCGGTGCCTACCAGCAGGCGGTCGTAGGTGTCATAGGAGGTGTTTAGGAGAGCGCCACCTCGGCTCCGGGAAGGCCGGCCCGGCGGGCCAGGTTGGTGATGACCTCGGCGAGGCGGGCGAAGTCGGCGCCCCGGGAGGAGGAGCGGCGGTGCGCCAGGCCGATGCGCCGGGTCGGCACCGGCTGGGCGAAGCGGGCTACGACATAGTCCTTTCCTGCCAGCAGGCGCAAGGCTCCCTCCGGGATCACGGTCACGCCGACGCCGTGAGCCACCATCTGCACCACCGTGGACAGGGTGGTGGCGACGGCGGTCGGCGGGTTGGCGCCGTAACGCTGGCACAGGGCCAGAGTCTGGTCGCGCAGGCAGTTGTCCTCATCCAGCAGGAGCAGCCGCTGCCCGTCCAGCTCGGCGGGCGCGACATCCTCGCGCCCCTCCCAGGCGTGACCGGCCGGTACCAGGATGACCAGCGGTTCGTCATACATGGGGATGGCCGTGGCGCGGCGCAGGTCGACGTCAATGGCGATGACTGCGGCGTCCAGGCGCCCCTGCCCCAGCATGTCGAGCAGATCGCCGGTAACCATCTCCCGCAGTTCGGGGCGCAGCAGTGGCAGTTCGTGGTTCAGTCCGTCCAGTACCAGCGGCACCAGGTAGGGGGCGAGGGTGGGGATGACGCCCAGGCGCAGGGTACCGGCGAGGGCCGCCCCCTGATTGGTCACCGCCTCGCTGAAGGCCTCGGCCGCGAGCACGGCCTCGCGTGCATAGGGCAGTAGTGCTCGGCCGAGCGGTGTGACCAGTACCCGGCGCGTGGTGCGTTCGACGAGTTCTCCGTCTACGCGCTTCTCCAGCGCGGTGATCGCCTGCGACAGGCTGGGTTGGCTCACGCCCAAGGCGGAGGCGGCCTCGCCGAAATGCTGGTGGTCGCACAGTGATACGAAGGCCCGTAACTGGGAGAAGGAGGGAGGGGTGGTGCTGGACATGGCGGATCCTGAATCCGTAGGCGGCGGTTCGGTCGGATGGTAGGGGGAGTCGGGAGGTCGGCTTATTGGTGTTAATTCTAGATCACGTCGGGATGGAGTTCATAGCCTTGGGGCACCTCCTGTTTGCAAATGCGGTGTCTGGCTGTCATCGGGCGGTGCTCTCGGTGGGCCGTGCGAGGGCGGGTAGTCGCACTCGTACGGAAGGTGATGCCGGAGCCGCCTCCGCGCCTGGTTACACTCGCATCCATGATCGATCTGCGTGCGCTTCGTGAGAACCCCGAGCCGTTCCGTGCCAGCCAGCGTGCCCGCGGAGCCGACGTCGCCCTCGTCGACCGCATCATCGAGGCCGATGAGGCGCGCCGCACCCAGCTCGCCGCCTTCGAGTCCCTGCGTGCCGAACAGAAGACGGTGTCCCGATCGGTCGGCAAGGCCGCCACCCCCGAGGAGCGGGAGGCCGCCCTGCGCGGCGCCAAGGAGCTGGCCGAGCAGGTCCGCCAGGCGCAGGCCGCCGCCGACGCCGCCCAAGCCGCACTCGAGGAGCTGGCCTCCCAGTTCCAGAACCTGATTGAGGGGGCGCCGGCCGGCGGTGAGGAGGACTACCTGGTCCTGCGCCACGAGGGCCCCGCCCCGCGCGACTTCGCCGCCGAGGGCTTTGAGCCCGCCGACCACCTGGCGCTCGGCGAGGGCTTGGACATCATTGACACGCGCCGCGGCGCCAAGGTCTCCGGCTCCCGCTTCTACTATCTCAAGGGCTGGGGCATGCGCCTGGAACTGGCGCTGATGACCGCCGCCCTGGACAAGGCCGTCAAGCACGGCTTCATCCCCATGACCACCCCCACGCTGGTCACCCCGCAGGTGATGGGCGGCACCGGCTTCCTCGGCGCCCACAGTGATGAGATCTACTACCTGCCCGCCGACGACCTGTACCTGACCGGCACCTCCGAGGTGGCACTGGCCGGCTACCACACCGACGAGATCATCGACCTGAGCGACGGGCCGCTGCGCTACCTGGGCTGGTCCACCTGTTACCGGCGCGAGGCCGGCGCCGCCGGCAAGGACACCCGCGGCATCATCCGCGTGCACCAGTTCAACAAGGCGGAGATGTTCTCCTACTGCCGTCCCGAGGACGCCGCCGAAGAGCATCAGCGGCTGCTGGCCATGGAGGAGGAGACGCTGGCTCTGGTGGGCCTGCCCTACCGGGTGATCGATACCGCCGCCGGCGACCTGGGCTCCTCGGCCGCCCGCAAGTTCGACTGTGAGGCCTGGCTGCCCACCCAGAACCGCTGGATGGAGGTCACCTCCACCTCCAACTGCACCACCT
>NZ_JAUMUL010000016.1 GCF_030530635.1 Actinomyces sp.
GTCATGACAGTAGGTCCTCTCAATCAGGGCTTACACAGACCATTGAACACGCCCCGATTGTCAAGCACTGTCCCGGACTAACCCCCAGAGTAGGTGCCCACGGCACCGAGGTGGGGCATCGGAATCACTGGAGCCGCTGAATCCAGTGGTCGGCATCCTCAACGGCTGCTGCGGGCCCGATCCGATACCCGCATATCTCCGATGATTCCAACGAATCGTCCACGGCTGCCAACATCGCCTGCCTGACAACGTCCCGGGTTCGCCGAGGACGTCCTCATCGGCCCGAGAACGACCCAGGCCCGACCAAAACGTCCTCTTCATCCCCAAACCCTCCCGAACGTGGAGGGTTTGGGGATGAAAAGGTCGTCTTCGGCGCACCGGCACCCCACCGAAGACGACCGCTGCATCGCAGGCCCTGATCCGAATCACCACACCCACAAACGCCAAGAGCGTGTCACTAGTACCGATCTCGGCACGTAACAACTACCGACCTCGGCACGTCAGCCCACCACACCCTCAAACCGGAAGAGTTCCTGTCCCGCACTACGCCAACCAAAACCCCGATCCTAGGCAACAGGTTAGCGGCGATAACTCTGGCTGGTCGGTGCTTCGGCGGCCGTGGCGTGAGGCAGGCCGCATCAACGGGCCGTGCCTCCCCGGCCGTTCCCAGGCACAATGCCTAGTATGCCTCGCGCCGCGCGGCTCGCGGCACACGGATCTGAATCAAGGAGTTGCTTGTGGCCTCGAACCAGCCCCGCCCCACTAAGGCCGAGCGCCGGGAGGCGGCCCGCGCCAAGGCGCGAGCCATGCGTGAGGAGCAGGAGCGTCGCGAACGACGCGCCCGGATCGCTCGTCGCAGCCTCCTCGGTATTGGCGGCCTGGCTGTGGCAGGAACCGTGGCCGCGGTTGTGATCACCGGACGCAATGACGATCCCACCCTGGGTGGGGAAATCGCGCCGGAGGCGTCCGCAAGCGGCGTGCCCGCCACCGTTCGTGCCGACGGCTCCATCGTTTTCGGGTCGAATCTGCAGCCGGGCACTTTCACTGATGGCGCCCGCAACCTCCATATCTACTTCGACTACAGCTGCCACCACTGCGCCACCTTCGAAGAACTCCACAACGCGGAGATCGAGACGTTGCTGAGGGAGGGCACCGTCAACCTCGTGCTGCACACTGCGCGGTTCCTGGAGCAGACCGACCAGGGGTCGTGGAGCAACATGGTGTGCAATGGCATGGGAGTCGTCTTGGATCAGGAGCCCGCCTCCGCCTTCGCCTTCCACAAGGCCGCCGTGGCCCGGTTCGGTGAGATCTACGCAGCTCAGAACTTCGCGGCACTGAACGCGGAGTCGGTTGCGCAGGCGGCCACCGAGGCGGGTGTCAGTGACGCAGTCGTGCAGCAGATTGGAACCGCGATTTCCGAGAACACCTACTCCGCGTGGCTGAAGCTGAACCGTGAGACCTTCTCCAAGGGGCCGGTCGAGGGCACCCCGGCGGTGTATCTGGACACGGACAAGCTTGATCTGTCCACCATTGCCACGAGCAGTGGGATCACCGATCAGATCCGGGGGGGTGCCGAGTCCGCACCGCGCGAAACCTCGGCGCAGTAACGGCGGGCCGACCCACCGACCGGTCGCGTGGTGAACACACCGGTCAGGACCGGGTAGGCTCTGACCGCATGCCGCGTTAGCTCAGTTGGTAGAGCAGCTGTCTTGTAAACAGCAGGTCGTCGGTTCGAGTCCGACACGCGGCTCCACGTTTTCCCGCGCAATCATGCAGGTGGCCGGTCCGCGAGTCGCCGCCAGTCCCCGACAAGCGGGCCCGCCACAACCACCAGTGTCCAAATGCGACGAGCCGGTTAAGGGCGATCGGAGCGGAGCATGCGCCTGGACGAGGCCGCCTGCTGAGACCGGCATGGCGCTTTACGACGCGCGTCGATAAGGTGAGGCTTGCCTGTATGAGTGTTGGTCGGTGGGTGCCGACCGCGCAGTCGAACTATGAGGGGATGTGGCAGACATGGCAGTGGTCAGCGCTTGGGAGGTCTATGACGCCCTCATTGATGACATCCCCGAAGGTCTGACCGTCACGGCCTCCAACCGCGGCCCCCGTTGGACCCGCGTGTTCAACTCTGCCGACGGCGTGGGCTCGGCCTGGTCGATGGCCGTCACCAGCCGCCCGGCCGCGTCCGCCGGACTCCCGGACGTCGACCGCCCGCTGCGCGACGTAGCCGTCCTGGCCAAGAGCTGGAACCTGGCTGAGGCGAGCCTCGGCCTGGCCGCCATCAACTCCTGGTACTCGCGCGCCGACGTCGCCGCCACCCACGGCTTCACCCCCACCGGCGCGGATCTGACCTGGCGACAGGTCTTCGACCCCTACGGGGAGGCCGTCGCCGACCGAAAGGTCGCCGTCATCGGGCACTTTCCCTTCGCCCGGCGCGCACTGTGGCGTGCTAGCGAAGTGTGGATCCTGGAGCGCGACCCGCGTCCCGGTGACTACCCGGACACCGCCTGCGAGTACCTGCTGCCCCAGGCGCACTACGTGTTCATCTCCTCCTCGAGCCTGGTCAATAAGACCATGCCACGGCTGATCGACCTGGCCGTCGGCGGCGGTGCCCACACGGTGCTGGTTGGGCCCTCCACGCCCATGCATCCTCTGTTCCTCGACCTGGGGGTGGCCACCATCACCGGTTTCGTGCCCGCGCCCGAGGTTCGGCCCGGCGTCGACCTGGAGGAGCTGAGCGCCTCCGGCCAGATCGGCCCCGGAACGCGCATGCACCTGCACGCCGTCGGCGAATAGACGGGCATGACACCGTTGGCGAGTAGATGCGCGTGCGTCAGGGCAGACGCCAGTCGACGGGCGCCTGCCCCATCCGCTCCAGCTCCGTGTTCGCACGGGAGAAGGGGCGCGAGCCGAAGAAGCCGCGGGATGCGCTCAGCGGGGAGGGGTGCGGGGAGGCGATGATCGGCGTCGAGCCCAGCATGGGGGACAGGGACTGCGCCGGCCGGCCCCATAGGATGGCCACCAGCGGCCGCTGCCTGGCCACCAGTGCCTCAATGGCCCGCTGGGTGACCTGCTCCCAGCCCCAACCCCGGTGTGAGGCGGGCTTGCCCGGCTGCACGGTCAGCACCCGGTTCAGCAGCATGACCCCCTGCGACGACCATGGGGTCAGATCTCCCGAGGTCGGGCGCTCCACGCCCAGATCGCTGACCAGCTCGGTGTAGATGTTCTCCAGGCTCCGCGGCGGCCGCACCCCCGGCTGTACCGAGAAGCTCAACCCCATCGGGTGACCCGGAGTGGGGTAGGGGTCCTGGCCGACGATGAGCACCTTGACGGCGTCGAACGGGTAGGTGAAGGCGCGCAGCACATCGGTGCCCGCCGGCAGATAACCGCGGCCGGCGGCGATCTCCTCACGCAGCTTGGCGCCGATCTCGTGAATGGTCGGCTCCACCGGCGCCAGCGCCTCGGCCCAGGAGGGGTGGATGATCTCGGACAGCGGCTTCGGTTCGGTCACGCCCCGAGCCTACTCGTTGTGGATCGGCCCGGGATGTCGGCGCGCATCTGCTGCCGCGATGGCGCCCTCCCGGTATCCTCGTCATGTGAGCCGCTACGACTACCCCGATGACGAGTTCGACGCCGACGACGACGCTCCGGTGCCAGTCGGGGTTCATCGAGCCCAGGTCCCGGCCTGGCGCAGCTGGATCCCGCTGCTGGCCATCCTTATCATCGTGCCGCTGCTGGCCTGGGGCGCCGTCGGGCTGCTTGGCCGACACGCGACTGGGGCGGGCGGGCAGTCCACGGCCACGGCCGCCGCTCCGGCGCCGGGCGGGGCCGATGATCAGGACACGCAGACCGGCGGCCAGGAGCAGGGCTCCCCGGAGGCGACCGCGCAGGCCACCGCCGATCCGGCCGGGAACGCGGACTTCACCACCGGAGTTACCGTGCACAACGGTACCGACACCTCCGGTCTGGCCACCCGCACCGGCGAGAAGTTGAACAATGCCGGCTTCACCTCCGTCACCGTCTCCCAGGGCGTGTACGACCTTGAGGAGCCGGCCTCCACGACCGTCTACTACGCCTCTGAGGATCTGGTGCCCACCGCCCAGGCCGTTGCCGCCGCACTCGGGGCGGGCGAGATCGTCGAGTCCGCCGAGGAGGCCCAGTCCAACCCGATTGTGGTGGTCCTGCGCAACGACTACCAGGAGTAGTTCCTCCTCGAGGTCGATTGAGGGTGCGTGTCCGGGGCGATGGCGATGGTCGTGGTGGTCGGGCTGGAGATGGAGGCGCTCGACGTCCTGGCACATCGGTCCACCCTGCAGCGCCCGGACGGTGGCTTCACGGTCGCAGTGCGGTGGCACACATGTCCAGGCCCGCCGGGGGTGTGGCGCCGGGGGAGTCGTGGCGCGACGACGGCCTGCCCGCAGTCGAACTCCACCGCCGAGATCGGTAGAAGTTACGTGCCGAGATCGGTCGATATGGCTGCCGAGTCCGGCACAAGTGACGTACGGAGAGTTCTTTCACACCCCGTTTCGGGCCGACGGCGAACCTGAGCGTCTTGCACTCAAGGGTCGAGAGTGCCAGCATTGCGGTTAGCACTCGGACCCGGAGAGTGACAAGCCGCTCCCCGGATCCGGTGAACGACCCAGGCCGGCAGGTGAGGGTCGGCGTCGGACGGGACATGAGCGTCCGGCGCCGGTTCGTCCGTCGCGGGCACCCGCCGACCACCACCCGATACAGGAGCAGTAATGCCCAAGACCATCGCCTTCGAAGAGGAGGCCCGCCGCGGAATGGAGCGGGGCCTGAACACCCTCGCCGACACCGTCAAGGTCACCCTCGGCCCCAAGGGCCGCAACGTCGTCCTCGACAAGAAGTGGGGCGCCCCGACCATCACCAACGACGGCGTGACCATCGCCAAGGAGATCGAGCTCGAGGACCCCTACGAGAAGATCGGCGCCGAGCTGGTCAAGGAGGTCGCCAAGAAGACCGACGATGTCGCCGGTGACGGCACCACCACCGCCACCGTGCTGGCCCAGGCGCTCGTGCGTGAGGGCCTGCGCAACGTTGCCGCCGGCGCCAACCCGATTGCCGTGCGTCGCGGCATCGACAAGGCCGTCGCCGCCGTCGTCGAGCGCCTGCTGGCCGACTCCAAGGAGGTCGAGACCCAGGACGAGATCGCGGCCACCGCCTCCATCTCCGCCGCCGACGAGCAGATCGGCGCCTTCATCGCCGAGGCCCTGGAGAAGGTCGGCCACGACGGCGTCATCACCGTCGAGGAGTCCAACACCTTCGGCCTCGAACTCGAGGTCACCGAGGGTATGCGCTTCGACAAGGGCTTCATCTCCCCCTACTTCGTCACCGACGCCGACCGTCAGGAGGCCGTCCTTGAGGACGCCTACGTCCTGCTGGTCGAGTCCAAGATCTCCAACGTCAAGGACCTGCTGCCCGTGCTGGAGAAGGTGATGCAGTCCGGCAAGCCGCTGGCGATCATCGCCGAGGACGTTGAGGCCGAGGCCCTGGCCACCCTCGTGGTCAACCGCATCCGCGGCACCTTCAAGTCCGTCGCCGTCAAGGCCCCCGGCTTCGGCGACCGCCGCAAGGCGATGCTGCAGGACATGGCGATCCTGACCGGCGGCACGGTCATCTCCGAGACCGTCGGCCTCAAGCTCGAGAACGCCACCCTGGAGGACCTGGGCCAGGCCCGCAAGGTCGTCGTCACCAAGGATGAGACCACGATCGTTGACGGCGCCGGTGACAAGGCCGCTATTGAGGCCCGCGTCACCCAGATCCGTAATGAGATCGAGGGCTCCGACTCCGAGTACGACCGCGAGAAGCTGTCCGAGCGCCTGGCCAAGCTGGCCGGCGGCGTCGCCGTCCTGAAGTCCGGTGCCGCCACCGAGGTGGAGCTCAAGGAGCGCAAGCACCGCATCGAGGACGCCGTGCGCAACGCCAAGGCCGCCGTCGAGGAGGGTATCGTCGCCGGTGGTGGCGTTTCCCTGCTGCAGGCTGCCACCGCTCTGGACGCCCTGGACCTGGCCGACGACGAGGCCACCGGCGCCGCCATTGTGCGCGTCGCCCTGGAGGCCCCGCTCAAGCAGATCGCCATCAACGCCGGCCTTGAGGGCGGCGTCGTGGCCGAGCGCGTGCGCAACCTGCCCACCGGCGAGGGCCTGAACGCCCAGACCGGTGAGTACACCAACCTGCTGGCCGCCGGCATCGCCGACCCGGTCAAGGTCACCCGCTCCGCGCTGCAGAACGCCGCGTCCATCGCGGGCCTGTTCCTGACCACCGAGGCAGTCGTCGCCGACAAGCCCGAGCCTCCGGCTCCGGCTGCCGGTGCGGGCGCCGGTGATGACATGGGCGGCATGTACTGATCGGCTGACTGTCCGGTCGGTTCGACCGGTTCGGCCGGTCCGGTCCGTCGGTAGGCGCGCGCCCTGCGTGCAGCCTCCGGTGGGCCGCCGGCCCCTTCACGACGACGGCGGGCCGTCCCCTGCGCGGGCAGGAGGGCGGCCTGCCGTTGGACGTACCACTCATGCGGGCGGGGCCTGGTAGCTGAAGCGGCCGGAGTTGGTGGCTTCGGCGTCGTCGTAGGAGGTGGCGGACTGGTCCAGGGCCTGACTGATCGAATCCAGACTCGCCTGCACCTGCAAGGCGGTGACATGCCAGTCGGCGGCGCACGCGGCCATGGAGTCGGAGGCGCCGCCCGTCCAGGAGGACTGGAGCAGCGCTATGTCGCCCTTCATCCCGTCCACCTCCGTCTGGATGGTGGAGATGCGGGTGCGGGCGCGGGTGGCCGTGTCGGAGACGGCCTGGGTGTCGACGGCGAAGACGGGCATGACGGGAGCCTTTCGGTGAGACTGGCCGAGGTACTTCGGGCTCGGCCTGCGGGTGGCGCCGCGGCAGCGACGCCTGAAATCACCGTAGGGACTTGGGCCGGGGTGCCGCATCCACCGCCGTCGAGCCCTGTGGATTCACCCTGCACGAACCGTGCCTGTGGATACCGGTGAGCTTTGGGGCAGAGTGTCGCAGAACGGCACAAACGCGCCATGGGCGGCAGTCAGACCGGCGTAAAACGTTGGAATGACGCGGGTGCGGATTCGGCTCCAGCAGGCCGGAGCGCCGTTTGTGCCGATCTCAGACAGTCTGCCGGTTCCCACAGATGGGGTTCGTGCGGGGGCAGTCCACAGAGATCGCCGGGGGCAGTGGCGTGGTGCTGCCGGCTGCGGGCAGCCTCGGCCCATGCGACGATGCGACGACGACCTTCTGGCGTGGGTGAAGTCCTGCCATGGTGCGGTTCGGCTCCGGGACCTGGAACTCGACCGCACTGAGTACCGCCACGTCCAGAAACTGGTCGAGACTCATGCGCTGATAGCGCACCCCCATGGGGTAGTGAGTCTTCCCGGCGTGGGTTGGGATCTGGTTCTCGCACGTATCCACGGTGGGGTGATCACCTGCCTACATGCGGCTGCGTACTACGGTTACCCGCGCCCGCGTCTATGGCCGCCGGTGCACCTGGCCGTCCCGCACAGTGCGGATCGGGCACCGGTCCGCGGAGAGATGCTGCATGTCGAACGCTCCCTCGAACTGCCGCCTCCGACCGAGTTCCCGGTGGCACCGGTTCCGCTCATGCTGGCCCGCTATCTGCGCTGCGACCCCCGCAGGGAGGGGCCGTTGATGGCCTGTGACGCTGCGCTTCACCAGGGGCACACCGGCACGGACGCCGTCGCGGCGCTGCTGCGCGGCCCGGGATCGCGGCAGGCTCGGCAGCGCCTGGCCCTGACCAGTCCGCGGGCGCGCTCGCCGCTGGAGACCCTGGCCCGTCTGCAACTGCATGACGCCGGGATCCCGTTCGCCGACGGGGTGGACATTCCACGTGTCGGGGAGGTCGACCTACTCGTCGATGACTGGCTGGTACTGGAACTGGACGGCTACACCTACCACGAGGACGAGTTCCAATTCGCCCGCGACCGCACTCGCGATCGAGAGCTGGTCAGGCAGGGCTACCGGGTCGCTCGCTTCACGCGCCAAGATGTGGAGCTTGGTCGCGTGGGAGCCGAGATCCACCAACTCCTGGCCGCCCGCAATCGCGCAGTCGAAACTGTCGCAGATCGGCACAAACGTGCTGCCAACGGCAGCCTGCCCGGCGCAAAACGTTGGAATTACGCCAACGTGAAACCGGCGTGAAGCGCGCGCAGCGTCGTTTGTGCCGATCTCAGACAGTTGACGGTGTCAGTCGGCCGACGAGCCGACGATGGGTTCGGTGATGGCGGCGAACTCGCCCGTGCGCGCCTCCCGCAGCGCCTTGGCTTCCTCACGCTTGACCCGCAGTTTCTCCGCCAACTTCGCACGCTCTGCCTGCGCCAGGCTGGCCCGGTCTGCAGCGGCCTCCTCACCCGGGCGCGGCTTGGCCAGCAACTGGTCCAAGTCATCGGCGCAGGACTCCAATGAGGTCGTGTGTGCCTCGCCCGCGTCGGCGGACGTACGGGAACGGCCCGTGCGCGGGACGCCCTCCGGAGGTGTCGGCGCGGATGTGGAGGAGGAGCGGCTGGGCTGCGGGGGCGCAGGTGCCGAGCCCGGTGCGATACGCGAAACGGGCGGGGCGGCATACGGAACGTCGTCGTCCTCGCCCGCGGCCTCCAAGCCACCGAGGCGCGGATCCGACTCCCTGCGAGCAGGCGGTCGAGGGTCGACGGTGCCCTCTGCAGGTTCCGGCTCACGCATGGGCGGGTCCTCAGGTGCGGTGGCATCGCCGGGGCTGGGTGGCGCCGGCGAGACCGCGGGCGCCTTTGGCGCGGAGACGCCAGCCTGCTCGCACTGACAGGCCGTACCTTCGGCGCCGTCGACCTGCGGGAAGTTCGCCAGCTTGTCCTGCAGGTGCCGCTTCTCCGCCTCCAGGTTCTCCCGCGCCGGCAGCTCCCAGCGGGCGCCGAGCGGGGAGGAGAACAGCGTCTCGCGGTCCAGCAGCCGGGTGATGATCGCCAGGCGCGCCCGCAGGTAATCCTCCATGGGGATGTGCGCATACTCCTCACGCACGGCCATCCGATAACTCTTGTACTGCTGCGGCTCGACGGCGAGCGCCCCCAGATCCGCATCGTTGAGCGCCTGGGCGTCAATGTCGTTATTGGCGAGGTTGTGGCGCTTGAGGTTCAGAATGAGTGCGCACACGCGGTCGACCGTGTTGTCGGGAACACCGAGCGCTTGCAGGCTCTTGGCGGCGTAGGCGGCGGAGGCCACCTCGTCCTCACCGCCGTTGCGCCGGTAGGTGGACTCGCTGGCAGTGGAGAACACGCATCCGTGGTACCAAGTGGCCAGGCGCATGACATCGGGGTTGTGGGACTCGTCGGCAAGTTCGTCTACGCGCGCCAGCATGTTGATGACGTGCTTTAGGTTGTGGAAATGGCGGTCCGGGCTCGTCCACCGGGAGATCAGGTCCTCCCCAGTGGTGCGGATCTGCTCCACGGAAGCAGTGGCCCCGACCGCCTTGATACAGCGGACGAAGGCCGGGAGCAGCCACTGGGGGGCGTCGATCGCGTCCATTTGGCTCATGAGAAAGCCTCCGAGATGAGATGAAACGCAGCCATGGTAGGACCGTCGGCCGGGAACTTGAAGCCCCAGGGATGTTCTACCCGCCACCTTTGGGGACGTGGTGTACGCCCAGAGCGATGACGGTGTGAGATGCACCCGCGATCACTGCGCGGTTGGGTTCATGACGGTGCTTTCGATCAGTACCAGGTTGCTGAACTGGTCGAGGATGCTCAGAGCTTAGGGGCGGTTGACGATGAACTTGACCGGATCATTTGGCCGTGCTGTTCCGCCCCTCATCAAGGAGATTTCGGTGAGGGCTCCGGCCACCGTGCCTCCTCCTTGACCATGAGCCGGACTTGTTGGACGGCATGGTCCACGGCGCCCGGCTGCAGGTCGAGGGTGGGCAGGGCCGGTCGCACCTAGCGGCGTCGTCCATGGATGGCGTCCAGCTGTGCCGAGGCCTGCTGCCAGGTGCCTTCGGGCAGGTCTGTGGGGGTAGTGCCCTCATCGGGCAGGATCACGTCCATGACGAGTTGGGCGTCGTTGTCCCGCTCCCGGTAGGGCAGGCGTATGGCCTGCCAGCCGGTGCCCAGCGCGTAGGCGAGGAGGAACTCTTCGTCCATGAACTGGGCGGTGACGGTCGTGCCATCGGTGATTTCGATGCCGGAAGACTTGATCAGGCCGCCGGTGTGGCGCTTCTCCCACGCGTCAAGGGTCGCCTTCGCGCGGTCGCGGGTGGCGTGTTCGGTGGTGGCCGCATACCACTGGCGGGCGGCGTGCAGGTAGGACTGCTCTACTGCCGGGTCGTCGTCGACCAGCAGGACCCGGTTGGCGATGTGCAGCAGTGGGGTGTCCGGGATCTGCTCGGGGTCGACGTTATCGAACTGCGCATCGCTGGGGTCGTAGGCCAGCAGACTGTTGTGCAGTGCCGACCAGGTCAGGTCGCGGACGGGGCTCGAATCGGCCTGCGCGGCCTCGGCGGTCCGCACGCCGAACAGACCGGGGGCGGCATCGTTACTCACCATGCAGTCACGCTACGTGCCACAGACGGCAACAAACCATGGACAGTTATGCCCAGCCACGCCACTTCTACCGAACTCGGCACGTAACTTCTACCGAACTCGGTGCGTTACTGGTGTGCCGGTTCGGCGGCGGACTCGCGCAGGGCGGGCAACTCGATGTGCACCGTCGCGCCGCCGCCCGGCGTCTGGTCCATCCGTACGCTGCCGCCGTGACGGGCGATGATCGCAGACACGATCGCCAGACCCAGGCCGGAACCGCCGGTCTCACGATTGCGGGAGGTGTCGGCTCGATAGAAGCGTTGGAACACCTTCTTCGCATCCGCCGGGGCCACGCCCGGCCCGTGGTCGCGCACTTCGACCACGACGGTCTGCCCGTGTAGAGTCTGCGCCGCGCTCGGCACCGGGCCGGCTGGGCGCGGACGGCCGGAGGGAGTCCTCACTTCGGACGCGATCGGCCGGTCCACCGTACCGACCGCGATCTCAACCGGAGAGCCGTCGGGCGTGTGCCGCGTGACATTGCCGAGCAGATTCGTCATCACCTGGGAGAGTCGGTCCTGGTCGCCCAGAACCATGGCGGGCTGCGCCTCACCGTCGGCGTCATCGAGTGGGATGAGGGCGCATTCGCGGTCGGGGGCGAGCACCATCATGTCCGTCAGCGCTCCGGCGGCGATCTGTGTCAGGTCGACCGGCGCCATCGCCATCTCACGGCCCTCATCCATGCGGGCCAGCTGCAGCAGGTCGTCCACCAACCGTCCAATGCGGGAGGCCTCGGACTCGATCCGGCCCATGACCTCCGGTGTCCGCTCGGGCGGCACTCCGCCC
Source organism: Actinomyces sp. (assembly GCF_030530635.1). GTDB lineage: Bacteria > Actinomycetota > Actinomycetes > Actinomycetales > Actinomycetaceae > Actinomyces. The sequence continues at coordinate 11,364 of NZ_JAUMUL010000016.1, forward strand.
ATGCGGTACAACTCGCCGTAGCCGCGGATGGCGGCCAGCGGCGTGCGCAGCTCGTGCGAGGCGTCGGAGACGAAGCGGGTCATGCGTTCCTGGGCCACCACCTGCACGTCGAAGGCCTGCTCGTTCTGCTGCAGCATGGTGTTGAGCGCCCGTTGCAAGGAGCCGACCTCCGTTGTCGGCGGCTCGGTGACGGGGACGCGGGCGGACAGGTCGCCGCTGGCGATCTGCCCGGCCACACCCTCGATCTGCCGCAGGGTGCGGAAGGAGCGCCGCACCAGGTAGGCGGCGGCCATGGCACCCAGTAGAATCAGGGAGACGTCGGTCAGAGCGACTACCAGCCGCGTCTGCTCGACCGTCTCCACGACGCCGGTCAGTGGCAGCGCAATGGCGACCACACCGATGTGCTTCCCGGTGCTGCGATCGTCGATCGGCAGCATGATGACCCGCCACTGGTGGTTCAGCTGATTGGACTCGACCGTGAACAGCTTGGGGTCAGATGACTGGGCGACCGCCTCAGCGACCGACAATGTCCCGATCGTGGGAACCCCGTAGTAGGCGGCGGTTTCCGGAGAGATCATCTTCCCGCTCTCACCGCTCAAGTACTGGGCCTCCACGTAATAGGTGGACGGCATGGAGGCGTCTGCCTCGGAGTTGCTGATACGACTGGAACTGAGCGCAGTCAGTCCCTGGGTGCCGATGGTCTGGGCGGTGGTGCGTAACTGGTCGTCGACCTGACCCTCCAGGTGATTCTTAAGCAGGGAGGTGACGGCCAGGGACGAGGCGAACAGTCCGACGGTCAGTAGGCCGGTGGTGATCAGGGCGAGGCGGCTGCGCAGTGGCTGGGCGCGCCACGCCCGTTTGAAAGCGGTCAGCAGATGCCAGCGCCCGCGTCTGATCGGGCGGTGCTGGCGAGCCCTGGGTGGGCGGCGCACCGTGTTCCGCACGGTGGCGCACACGCTCAACCCGCCTTGGGTTCGCGCAGCATGTAGCCGACGCCGCGGCGGGTCTGGATCAGCGGAGTGACCGGCTCGCCGTCCGCCCCGGAGATCTGATCCACCTTGCGGCGCAGGTAGGAGATGTAGGACTCGACGATGGCGGCGTCGCCGTTCCAGTCGTACTCCCACACGTGGTCCAAGATCTGGGACTTGGACACCACACGGCCGGCGTTGAGCATCAGGTAGCGCAGCAGCTTGAACTCGGTGGGGGACAGGTCCACCTCCACACCGGCGCGGTGGACCTCATGCGCGTCCTCGTCCAATGCCAGATCGGCCACGCGCAATGTGCCGTCGTCCTCGCCCTCCAGGGCGCGGGTGCGGCGCAGGATGGCGCGGATACGGGCCACGACCTCTTCCAGGCCGAAGGGTTTGGTGACGTAGTCGTCGCCACCGACGGTCAGGCCCTGCACCTTATCCGCCATGTCATCGCGGGCGGTCAGGAACAGAATGGGGATGGTCACGTCGCGCTCGCGCAGGCGGCGGGCGACTGTGAACCCGTCCATGTCCGGCAGCATGACGTCCAGCACGATCAGGTCGGGGTCGGCCTGCTCGGCTCCGCGCAGAGCGCCGTTGCCGTCCGCCGCGGTGAGCACCTCGAATCCGGCGAAGCGCAAAGAGGAGGCGAGTAGATCACGGATGTTCGGCTCGTCGTCGACAACTAGGAGGCGCGCCTCGTGGGATGTCTGTTGAGAGTCGTGAAAACGGTCCATGCCGCCACTGTGCACGGCGATTCTGGGAGGCGCCTGAACGCGGAATGGGAGAGCTGCATGTGTTTCTCCGGCCCTCTTGGCGGGGACCGAGGATGCCGACGGCCGCGCCCAAGCGCCCTTGGAGCGCGCCGAGCCGACCGCGGCGGCAGGCGCTGTCCGGCACCCGCCACCGACTGGTCAGAGGAACTTGAGCGGGTCGAATTCGGCCAGCGGAATGATGCGGACACGCGGCAGCGCGATCGTGAAGGCATCGACGTCCGTCTCCAGGTCGTAGACGGTCAGACCACGAGACTCCAGGGAGGCGAGCTGCGCATTCAGGAACTCCCGGAAGCACAGCACATCCACCTGGCCGCCGGCATCCAGCAGACGCTCCACCTGGGGGACGTAGTCGCCGTCGTGCGAGCCCAGCAGGACGCGCACCGTCTCGCCGCGCTCGACGCGCTGCGCCAGCGCCTCCAGGGTGCGTTGAATACCGACGTCGACGACCTTCTCCTCCTGACTGCCGGATCCGGCCAGCGGAATGGGCCGGTAATCCATGGCCAGCAGCGCCTGGACGAAGCCCATCGGCATGTGCCCCGAGGTGGCGTTGAGGAAGAACAGAGCGCGGGTCTCACCGTCGCCGGCGGAACTGCTGGAGGCGAGATCGTCGCAGAATGACAGGACGCGGTCCCACCGGGGGCGCTCGTCCGGCTCGGGACGGCGGCCGAGTACGCTCATGCCGAGAGTGGCGTCGATATTCTCCCCGTCAACGAGAAGATATGTGGGTGTGGTCATGGCGTCATGCTAACGGGCCAAACTTGTGCACTCGCCGAAACGGTGCGCCCGTGACCCCGGTTGTTCGCTGTCCGAAGTCCGCGGTGAGGGAATGCGGCGGAGATTAGGCCATCATAAGTACATGAAGAAGATGCGGTTCCCCGCCGACCGACCCGGAGGCGCGGCGGCCTCCGCTGCCAGTTCGGCGGCCGCCGCTGTTCACCGGCCTCCGCTCGGTACCCGCGCCGGGGTCCGGGCGAATGCGGCCGCCGCAGTGCTGACCGCCGTCGGCTCCCTGGCCGAGGCCTGGGCGTTGATAGTCGTCGCCCGCGTCCTGGCCCACCTGGTGGCGGCCGCACCGGCCGCCGGCGGTGCAGTCGTATGGGAGCCGAGCATGTCGGCGTACCTATGGCACCAGCTGGGCGTTGCCGCCGTGGCGGCCCTCGCCTGCGCCCTGTGCGCCGCTGCGGTCCACTTCATTGCCCAGGTCGGCGCCGCCACCGAGGAGGGCGCCCTGCGCCGCCAGGTTCTGGCCCACCTGTTCGAACTCGGCCCGGCCCAGGCCTCCGACCGTTCCGGCGCCACCGTCACCCTGCTCACCGACGGCGCCGAACGAGTGGCCGTCTACCGCCAGACCTTCCTCGTGCCCACCATTGCCGCGATCGCCTCCCCGCTGCTGGTGCTGGGGCTCGTAGGGTTCCTGATCGACCCGCTCAGTGCCTGCGTGCTGGCGCTGGCCTTCGTGGCGGTCCCGGCGCTGATCGTCCTCCTGCACCGGCGACTGCGCCGGTCCTCCGCCGCCTCGCGCGCCCAGCGCATGCGGCTGAGCGCCGAGTACCTAGACGCCATTCAGGGCCTGACCACCCTCGTGCTCGCCCGTGCCGCCGAGCGCCGCGCCGCCGACCTGGAGGTCTTCGGCGAGGCCAACCGCCGTGCGGTGATGCGGCTGCTGGCCGGCAACCAGCTGGTCATCCTCATCACCGACGGCCTGTTCTCCCTGTTCCTGGTGACCGCCTCCGCCGCCCTGGCCCTGAGCCGCCTGGCCACCGGTGCGATCGGGCTCGACGGCGCCCTCGCCCTGGTGCTGACCTCCTTCATCCTGCTCCAGCCGCTGGACCGGGTCGGCGGCTTCTTCTACGTGGGCATGGGCGGCATGGCCAACCAGCGAGCCATGCGCCGCGTCCTGGCCCGACGTCGCCCGGCCGGGTCGGTGCCCGAGTACGCGGTGGGCGAACAGACCGGCTTCGAGCCGACCCGTTCTGTGGCGACGACGCCGGGAGGCCGCGGTGCGACGCCGCTGGTGTCCCTCCGTGGAGTCGCCGCGGCTTGGCCGCCCCGCCCCGAGGCCGCGCCCGGCGGGCACCCGGGCGGGCCTCCCGCCCACCCCCGCCCGGGCCGGGCCGGCACCCCACCGGGACGAACCGGGGACGGTGCCCCGGTGACCGTGCTGACCGGCATCGACCTGGAGGTCGCCGCCGGCGAGCACTTGGCGGTCGTCGGTCCCTCCGGTGCCGGCAAATCCACCCTCATGGCCCTGATCGCCGGCGACCTGCTGCCCGCCTCAGGGATAGTGCGCGTGGCGGGCGTCGTCTCCGCCGCCGCCACCCAGGACGCCATCCGCTCCGCCAGCGCGGTGGTCACCCAGACCACCTGGCTGTTCACCGGCACCGTCGCCGACAACCTCCGCCTGGCCGACCCGACCGCCACCGAAGAGCGCATGTGGCAGGCGCTCGCGGCCGCCAATCTGGCAGATGAGGTCCGCGCCCTGCCCGAGGGACTGCACACCGACGTCGGCGAGCGCGGCTCCCGGCTCTCCGGCGGACAGGCGCAGCGGCTGTCTCTGGCGCGCGCCTTTCTCGCCGACCGGCCGCTGCTGCTGCTCGACGAACCCACCAGCCAGGTGGACCTGGCCGGTGAGGCCCAGATCATCGACGCCATTGAGCGGCTGTCCGCAGGACGTACCGTCATCACCGTCTCCCACCGCGCCGCGGCGCTGACCCACGCCGACCGGGTGGTCACGGTCAAGGACGGGGGCCTGCGATGAGGACATCACCCACAACCGGCCGCACCGCTCCCGCTTCGGCAACCGGCCCGGATAAGTTGGCCACGCCCCCGAGTGCGGGCCCCGGTGCCGGGGGCGCCTCCGGCGGCCGCCGCCTGCTCGGTTGGCTGCTTGCCACCACCCGCCCGGTCCTACCGCCCCTGCTGGGTTCGACGGCCTGCCGGGTGGCCGACCAGCTGGCGGGCGTGTCCCTGTTCGCGTTGGCGGCTCATGCCGTGGCGGCCACCGGCCTGGCCTTGAGCGCAGGCGGACCGGTGCCGGCGCTCTGGCCGGTGGCAGGTGTCATGGCGGCCCTGTCTCTGCTCAAGGGGGCGCTGCGCTACGGGGAGCAGTTCCTCGGGCACACGGTCGCCTTCACCAGCCTTGAGCTCTTGCGCGCCGAGTTGTTCCGCGCCCTGGCCCGCCGCGGTCCGCGGGTGCTGCTCAACGCCCGCACCGGCGACCTGTTGGCCCGTTCCACCAAGGACGTTGACCGCATTGAGGTGTTCTACGCGCATACCTTCGCTCCCGCCGTCAGTGCCCTGCTGGTGCCGCTGACCGTGCTGGCGGCCATTGGGGTCGGCACTACCTGGTCGGTCGCGGGTGCGGCGGCCGCCACCCTGGCGGCGGGGATCGTGGTGGTTCCGGTGCTCGGGCAGCGTCTGGCCATGGCGGGCTCGAGGCGCGCCGCCGCCGCCCGCGGGGAACTGACTCAGCACGTCACGGACTCCGTGCAGGGGCTGGTGGAGGTGGTCGGATACGGGCGTGGCGCCGAGCGCCTGAGGCACACCCGGATTCTCGACGACGCCGTGGCCGCCGCCGCCCGGCCGGTGGCTGGGGCGGGGGCGCTGCGCCGCGGCGGGGTACAACTACTGGTTCTGGCCGGGCCGGTCGCCGTGGTGGCGGCCGGCGCCGGTCCGGTCGTCTCTGGGGCCGTCTCGCCCGCAGCGCTGGCCGCCGCGGCGGCCGCGGTTCTGCGTCTGGGGGAGGTGGTGCGTGGCGTGGAGGAGTTGGCGGGTGCTATGGGCACCGCGTTGGCGGCCGCTGAGCGGGTGCACGCCGTGGCCACTGCCCCCGCGGAGCTGACCGACGGCGCCGCGGTCCTGCCGCACGGCCCAATCGAACTCGCCTGGGAGGACATCGACTACACCTACCCGGGGGCCTCACGCCCATCCCTGCGCGGGGTGAGCCTGCACGCCGAGGCCGGGAAGTGGACCTGCCTGGTGGGGGCCTCCGGCTCGGGCAAGACGACGCTGGCGCGCCTGGCACTGCGCTTGGACGACCCCGCCGGCGGGCGGGTGCGCATCGGCGGCATTGACGTGCGCGAGTTGGCGGCCGAGTCCCTGCACGAGCGGGTCGCCCTGGTTGGTCAGGAGGCGCACCTGTTCCGTATGAGCGTGGCTGAGAACGTGCGCCTGGCCCTCCCCGGGGCCACGTTTGAGCAGGTGGAGGCGGTCTGCCGGATCGCCGCGGTGCACGCGGAGGTGGTGGCCCTGCCCGACGGCTATGACACCGTGCTCGGGGAGCGTGGCACCTCGATCTCCGGCGGCCAGCGCCAGCGGCTCGCGCTGGCCCGCGCCCTGCTGGCCGAGCCGGACTTGCTGGTGCTGGACGAGTTCACCAGTCACTTGGATCCGGCCGTGGACGCGCGTGTGCGTGACGGTGTGCGCGACTGGGCGGCCAGGCGTGGGGCGACGGTGGTGGAGATCACCCACCGGTTGCACCGTATCGAGCAGGCCGATCGGGTTGTCGTCCTCGACGGCGGGCGCGTGGTGCAGGACGGTACGCCGAAGGACCTGTTGGCCGCCGCCGACGGTCCGCTCCTGCGCCTGCGCGCCCGCCAGGAATGAAGGGGTACGTGCCGTCAGACGTCCTCGACGTCGGCGTAGGACAGCGGATCCTCGATCGGCTCCAGATGCGCCGAGACCCGCAGGCTGGGGTCGGCGGCCACCAGTTCGTCGATGAGCGCCTCGGTGTAGTCATGGCCCCGTTTGACCGTCCAGGCTCCCGGCACCAGCACGTGCAGATGGGCGAAGCGGCGGCTGCCGGCCTCGCGCACGCGCACAGCGTGGAAGTCGACTAAGCCCTCGCGGCGGCGTTCATCCAAGACGGCGTTGATCCGCTCCAGGGCCTCCCGGTCCGGGGCCGCGTCCATGAGGCCGGCCACCGACTCGCGGATCAGCTGGAAGCCGGTCCACATGATGTTCAGTCCGGCCCCGAGGGCGACGACGGCGTCGAGCACGGGGGAGTGGAACACCGCGACCAGCCCCACCCCGGCCAGCACGGCCGCGGAGGTGATCACGTCGGTGAGCAGGTGCTTGGCGTCGGCTACCAGGGCGGCCGAGTGCTCGGCCCGACCCTTGCGCAGCAGCACCCAGGCCACTACGGCGTTGATCAGGGAGGCCCCCACCGAGATAATCAGGCCCAGGCTCAGCCGCTCCGGCATGACCGGGGTGATGATGCGTTCGATCGCGGAGAAGATGATGAAGGCGGCGGCCACGAAGATCATGGCGCCCTCACACACGGAGGAGAAGTACTCCGCCTTGGAGTGCCCGAACTGGTGGTCGGCGTCGGCCGGGCGGATGGCGATCTTCAAAACGACTACCGCAACCAGCGCGGCTACGAGGTTCACCAGGGACTCGGCGGCATCGGACAGTAGCCCCACCGAGCCGGTCAGCCACCAGGCAAGCGCCTTGAGGGTGATGGTGGCCAGCGCTGCCCCGGCGGACAACCAGGCGTAACCGGACAGATCCTTGGGCGGGGCGTAGCGCGAGGATGGCACCCCCAGAGTATGGCTACATCGGCCGTCCGGAGGAAGCCGCGTCAGTATCTAGTCCGAATGGAGGAGGCGCCGTCTACGGAATGATGCCAGGCTGGTGCACGCCGGAGGCGCAGACCCGCTGGGACGGCGCGAATGTTGGGAGGCCCGTTCATGGCAGCAACGACTCGCTGCATGGTCAGATTCGCGTGTGTGCTGTTCGGCGGACTCATTGTGGGCCTGGTCGTCACGGTGATTGTGGGCCTGGCGGTGGCCCTGCTCGCCTACTGCACCGGTGAGGCGGTGCAGATTCCGGGGATGCTCCAGGTGTGGGTCACCCGGGAGAACGGCCTGCCGGCAGTCAACTTCATTCCGTACGGCGCCGGCTTGCGGGCGCTGACGCTGGTGGTTGCGGTGGGCGTTGTGTTCGCCGATGCGCGCCGACAGACGCGGCGGCTTCTGGCGGCCTAGCGCGAGGCCACTGCGGGGTCAGTCGGCCCGGTTGACGGGGCGGACCTCGGCATCGTCCACGGTGATCGAGGACGCTGAGGATGACGGTGCGGCGGAGGGCGTGCCGAACAGGCGCTCCTTGACGGCGTCGGCCACCTTGTCGGTAACGACCTCGCCCTGTCGGCGCACGAAGCTGGAGGCGCGGCTGGAGGCGGCGTTGACCCTGTCGCGCACGAAAGGCTGCTCCACCAGCCTGGTGGCCGAGGCCTTGATGCGCTCGTACTGCGCCCGGCCCGCGCGCGTGCCGAGGACGTAGCCGGCACCGAGTCCAATGATGAAGGGGAGCTTGCTAGCCATGGGTTCCTCCTGCACGGGTGCCGCCCGGCGCGGCCCCTGCTCACAACCCTACCGGCTTCACCCTGAGGCTGCGCTGGGTGAGGGCTGGCAGTGCGATCGTCAGGTAAACCTATCTTTGCTATACAAGCGACTTGATTGGTTTTACCTTCAGAGCATGGGTGTGTTGCAGCTCTCGTATCCCTTCCACTCGGGTCGCCCGTCCGGCCCGGGAGGAGCGGGTGCGCTCGGCCCCGCCGGCGTCGGTGGCCGTCGGGAACCGGAGGCCTGTCCGACGGCGTTGTGGCTCACGGCTCGCCCGCGGCGGTACCTGCCGCCTCCCGGGGGCGGCTCCGAGAGCGCCTCCGCCCTGGCTTCACGGCTCAACTGGCTGCGTGCCGGGGTCCTGGGCGCCAACGACGGCATCGTCTCGGTGGCCGGATTGGTCATCGGCGTCGCCGCCGCCACTCCCACCAATACCGGCGCCATTATGGCGGCGGGAGTAGCGGGCGTGCTGGCCGGCGCGGTATCCATGGCCGCCGGTGAGTACGTTTCCGTCTCCACCCAGTCGGATACTGAACGCGCCTACGTGGATCGTCAACGCGCCCGGCTCGCGGCAGATCCGGGCGCCGGCGTCGACTCCCTGGCCGCCCACTACCGTGCCAAGGGGCTGACGGAGGAGACCGCGCGGCGCGTGGCGCGGGAATTGACGGTGTACGACGCCGTCGGGGCGCATTTGGAAGTCGAGTTCGGTCTGCGCGAGGACGACTACACCAACCCCTGGCATGCCGCCTTCTCCAGCGCCGTGGCCTTCATCGTCGGTTCCATGCTGCCTTTGCTGGCGATTCTGCTGCTGCCGGTGGGTGTGAAGATTCCACTGACCTTCGTGTCCGTGCTGGTCGGGCTGGCGCTCACCGGAGCCGTGTCCGCCCGACTCGGCGATGCTCCCGCCCGGCCCGCGGTGCTGCGCAATATCTTCGGCGGCGCACTGGCCATGACCGTCACCTGGGGCATCGGCCACCTGATCGGCGTCGCCGTCTAGAAAGGTGTCGCCGTCTAGAAAGTCGTCTAGGCAGTCGTCTGGCGATCGGCATCGATCACACGAGTCATCACCAAGCACACGAGTTACTGTCGAGTACACGAGTCTTGTAGTTCTACACGGTCTAAACACCCGCAAAGCTTCAAAAACTCGTGCTCGTGGCGGAAATGCGTGTGCTCGACCCCGGCACGGAGCCTGCCGGGGAGAGGGTCACCGCCGAAGCCGCGCGGCGAAAACCTCCGGGCTCAGGGAACGCGCCAGCTCGAATCCGTCCGCTCCCACTGCCACCGGCACCCCCGACTCCGCCAGCGCCCGGGCCTCCGGCGCCAGCCCGGCGGGATGGGTCAACTGCGTACCCGCCAGCACCTGCTCGGTGGGACTGAGTCGTCGGATCGCCACCGCCGCCACCCGGTCGGAGTGCTCGCGTGCCGCCTCGCCGTAGATCAACGGATCGTGCTGACCGTCGTCGCCCACCAGCAGCCACTTCACCTCAGGCAGATCGATCATGAGCCGCCGCAACCCCGTGCGCTTGTGCTCAATGCCGCTGCGGAACAGACCCGTGTTCGTGGGGCCCCAGTCCGTCATGAGCATCGGCCCCTCCGGGAAGCCGTTGCGTTCGAAGAAGGAACGGTAGGTCGGCACCACATTCCAAGCGCCGGTAGACAGGTAGATCACCGGTGCTCCCGGATGCTGCTCCTGTACCCCGGTGAGGAGCTGTGCCATCCCCGGTACGGCTTCGCGCGACGAGGTGTGCTTGACCAGCTGGTTCCATGCGGCCACGAACATCCGGGGCACGTGAGAGACCATGACGGTGTCGTCAATGTCGCACACGATTCCCAGCCGCGGCCCCGGGGCAACCACGAGTACCCGTGTGGTCACCGCGACCGCGCCCGCCGCCTCCAGGGTCGCCTCGTGCCAGCCGGACGCCAGACCGTGCCCGCGCACGACGACGTCCACATACCCCTCCCGATCGGCGCGGGTGCGCACGCTCATGGCGCCGAGCCTGACGGTGACCGGCAGATGGGGCACGGGCACGTCAATGAACATGCGCCAACCGCGCTGCGCCTCCAACAGGCTCTCGGCCGCCTGGCGGCCGAGAGCCTGCGGCGTGGCCGGCAACTCCTCCGGCAGCCGCTGGAACAGTGGGCCCTCGCTGGGAGCGTTCGGTGGTCGCATGACCATGCGGGCCAGCACCCGCGCCATGTCGCGGGGCCCGCCGTCGTCCGCACGGGCCGGGGACGGGCGGTTGGTGGAGGTGCCGGATGACCCCACGGCGGCGGACCCGGAAGAGGACTCGGGCGCCGCCGACCCGTAGCCGGGGTAGGGGATAACCCGAGGACGCCAGCCGCGGCGCCGGAGCACGGGGATGGAGTCGCGGTGGAACTGGTCCTCGACGGCGCGGACGATGTCGGAAAACGGCACGGGGTCATCTTACGGATGAATCGCCCGTGATGTTCGGGGCGGACTCCCCACTTCCCCGCCGAGTTCGGTAGAAGTTACGTGTCGAGTTCGGTCGATACGGCGGCCGACCACACGCCAAAGCACCACGCCGGCGGTCAAGGCCCACCACGTGTAGGACGAGCCCACAATCGTGGCCCAAAGGGGCCAGTCCTGCTCGACGTGGTTCTGCTCTGGGAACCACCACTGCATGGCGAGGGCGAAGACCGCCCCGCCGGCAGCCGCCGTCGTCAACAGCGCCGGCGACCTCCAAGCCAGGCCCGCGGCCACCAGTCCCATGAGGGCGGGTAGGCACCACACCCAGTGATGCGACCAGGAGATCGGGGAGATCAGCAGCCCCAGCGTCATCGCGACCGCGAGCTGCAGCACCGCCACGACACCCCCATTGTGTGGTGCGGAAACGGACAGGTGGGGGGAGACGGTCGGCTCGTGCGGGTGGGGCGGGCGCAGCCGATTAAGTCGCACCAGCAGCAGCCAGGCGAGTCCGACGGCGCTGACGGCGAGCAGTGCCCAGGCCCCGTCCCAGGCCGGTGCCGGCAGCCAGCGGGCCACCAGACCCTTGAGATTCTGGTTGCCGGAGTAGTCGGTGAAGCCCGCCCGGGAGGGGTCCCACATGGCGGAGAGGAAGAATCGTGCCGACTCTTGCGGCGAGGCGACCCAGCACAGCGCCGTCACCCCCAGTGCCGTGCCGGCCATGGTCGCCGCGGCCCGCCACTCGCGCCGGGCCACCAGGACCAGCACCGCGATCGCCGGCGTCAACTTGAAGGCGGCCGCCAGGCCGGAGAGTGCGCCGCGCAGCCGCGAGGCGGGCGGCACCACCAGCAGGTCGAGGGCCACCAGCACCATGAGCACCGCGTTGATCTGGCCGTACTCCATGGACTTGGGGATCGGCTCGAGTACCAGCACCGAGCCCAGCGCCAGCCACGGGGCCGCACCCCAGGCGACCTGGCCGGCCGCTCCCAGGGCTCGCGTCACGGCCCATGCGGTGATCGCGGTGCACACCGGCGTGGCCACCACCAGTGCCACCTGGGTGGCCCGGTCCGGCCACCAGGTCAGGGGCGTGAAGGCCCAGGCGGCGAAGGGCGTGTAGGTGAAGGGCCACAGGTGCTGGTCGGGGTTGGCGTACCAGTCGTACAGGTCTCCGCCGGCCTGCCATTGTGCGACCGCGTGATGGTAGATCCAGGCGTCGAGTTTGAAGGTGGGGGTGCCGTCCTTGCCCCACAGGGTCGGGTATATGGACAGGGTCAGTGCCGCCCAGCCGATCAGGGCCGCTGCCGGTGATGTGAGTGCGCGTTTGAGGGACTCCACGCGCGCAGTGTATGGCGGGGTCGGCGGCAGGCCGGTCAGCCGGAGTGGCCTGCGCCGGCGTCGCTTGTGTCGGCTTCGCTGTCGCCGCCGGCCGACGTGCCCGTGGGCAGGCTGTGGTGCGGGCGGGCCCGCCGGAGTGCGCGCAGCCCGATCAGGCATATGACGACGGCGATCCACCCCATGGCGGCGACCAACAGGTAGCCGCCATGACTGCCGGCCGCGTCGATCGCATGGCCGCCGAGCAAGGAGCCCAGCGAGACCCCGATGTTCATGGCGGTGCCGACCCACGCCAGCCCCTCGGTCAGCTGTGAGGGGGCCACCGACACCTGGGTGATCGAGTTGCCGGTGGTGATCGTCGGGGCGATCGCCATGCCGGTCAGTGCCATGAGCACTCCCAGAACCAGCAGGTTCGGTGCGAACATGAGGGTGGAGGCGCCCACCGCCAGTGCTGTCGTTCCGAGCAGGAACTGCTGCCACAGGGGCCGGTGCCAGGCGCGCGAGCCGTAGACGAGCGCCGCCGTGAAGGAGCCGACCCCCCAGGCGGCCAGCACCGTGCCGGCCGCCGACTTCATGCCCAGCTCCGTGGCGAAGGCGACGGCGGCGACGTCGTTGGCGCCGAACATGGCGCCGGAGGCCAGGAACACGGCGATCACAGCCACGACGGCGCCGTGACGCAGCACCGGCCGCGGCTGCCCGCTGTGCGCTGCGGCCGCCGGTTCAGGGCTCAGCGCGTGTACCGGATCGTGGCGCGTTTGGGCACGGGCGCCGTTGCGACGACGGCGCCGCTGCGGTACCGGCTCGGTGGCCCGCTGGGAGAAGAACCACAAGCCACCGCACACTTGCAGCGCGACGGCGGCGATCCAGCCGCTGGTGGCGGGCAGCGCCGGGGAGGTGCACAGTACGGTGGCCAGCACCGGTCCGATGATGAAGGCGACTTCGTCGAAGGCGGCCTCTAGGGAGAAGGCGGTGTGTATCTGTTCGGGCGTGTCGAGCACGTGGGTCCAACGTGAGCGCACCAGAGAGCCGAAGGAGCCGCCCAGCAGGCCGGCCAGTGTCGAGAGCACCAGCAGCACGCCGAGCGGGGCGCGCATCTGCGTGGCGACCACTAGTCCGATCAGTGCCGCGGCCGAGCCGAGCGTGGCCGGCAGCATGATCCGGGACTGTCCGTGGGCGTCGACCAGCCGTGCCAGGGCCGGCGCGCCGACGGCCACCGCAACCACGTTGGCGGCGGACACCGTCCCCGCCGCCGAGTAGCTGCCGTACAGCTCCTGGACCGCCAGGATGGTGGAAATACCCACCATGGACATGGGGAAGCGGGCGATCAGGCCCGCGCTGGAGAAACCGAGGGCGCCGGGACGGCGCAGGATGGTGCCGTAGGTGGTGGACATTCAGTTCTGACGCGGTTTAAGGACGATGAGTTTCAGTTGGTCATGACGGCCGGTGCGGTCAGCGGCGGGTGTTGTCCGCGGTGGAGCGCGAGAGCCGGAAACCGTTGCCCGACACCTGGCTCCAGCAGTCGATCCCGGATTCGGTGGAGGTGCAGGCGAAGGCATGGTTCTTCGCCGACGCTCCGTAGCTCAGGGATGCGCCCGTGGCGGAGAAGGAGACGGAGCAGCTGCCAGTCGCCTCACCGTCGGTGCCCACGGAAGCCGTGAAGGCTTGTGCATTGGAGTTGTTGCAGGAGCTGTCGGTGGGCACGAAGTCGTGCTCGGCGATGGTGCAGGATACCGATTCGTCGCCGAGCACGCAGCTGATGTTGCCCGACGGCGTGGTGAAGGCGCTCATCTCGATGGCGTCATCGGGGGCGGGCGCGGTCAGCCTCAGGGACGCGCTCGGGGTGGGTGTCGGTGATGGGTTCGCCTCGGTGGTCTGTGCCGGGGCGGTGGCGGGAGTGCGGGGGGCCGCGGCCTGTGTGGTCTCGGCGGGTTCGGACTGCGATCCGCCGTGGTCCGAGCTGAGGTACCACACGATGAGGGCGACGACGAGCACCAGGGCGATGCCGCCGAGTATCCACAGCCACCGGCTGCTGCTGCGCCGCTCCTCCGGTTCGGGGGCGCCGACGCCGAAGACTCCCTGGTTGCCGGCGGCCGGCCGCTGGGGTGGCTGGGCCGGCTGCTGGTACGCCGGCTGTGCATGCTGGTAGGAGACCTGGGGCTGGGCCGGCTGCTGGTACGCCGGCTGTGCCTGCTGGTAGGCCGGCTGCTGGTAGGCGGTTTGTTGCGGGGGCTGCTGATAGGTGTGGCCGGTGGGCGGTGCCGCGTCACGGGCGGCCTGGTGCCCCTCCATAATGGGGCGTCGCTCGGGGGTGACTGCGCGCCTGACGTCGGCCTGGGATAGGGCCTGCGTGGGCGCTGCCGCGTCGGCCTGCGCTGTTAGGCCCGCATCCGGTCCGGTGGGGACGGCCTGCGTGAGTTTCGCCGCATCCAGGGGTGTACCCGGGTCGGTGGCGGGCGGCTGTGCGGTGGCGCCGACCGGTTCGGCCGCGGCGGCCTGCATGGCCGCCCGCGCCTGCGCAGGATTCATGGCCTGCGTGGTTGCGGAGGCATTGCGGCGCGCGAGGGCGGCGTCGACGGCGGGATCCCCCAGCGTGCCGAGCCACTCCAACAGCGCCGGGTAAGTGCGGGGATTCTCGGCGATATAGGGGCGCAGCCCCGGGTAATTGTTGGCGAGCTCGTGCAGGGTCGTGAGTTCCGCATTGGGGTCGCTCGCCCGTGCGACGAGGTCGTCCTGAGGCTGGGACATGCTGGATCCTTTGCGACTGCGTGGGCTCGGCCCGCGCGTCTTCGCGGGCCGCCGTCGGTAACGGTAACCCTGAGCTTACCTGAGAGGGCGGTTCGGCCGCCCGCCCGGTATCGTCAGGGCCACAAACCTGCACCTTGAGGAGGCGCCGATGCAAGAGGCCAGCGAGCTGGTCGACCCGGTCGATCTCGACCATTCGGCGGAAACCGCCGCCGTAGTTGCGCCGCAGCCACCGGAGGGCGGTGGGCCGTCCGCGCGCACCGTGGTCGGTGCGGCCACGGACATCGGTCGAGTCCGCAGTGTCAACGAGGACGGCTACCTGGCGATTGCGCCCGCCTTCATCGTCGTGGACGGCATGGGCGGCCATGTCTCCGGCCGGGCCGCGACCCGAACCGCCCTGAACACCATGCTGCCGCTGGCGGGCAGGCGGATAACCGACCGGACCGCCGTCGTCGACTCCGTGCTCGCCGCCGGCCGGGCGGTGTCCGCGATCCCATCGCATGCGGCCAATCCACCCGGCGCCACCATCGCCGGAGTCGTACTCGCCGAACTGGAGGACGAGCCGACCTGGATCGCCTTCAACGTCGGCGACTCGCGCGTCTACCTGTTGCGTGACCACCTGTTGTCCCAGCTGTCTCACGATCACTCCCAGGTGCAGGACCTGATCGACGCCGGTCACTTGACTCCCGCCCAGGCGCGTTTCGACTCGCGTCGCAACGTGGTCACCCGGGCGCTCGGTGCCGGTCTCGACCAGGACGCCTACCCCGAACTGCATCAGGTGGAGGCGCGCCGCGGCGACCGCATCCTGGTGTGCTCCGACGGCCTGAGTGATGAACTGGACGACGACGCCCTGGCCACCGTCCTCGGTTCCGGCCTGGGGGCGCAGCGCACCGCCGAGGCGGCCGTGGCCGCCGCGCTGGAGGCCGGCGGACACGACAATGTCACCGCCGTCGTCGTCGATCTGCCGCAGGAGACGCCATGAGCGCCGATGATGAGCCGGGGGACGAGATCACCGTGGTGGGCAGGTACGGCACCGCGATCCTGTCGGCACGGGCGCCGACGGGTGTGCGCGAGCGCGTACTGGCCGCGCTCGGCGGGCCCGATGACCGGGGCGCGCGGGCGGACGCGGCCGACGAGCAGCCCCCGAAGCGCCCCGACGGCACCGGGCTGGTCAAGACCGGGGTGTGGGTGGACCCCGACTACGTGGCCCTGCCGGAGACCGGTGCCTGGGGGGAGGATGCGGAGGAGACCGTCGTCGATCCGCGCCCACCGCTCGCCGTCTTGTCGCATCCCGAACCGGCACCCGGCTCCGGCAGGCGTCGGCGCCGCGGGTCTGCACCAGCTCCGAGCGCGGAGGCCACGAACCCGGCCCCGCCACCGCCTCCGACACCGGCTGCCGAAGCGGGAGTCGGCGCGGACACCGATCAGGAGGCCACCGGCACGGACGGGGACGCTGTCGCCGCCACGCAGGCCTCGGCCAGCGCCACCGAGGCGCTGGCCGAGGCCACTGCCCCGATACAGTCGGAGGCGCCGGTACCGCTGATCCCCGCCGCCATCTGCGCCGCCGGGCACCCGAACCCGCCCGACGCCGTCGCCTGCCAGGCGTGTGTCGCCCCGCTCACCGGCGAGATCAGACAGGTGCCCCGGCCGGTTCTGGCGGTCCTGACTGTGTCCACCGGACAGGCCGTACCCGTGCGCGGCGACGTCGTCGTCGGCCGCGCGCCTCAGGCCCGCCCCGGCACCGAGACGACCGCCGAGTTGGTGGCCGTGCCCAGTCCCACCCACTTCATCTCCCGCTCGCATCTGGAGATCAGCGTGGCCGGCTGGAACCTGCTCGCCCGCGACCTCGGCTCCGCCAACGGCACGGTTCTGGTGCGCCCGCAAACACCCCCCGTGCTGTTGGCCAGTGCCTTGCCGACACCGCTGCTGGTCGGGGACCTGCTCGACGTCGGCGACGGCGTGACTCTGCGCGTCGACCCGGCGCTGTGATTCGCCGTGAGGTGCCGGTGGTCGGGCGCGTCGACGGGCGCGCAGATGCCGCTGTAATACGCCAATCGGAGCCTTTACGCACCTGTAGGACGGGGCGGTGGGCTCCGCTATCCGTTACGCTGTTGTTAGTCGATGCAGTCAGCCGATGTGCGAGGAAGCGGAGGATCGAATGAGCGACCTGACCTGGACCGAGCTGCCCGAGGTCGACCCCGACCGCCCCGACGAGCTGGTCCTCGACTTCTCCGGGGAGGTCTACCGCGTGGGCACCGATGAGACCTTCGTCATCGGCCGCGGTGGCGACCTCGACATCGACGACAACCCCTACCTGCACCGCCGCTTCCTGGTGCTGCGCCACGACTCCGGTCTGTGGTGGATCGTCAACGAGGGATCGCACCTGTCCGCCACGCTTACCGACGGCGACGGTCTGGTCCAGTCCCGGCTCGCCCCCGGAGCCAGCATGCCGCTGGTGTTCCCCCGGGTCATCCTGACCTTCTCCGCCGGGCCTACCACCTACGAGATCGACCTGATAACCGCCGAGACCGGACGCTTCACCGGCATCGACGGGGTGCGCGAGTCCCGCGGTCAGACCACCATCGGAGCCACCCCCATGACCCGCTCTCAGCGCCTCCTCATCCTGGCCCTGGCCGAGCCGGTGCTCAAGCGGGCCGGCACCGGCTCGGCGCAGATCCCGTCCTCGGCGTCGGCCGCCGCTCGCCTGGGCTGGTCGCTGACCAAGTTCAACCGCAAGCTCGACAACGTGTGCGAGAAGCTCGACCGGGTCGGCGTGCGTGGGCTGCGCGGCGGACGCTCCGGCGGCGTCGCCTCCAACCGGCGGGCGGCACTCGTCGAGCACGCGGTGTCCACCCTGACGGTCACCGCCGATGACCTGCCCCTGCTGGACGAGGAGTACCGGGCGAGTCGGGCCGCCGCCGAGCGGCCCGCGGGCGGCGAGGCGCGCATCGACACCGCTCAGGTGCCGCCTCAGGACGCGGGCCGGGCCGAGGAGGATGCATGATCGACTCGGCCCCGGACGCGCCCGACGCTCAATTCGAGGCGGTGGTGTTCGGGGCGCCCGAGGTCGGCAGCGCAGACTCCGGCGATGCCGGTCCCGCCGCAGGTGACGATAAGGCCGCCTCCGGCGGGCGCTCACGACCCCGGCGACGCCGTCGGGGAGTGCTTGCGGGACTGCTCGCCCTCGTATGCCTGGCCGGGGGCGGCCTCGTGGGTGCCGAGCATTACGTGCGCTCGCAAGTCGACCCGACTGTGCGCGCAGCGCTTCCCGGACTGTCGACTGAGGCCGCCATCAGCACTGAGGGCCCGCTCCTGCCGCAAGTGCTCAGGAACCGGCTTGACACGCTCAGCATCCGCGCCGACACCCTCACCATCGAATCCGACGGCGCGGATGGCGCCGCGGACCCCTCCGACACCGGCGCCGCGGATTCCGGCCTGGCTGCGGTCACCGGCCTGGAACTGACGGATGTCGGCGTGAATCTGACCGACGTGGGTATACGGGCGCCCTATCGGGTCGGCCACGTGGACGCCTCCGGCGTGATCGGCTTCGAGGAGTTGGAGCGGATCGTTGCCGCGGCCGTCCCCGACGCCCCCGAGCTGACGATAACCCCCGAGACCTACGGCTCCGCCGCCGAGCCGGGGCGGGTCACGGCGACCACCAACACCGTGCTGGGACTGCAGGCGTCCTTGACCATTGAGCCGGAAGTGACCGATGCCGGTGGTCTGGAGCTGGACATCGTCAGGGTGCGTGTGGCGGGGATGAACATTGATGTGGATCCGGACGGTGAGGGAATGTTCGCGATGCCCTCGGTGCTGTCCCACTTCGGGCTGTCCTCCTCCACCATTGAGGTTGGCATCGATGCGCTGCCCGCCGGAATGAGGCTCTCCCGGGCCTACATAGCCCGCGACGGCGTGCGTGTGAGTCTGGTCGGCAACGACATCACACTGGCGGACGGGTAGTCGGCGCCGCGCGCGCACTGCCGCTATAGCTACCGAACTCGGCACGTAACTTCTACCGAACTCGGCGAAGGAGGTGGGTGGGGACGGTGCGGGTGGGGAGTAGTTCCCACCACAGTGCGGTGAAACGTCCAGGTGGCTCGTGTAGCCTCCCCGAGACAGTGTTCTTGCAGCGTGCTTGCGGCGCCTGGCCTTGGGCGGGCGGTCCGGGGAGAACCAGAGGAGATTAATGAGCAATCAGCCAGATCCGTCGGGACTCGGCCCCAGCGCGTCGCGCACCGGCTCCACCTCGGGTATCGGCTCCAACCCGGGCGGCTGGACCGCTGCCGGCGTCAACGCCCCTGCGGGAACGACCCCCGCGGGAGCGGCCGCGCCGGCCGCGTCCCCCAGGTCCGCCCAGGCGGCCGTCCCCGCAGTCCCGCAGTCGCCCGCCGTACCACCGTCCGTCCCTCCAGCGGTTCCGCCCGTCCCCGCCCACTCCGGCTCCGGCCGCCGCGCGCGGCGTACCGCCAACCCCACCGGCACCGCCGTCGACGCCGGCTACCCCGGCACCCAGTCACTGCCGTCCTCAGCCGAACTCGAGCGCGAGGCCGAGCGGATCTCCCGCTCCAACGCGTCCCCGCGTGCTGACGTGGAAAGGGCCGGTGAGCTGCTGGGGCGCGTCACCCAGATCTTCTCCCAGCGTGTCGTCGGCCAGGACCAGCTGCGCCTGGCCATGGTCTCCACCCTCATAGCCGGCGGGCACATCCTCCTGGAATCCGTCCCCGGACTGGCCAAGACCACCGCCGCCCAGACACTCGCGGCCGCCGTCTCCGGATCCTTCCACCGCATCCAGTGCACCCCCGACCTGATGCCCAACGACATCGTCGGAACCCAGGTCCTCAACTACGCCACCGGCGAGATGACCACCCAGCTCGGCCCGGTCCACGCCAACATCGTGCTGCTGGATGAGATCAACCGCTCCAGCGCCAAGACCCAGTCGGCCATGTTGGAGGCCATGCAAGAGCGGCAGACCTCCATCGGCGGGGAGATCTACCCGCTGCCACAGCCCTTCATGGTGCTGGCCACCCAGAATCCCATTGAGGAGGAGGGCACCTACGTCCTGCCCGAGGCGCAGATGGACCGTTTCCTGATGAAGGAGGTGCTCACCTACCCCAAGCCGGGGGAGGAGGCTGACGTCCTGGACCGCATCTCCAACGGGGCCTTCGAGGAGCCCATCCGCACCCGTCCCATCTCCACCGCTGACGTCGAATGGCTGGCGGGCGCCGCCCAGCGGGTGTACGTCGACCCGGTCATCAAGCACTACATCGTCGCCCTGGTCAACACCTCCCGTGGTGGTGGTCCCCGGCCCGTTCCCGGACTGGAGCGGCATGTGCGGGTCGGCGCCTCCCCGCGTGGGGGCATCGCCCTGATGAAGATCGCCCAGGCCGTCGCCCTGCAGGCCGGCCGCACCTACGTCACCCCCGATGACGTGCGCCTGCTCCGCTATCCGACTCTGCGTCACCGCCTGGTGTTCACCTACGACGCCCTGGCCGATGACATCGCACCGGAGTCGATCATCGACGCGATCTTCGCCGCCGTCCCCGCCCCCTGAGGATGCTGCCGGCCATGACCAGCGATCCCGTTTCCGCCGACGCCCCGGAGCCGGGCCCCGCCCGACGGCGGTCCGGCTCCCGAGTGGCGCGCGTGCGCGGCCGCCTGTCCCTACCCACGCTGCGTCGCTCCACCACCCTCCTCGACGGGCGCCACCGCTCCGTTTTCGTCGGCCACGGCCAGGACTTCGACGACCTGTCCGCCTACCGGCCGGGCGACGACGTCACCGACATCGACTGGAAGTCCTCCGCCCGCCTCGGCCAACCGGTCATCAAGCGCTATCAGCGCGAGTCCAACCTGCCGCTCGTGCTCGCCGTCGACACCGGCCGCACCATGGCCGCTCAGGCGCCCAGCGGCGAGGACAAGCGCGACCTCGCCCTCGCCGTCGCCGAGGTGTTCGCCTACCTGGCGCGCCTGCGCGGAGACACGGTGGCCCTGGTGGCCGCGGACACCTCCCGGGTGGTCTCCCGCCCGCCCCGCTCGGGCAGCGAGCATGCCGAGATGATCCTGTCGCTGCTGGAGCACCAGTTCGATGCCCTCACCCGCGGTGACGCACTCGCCCCCGGCGCCCCCGGCCCGGACCTGTCCACCCTGCTGGAGCGGGTGGGCACCTGGCACCGCCGACGCAGCCTGGTGGTGCTGATCACCGACACCTCCCACCCCGACGCCGCCGAGCCCGCCGTCGCCGACCGGCTGCGCCGCCTGTCCGCCCAGCATGAGCTGATCGCCATCCAGATCGCCGACGACACCCCGCTCGCCCCCGGTCGCGGTCGCACCCGCGACGTCGAGCTCGACGGCGAGATTCCCGCCTTCCTGCGGGAGGACGCCGCCCTGGCGGCCCAGCTCACCGCCGCCGACGACGCCCGTCGCGCCGCCGTCGCCGGTCTGCTGGACGCCCGCCACATCGAACACACCGCCATCCGCTCCGATGCGTCGATGGTGGACTCCATCGCCGCCCTACTGGCCCGCCAGCGACTGGCCGCCGGCCGGGGCAGAAGGAGGCACTGATGGAAATCAACCCGCCGGTGCTGATGCCCCTGTGGATGCCGATCGCCGGCGTCGTCATCCTGATCGCGGCCGCCGCCGTCATCCTGCGCGCATTCCTGGTCACCCGCCGCGACACCGCCCGCACGGTCGGGGACATCCCCATGGCCGCCTCCGAGCGCGGCCAGTGGGTGCGGCGGGTGGACGATGCCGCCGCCCGCTACCGCAACCACGAGCTGGACCTGCGCGGCCTGCACCTGGAACTGGCCGGAGCCCTGCGCGGCTTCGCCACGGCTCGCAGCGGGGAGGACATCGTCTCCGCCACAGTCCTGGAGATTCTCGATATGGCGGACACCGCCGGTCCGCGTTCAATAGCCGAGCGCCTGCGCCTGGTGCGCGCCAGCCGCCGCCCCCTGGACACCAATCCGCTCGGTCACGTGGGCGAGCTCCTGGCCGTGTGGGAGCAGCCCTCCTTCGACCGCGATCCGGATGCCGCCGCCGACGCGGCCATTGCCGAGGCCAAGGAGGTGGTCACCCGATGGTGATGCCCTGGTTGGTCTGGCTGATCGTCTTGGTGGCGCTCGTCGTCCTTGCCCTGGCCGCCTCCGGCCGGCTGCGCGGGACCGGACGCCGCGGCCGTGGACCGGCACCCCGGCGGGTGGCCAACTCCTCCGCCCTGCTGACCAGCCCCGTGCTGCTCGAGCGGATCACCCGCCGCCGGGTGCTGTACGCCGGGCTGGGAGCCACGCTCGTCGTCGCCCTGGCTGCCGCCGCCGCCCTGGCGGGACGGCCCGTGGAGCGCGTCGTGCGCAACGAGTCCCTGGCCAGTCGGGACATCGTGCTGTGCCTGGACATATCCACCTCAATGGTGACTACGGATTCCAAGATCCTGGACACCTTCGCCAAGCTGTTGGAGACCTTCGAGGGGGAGCGGGTGGCCCTGGTGGCCTGGAACTCCACCGCGCAGACGATCGTGCCGCTCACCGACGACTATGCGCTGCTACAGGATCAATTCAAGGAGATCGCCGACGTCCTGGACTTCCGGCCCTACCGCGGCAGCCCCGCCCTGGACCGCTACTACCAGACCTTCCCCGGCACCCTGTCAGAAGACATCCTCGGCTCCTCCCTCGCCGGGGACGGGCTCGCCTCCTGCACCCTCGCCTTCGACCACCAGGTGGCCGACCGCTCCCGCTCCATCATCCTGGCCACCGACAATCAAATCATCGACCCCTTCGATCAACAGCTCTACTCCGTGTCCGAGGCCGCCGACCTGGCCCAGGAGGAGAACATCCGCCTGTTCTCACTGTTCGGCGCCGATCCGGAGCTGGCCGACCCGGACGTGTCGGGCAAGGACGTGGATGAGGCCCGTGAGGATCTGCGCGATATCACCACCGCGCACGACGGGCGCTTCTACGAGGTGGACGATGCCGATACCGCCGGCCAGATCGTGCAGGAGCTGGAAGCCGACCAGATCAGCGAGTTGGACACCGACACGCAGGTGCGCATCACGGATGTGCCAGAACGGGCCGCCGCGGTCCTGGGAGTCGTCGTCCTGGTCTTCCTGGCCGTGACGGCCTGGAGGCGAGTATGAGACTGGTACCCCTGTTCGGCTGGCCACTCACGCTGGCGGCTGCGGCCGTCGTCGCCGCGGCACTGTACGGGTCCGCCCGCTGGCTGTTGCGGCCCGGCGCCGACCCGGGCGCCGGTACGAGTTGGTGGCGGCGGGCGCTACTGGGTCTGGTCACCGTGTTGATACTGGCCGGCCCCAGTCTGCCCGTCTCCGAGGCGGTGGCGGTGTCCAACGTGGAGATCTACCTGGTGGTGGACCGTACCGGCTCCATGGCGGCCGAGGACTGGGCGGGCGGCCCCGACGCCGGGGGCGGTACCCGGCTGGACGGGGTGCGCGCCGACCTGACCGCCATCCGAGACGCCTACCCCGAGGCCCGTTTCTGCATCATCGCCCTGGACTCCGCGGCCGCTCGCGAGCTGCCCCTGACGCGCGACGTCGACGCCGTCTCCTCCTGGATCGGCGCGCTGCAGCAGGAGGTGACCGACCGGTCGAAGGGCTCCTCCCTTGAACGCGCCCTGCCGCTGCTGGCGCAGACCCTCACGGCAGCCTCCGAGTCCAGCCCCGAGAACGCCCGGCTCGTCTACATCCTCTCCGACGGCGAGGCTACCGATGATGGCGCCGGCGCGAGTGCGGCCCGCGCCGCCGGGGTGAGTTGGGAGCAGTTGTCGGAGGTCACCGACGGCGGTGCCGTGCTCGGCTACGGCACTCCGGACGGAGCGAGCATGCGCGCCTTCGACGGCTCAAGTGCCGGGGGCGACTACATCATCGATCCGGATACCGGTCAGCCAGCGGTCTCCGTGCCCGACACCGCCGAACTGCAGGCGGTGGCGAGCGCCCTGGGCGTCACGCACATCCAGCGCACGGGCACCGAGGACGATCCCGCGACGGCCTTCACTGACCAGAACGTCCAGGAGGCCCTATCCGACGGCCGTGAGCGCAAGCACTACTCGCGCTACGTGATCTGGCCTCTGGGCCTGGTGGCCGCCGGTGCGCTGATATGGGAGGGAGTCGCCCTCATCGGCGCCGATCGGGCTCTGCGGGATCTGATTCGCCCCGCCGTGGGCGCACCGTCGGCGGGTCAGACAGGAGGAGAGCGATGAGTCGGTCCGGACAGATCGTCCCCGACGACGCACATGCGGGCGCCGGTGCGGACCTGCCCGCTGGGAACGACGCCTTTCGCCCCGGCGTTCACGATGAGCAGTCCGTAGCGGAGTACGCCGCCAGCGTCGCCGGACCCAACGACCCCGACGCCGAATCCACCCACCATCGCCGTGCCCGACTCGCCCGGCGCCGCCGGTTACTGACCTGGCAGGGGATCCCGGCGCTCATCGCCGCCTTGGTGGCCGTGTGGATACTGACGATCTACGGGCTGACCTTCGCCGGGAACCATGCGGCCCTGGGTGGAGACTACGCCGCCGCGGTCGGCCGTTACCGGGTGGTCGCGCGCCTGAACCCCTGGCTGGAGCAGTGGCGCGTCCACTACAACCTGGGCACCGCCCAGTTGATGAACGAACAGTTGGACGCCGCCGTCGGCGAGTTGGAGGAGGCGCTTAAGACCGCTCCCGCGGCCGGCACGATTCAGGTGCCGGACGAGGAGGGGAACATGGTGACGATCCTGGACCCGGCGGCACCCGAGTGCCTGGTGCGAGTGAACCTGTACGTGACCCACCTGTCGCTGGCCAGTGTGGCCTCGAATGCGGGTGACACCGCCGCCGCCGAGGCGGAGGTGGACGCTGCCGTCCAGGCCGCCGGCCAGTGCGAGGTGCCTCCTGTGCCACAGCTCTCGGAGGAACCGGACCCGGACCCCACATCGTCTCCAACCCCCACCGCCGAGCCGACGCCGTCGGACGACTCGACCGGCGGCGCGCCCACCCCGGAGCCAACTCCCACCGGGCGGGGTGAGCAGCTTTCGACGTCGTCGCCGGACTCCTCGCCCACCCCCACCGACTCCAAGCGCCAGGAACTGGTGGACCGCAACGGCGACGCCAACTCCACCGAAGATCCCGGCATCATACGTGGCGGTGACGGACGCGACTGGTGACATGCCGACAGGGGGCCGGGGTGACGTCCCGTGGCCTCCCGTGGCCGGGGTTCAGCCGGCGGCGCGGGCGGGGTGGGGTGCCGATTCGGTCCCGTGCGGGGGGCGGATGGACGGGACGGCGTGGTCCGGCGTCGGAGCACCCACGGCCCGCAGCACGAACATGTCCAGGGCGTCCAGGTAGGCGGTGCGGGCGCGCGGCTCGGTCGGTGTGGGGCGTCCGCCCAGGACACAGGCGTGGATCAGCGGAATCAGCAGGGCCGGGTCCTGGCGGGCGATGACGCCGGCGTCCATGGCGTCGGTCAGGATGCGGGTGAGCATCGCCGTCATGTGGCCGGCGTGGGCGTGCAGGCGGCCGGCGGTGTCACGGGATACGGAGTTGGCCAGTGGCCCGGTGGCGGGGAAGTGATAGTGGCGTTTGACAAGCGCCTGCTGGCGCACATAGATGCGTAGCCGGTCGATTGGGTCGGCGACGTTAGCGAGGATGCGGGTCAGCTCCCTGGCGTAGCGGCCCGTCTCGTGCTCCATGAAGGCCAGGAGGAGGTCCTCCTTGTCCGTGAAGTGGTTGTAGACGGCGGTGCGGCCCACGCCGGCGCGAGCGGCCACGTCGGACAGGGTGATCTTGTCGAAGGGACGCTGGCTCAGCAGCTCGGACAGGGAGTCGAACAGAGCGCGGCGGGTGCGCTCGCGGTGCTCGGCGAGGGAACTACCCATGATCTTCGGCATGAGGACACCCTAACCCTTAAGGTGACGCAGCGGCGAGAAGCGTCAGCAAGTCGGCCCCCACGCCGCCGAGATCGGTCGAAGTGGCTTGGTGCCTGAGGACGGTTGCTTCGGGAGTGGGTATTGGGGCGTGCCGACACTGAGCGGTTAGCGCGCGTGCGCGAGCATGCGGTTGAGCGCCTCCAGGATCGGCCTGTCGGCGGGCAGCCAGGGCAGGGTGCCGACCTCGTCCAGCGGCACCCAGCTCAGCGTCGCGTGGGCGCCACCGAGCCTGGCGGTGCCCATGGGCTCCGCCAGCCAGACGCGCATGCGATAGCCGTGCATCGCCGGCCAGGCCGGGCGGTCGTCACCGGGGAGGGCGGCGGTGTCTGTATCGGAATCCGGCCCGGCGGTCGGTGGCGGCACCGCCAGATCGGGGGAGGGGAGAATCTCTGCGCCCAGTCGTACCCCCATGCTGAGCTCCTCCGCGAGTTCGCGCACCAGGGCCGCCTTCGGCGTCTCGCCCGGTTCGACCTTCCCCCCGGGGAACTCGTACTGACCGGTGTGCTCGGCCGGGTAGGCGCGGGCCGCGCACAGCAGCCTGCTCGGCGCAGCGCGCGTGGGGCAGGGGGCGGCCGTTGCGGCTGAGGACGCGGTCGGTGCCCGGCCTGCATCCGTCTGATCCGCGTTCGGCAGTCGGTCCAGAACGGCGGCGGCCACCACCAGGCGGCTGGGGCGGGCGCGACGCGTTTCGAGCATGGACCGACCCTAGGCCACGCGCGCCGAGACCGGCCGGGACCGCGTGCGGGTGCGCACAGTTGTCACGAAATGCACCACTTTCAACCCGCCCGGCGGTTAGACCATCTTCAAATCCGCGTAGTCATGCGGCCCGGCGATGTTACTAGGGAGCGGTCCCGTCTTAAAGTGGTGCATTCTGTGACAGTATTCGCCCGATTCAGGGCGGGAGCACCGGTCCAACACCGGTCCAGGCTGTGCTTGGACAACACCCGCACAGGAACGCCTGGCAGACTGCGGCCGGTGATCATGATCAGCACGGCCGCAATCAACGTGGTAGCCCTCGGCGCGGCGGGGATGTCCCTGGGCGCCGCCGATGCCGCTGCGGTCACCGACGCGGTCGGCTTCTGGGACGGCGCTCTCGCCCGCCTCGCCGCTACGGCCCCGCCCGACCCGCGGCTGCTGTGGCCCGCGGGGGTCGTGGTGTTCCTGGCGTGGGCGCTGCCGTGGTTGCGCCGCTGGGCACGGGCGCTGACCACACTCGTACATGAGGCCGGACACGCCGCCGTCGGCATGCTGGTGGGGCGGCGCTTCCACGGCTTCGTCGTGGAGGGCGACCTGTCGGGGCGGGCAGTCACCTCCGGCCGCAGCCGTGGGCCCGGCCGCTGCGTCACCGCCTGGGCCGGGTACCCGATGCCAGCCCTCGTTGGGGCGGGCGCAGTGCTCGCGGCCCTGGCGGGCTGGGCGGGCACGGTGCTGGCGGTGGCGCTGGGGGTGCTGGCAGTGCTGCTGGTGATGAGCCGGTCGGTGCGTACCGCGGGACTGGTGACGCTGTGCGGCGCGGCGGTGGCGGCCCTGTGGTGGTGGGGCGACGCCGCCGCGGTGCCGCTGCGCGCAGGCCTGGTGGTGGGTGTCGGACTTCTGCTGCTCGCCGGGGCGTGGGAGTCGCTCGGCGCCGTCGCCCGCTCGCGCGACGGCGGTGCCGACCACCGCACGCTGGCGCGGCTCACGCCGCTGCCTGCCGGATTCTGGTGGTTGACCTGGGCGCTGGTCGATGCCGGCGCGACCTGGCTGGTGCTGCGCTCCGCAGCCGAGCTGTGGTAGGGCTGCCGCAGTCCATATCAAGACCCACGTAACAAACACGTGTTAGAAAACACCGGTATTCCTGTTACAGACATTTTCTCATGGACACCTAGCGCAGGGCTTGGGCGGGGTGGATGCGTCCTGCTTTACGCGAGGCGATCACAGCTGCGGCTAGGCCGGTGAGGATACCTGCGACGATACCGAGGGGGAAACTGAGCGGGTCGATTACTGGGCGCCAGTGTTGGAAGATTGTGATTGCCAGGACCACGAGGAGTGAGAGTATGGATCCGCATGCTCCCCCGATAAGCCCGATGAGAAGGGATTCAGCTGATATGAGGGTGCGCAGGTGGTTCCTCTTGGCTCCCATAGCCCGACGTAGGGCGAGTTCACCGGTGCGGGTTTGAACGGAGTTGTTCATTGCGTTGGATAGGATCGCCAGACCTGACAGAGCGGACACGACCGTGAGGGTCTGCAGTGCGGTGCGCACGCTGGTCTCCAGCTCTTCGCGCATCTGCGTGGGGTCGGGTGGCGAGTCCGTGATGGCGGTCTCCACGTGTGTGGGCACCCATGCCAACGCGGCCACGTTTGCGATTGCGGAGGCAGCGCCCGGCGCTGTACGGATTTCGAGGACGTTTTCTGCGGCTGGGGCAACGGCGCTGGCTTCTTCCTGGCTCATTACAACACCGCCGAGCAACTCCGAGCGGATACCGGCATCTGTGATGATGCCGACTACCTCGTAGGGCTTACCCCGAACCCAGAGGGTCGGGGAAGCGTCCAAGGGGCCCAGGCCGCAAGCGGAAGCAGCGGCCTCACCGATAAGGACTTGATCATGGTCTAAGGGCAAGGTTTCGCCCCGCGTGGTCAACAAATCCTTCAGCGGCGTGATCGGGGTCAGTCCGTAGACGGGAAGATTAACGACGCGTAAGGAGGGGTCAGAAGTGGCGGGGTGATTGTCGTGCCGCGAGACGAGCATGGCTTCTTGCAACCCGTTGATAGAGGCGATCCGGTCAACAGCCTCAGGATCGGGTTGAGCGACGACTTGGGGAATGTATCCGGTGTCCGTCGGATCCGTCAACGCAACGGCTACGCGCCTATTGCGTTGCGCGTCAAAAACATCCGAGACCTGGTAACTGGCCGTGTATGCCAGACTAATGACGGTGAGGAACAGCGTAACGGCGATAACTACTACCCCGATCAGCCGTGAAGAGCGGCCAGGGTCGCTGACCAGGGCTTGGGAAACGTCATGCCACAGCATTCGAGGATGAACGCGCGACGCCGTTGTCGGAGTGCCGCCACGAGTGCATCTGAATGGCGATCTCCGACGATGCCGACTAGGTGACGCGGCCGTGCCCTGGAAGAGCGCGGCCCCTGGCTCAGTGGTTTGACCGCCCTGTGCAGCCGGGCCGTCCGCCGTATCATTAGCGGAAGCATCGGACTGTTGTGTGACCACACCATCGACCACGCGAAGACGTCGGGATGCTTTCGCGGCGACCGCCGGATCATGTGTGACTACGATGATCGTCGTCCCACGGTCGTTGAGGTCGGCCAGCATGTCCATAATGAGCTGAGACGAACGACTATCCAGATTCCCAGTGGGCTCATCGGCCACAACAACTGGCGCGCCACCGCAAATAGCTCTTGCAATAGCGATACGTTGACGTTCGCCACCTGATAAACGTTCGGCAGGAATATCAGCCCGCTCGCTCAGGCCCACGAAAGCCAGCGCCTCATACGCGCGCATTCTGGCTGACTCAGGGTCCCCGCCTTGGTAGGCCATGCCAAGCATAACATTCTCAACCGCTGTACGCAGTGGAAGCAAATGGAAAGACTGGAAGACAAATCCGAAGATGCTACCTCGCAGATCGGCAGCCCGGGTGTCACTCAAGCCAACAACGTCGACGTCGTCGATCCGGTACGAACCGTGCGTCGGCTTATCAAGAAGAGCCAGAATATTGAGTAACGTCGACTTCCCGGCTCCGGACGGCCCCTCAATTGCCACGAAGTCGCCCTGGTTGATCGTGATGCTGACCGACTTCAGAGCATGGACCGGTACAACAGCCTCATAAGTGCGACTGGCATTCTCTAAGGTCAGAACCGTCATGATCCGTCCACACGCACACGATCACCCACGGTCAACGACTCCTCGCTCACGGCACACTGACTACCTACACAACCCAGGACCTCAACCTGTACAGCCACAAACTGTCCAGACGATTCTTGCCGTAGCACGGTGTGCTGCCCATTGGGGGCGGTCACCACAGCACGTTTAGGGATGACAATGACATCAGTCAGTGTCGGGCTTCGATCAATAGTAAGCAGAACTGACTCGTCCTGCGTCAAGTCCGCCGGTAAAGGGAGATCTGGACTGAACGTCAACGTGTAACTCGCACTGGTCGCAGCTGCACCACCCGCAGAATCGGACGACGATGACTGTCCGCCGCTACTCCCGGCAATGTTTCCGCTGGCCTCGGCACCCCCGGGGGTGCTAGGTGACTCAATTGTGTCTAAAGTGAAGGTGTATTGCTGATCTTTAATCGTAGCCGTTGCCGACACACCCGCCTGTAAGCTCTCTGCGATAGCCTGTGGCACTTCAGCCTTGACGCGCGCAAGCCCGGACCGCAGCGTGATCACCGCAGAAGAGTCCGTCAGTGTGGTTCCCACCGATGGAATCGAACTCACCACGGCACCGGCACCCGATTGAGGTATGTAGATGATTTCACCACGCGGAACCGTGACCCGACGCTTCACAACCTCCTCCGACGCCTTGTTTTGCGCCGAGGAGTCGCCACTGTTTTCAGAGTGTGAAGATCCTTTGGAGGTCGACGAATTAGAACTCTGTTGTGACGACGCACCATCGGCCCGCGTTGAATCCGACGTAGTTGATACTAATGGCTCAAAATCGATAGCACGATACAACTGTGTGACAGCACTAGCGGTTGCTGAACCGAACTGCCCATCGATAGTCAGTGAATATCCTATCTCGACCAGTGCGATCTGTAACTGTCGTACGTCGTCACCTTCGTCCCCCTCCGTGAGATCCCGGTACGTAGGAAAATCTCCCATCAGCGCGATAAGCGGGCGGCCGTTAATCCGTAGTACGGACTGGCCAGGAATCAGCTGGTGACCAACAGCCACTCCCGTATCAGTCACTACATTCGTCCCGTCACCAAGAGGAACTGAGATGGTCGTGACACCCTCTTTGCTTACGGACCCCTTGGCAGTGAGCTGGTCAACCAGAGTCCCCCGCTGTGCCACCACCGCGATCGGATCCAATGTTGGTGATGCGGCAGCAGCCTCGCGCTGTGCGGGAGACTGCACGGTTTTAGCTATAAACCATACCCCGCCAAGTGCTACAGCTGCGGCCGACAACACGGCTAAAGTAATCAGCGCACCCCGGAACTTCACATTCACCCCGTCAGCACCACGTTTCGGTTTTCTTCGATATATGCTTTCAGCTCTGTTTCCTGATTCTCTATCGCTTCACGTCTGGCCGTCAAATCTGACAGATTTGCCTTTACATATCGGTCTCTCGCCACCCATACAAGTCCGTATTCCGTCTTATCATACCCACTGTCAGCATCACATTGAGCATCCTGAGTCGCAATAGCGATCTCTTCCGCGCTCACCGAAGTCGGATTCAGTGCTTCAAGACTGTCAGGGTTATCAAGACCGAACTTGCTAGCCAGAGACGGTGCCAAACCGGGCGCCTCCTCTGGCAGGTCGGGAATGCCCAGCGGTTTCATGCATTCGCGCCACTGCGCTGCCGCCTCGTCCAATAAGGGGTTGCTTTCCACTCCTTCTGCGAAGGGTAAATCGTCAGTCACCGTCTCTTGAAACAATGGCGGCTCTGCCGTACCCTCATAGCAGGACTCGTAAGCGCTCCTCCAATCAGTCGGCTGCGAGTCAATGAACTGGGATGCGCTACGAATTCGTTCCGCCCTGGTGGACGCAGGAGGCTGGTGGTAACCGTACTGCTCCGCCTCCTCAACGGACATCCGCCGACTCCAGCCGCCGATGCTTACAACGGCCGGGTCATTCCAGTCATACTCAATAACCGGAGGCGGCGTGTGTCCATTGTCGATCATGCACTTGGCCACAGAAACGTCCCACGCGTAGTTACGCAGATCAGGATTGACTGAACGATAAGGATCAGTCGGCAACGTGGCCTTGTTGTAATCCTTTATGGTCAAGCCGCCGTCGGCGGACTGTGCACCGTCTGCAGGAATGTCGGAGGCTGCAATGCTGGAGGCATCAAGCGTGTCATCAGTTGAGTCGGCTGCTTCGCCGCCGCATCCCGCAGCGAAAACCAGTACGGCGATCGCTGCGGTTGCGACGACTGAACGTCGACCCCTGGCGGGAGTCAGCATGACCTGTAGCCGGTGAAGTAGCCGGAGGAGATCACATCATTGAAAGAATGGTGGGCAAGGTTGTACCAAGATGATCCTCGGCCCATGCGGCGCGACTCTCCGCCGCCGTACGCGTGCTTGAAGAAGCAGGTGTCTTCGTACCTTCCGCGTTGTTTGGCGGAAGAAGCGACATCGTTCGCCTTCTTGCCGTTGGTCAGTTTCCACTGAGCCAGGTCGGGAATATAACGCTGAAATGAAACAGCGCCGCCCTGATAGCCGCTATGCTCCCACAGACACGTGTAGCCGGAACCGCAGTCACCCTGGGCGGCATAGGATGCCGGGGTGAGAGACATGGCGCCCAGGGCGAGTAGGCCAACAGAAGCGGCGGCAAGGAACTTGGATTTCATGTTGACTCCAATCTCTCGATGGGATGCGTCAACCTTGACGTGGTATGAACGTAACTGGACGCAGCTAGCTTGTCAACACCTTAGTTAGGTGTGGCGTACCGGAGTCGGCGGACGGGGTTCGGTTACGCTCGCCGACTCCGAGTCGAGCTCGGCATCGGCTAGATCGCGTTGCACCGCGGGGGTGTCCGGATCGGTGTCGAATACCAGTGATGAGCCATCCTGGGCCTGGACGGTGGCACCTGCGAGCTCCGGGATGAGGTCGGACGGTGACGGGACCTCCACGCCCGGGGGATGAGTCAGCTGGTCTCCCTACAACTCGTGCTGTGCGAGCGTGGCGACCTCGGTAGCTGCCGGAGCGGCGGACGCCGCAGCCTCGGTGGCGTCGGCCGCAGCCGCAGCGGGAGCACGCCCATTGCCGACGACGGCGAAGAATCCGGAGGCGGCAACCACGACCAGTGCCACGACGCCGGCAATTGCGGTGGCCCTCCGCCTGCTGCGCCGACGTTCGCGCTGGTTCACAGAGTCTCCTCGTTGAGCGGGAATCATCTGGGTGGCTTCCATGATCCCCGGGCTGTCAAGAAGTCCAGGGATGCTTCCGGGGCGGGGCACGGGCGGGTCGGCGGCCGGGCGTGCTGGGGTGGATCGCCGCGGACGGCGGCAACCGCGCTGCGGCGCCTGCGGGGCGAAAACGCCGGGAACTGGGAAACGGGAACAAGGAACCCGGGAAACGCCGCCGCGCGCGACCGCCAGTGGAGCGGGTGACGGGAATCGAACCCGCGCCGTCAGCTTGGGAAGCTGAAGTTCTACCATTGAACTACACCCGCGCGCCTCACCTGGATGAGGTGCCCGAACAGGTTACCACGCCGTCGGCCTGGCGCAACGCGCCGCCGTCCCGACCGAGGCGGCTGTCGGGAGCCACCTCGGCTAAGGTGCGGCCCGATCCGGTCCGGTGAAGGGGAAAGCCGATGCGGCTGTGGCCGACACGACGCCGATGGACGTGAGATGCGTCGCCCATGGGGAGACCAACCCATGAAACGGTCTGCGCGCCTGTGTGCGAATCTGCCAGCATGGCCCCATGACTACCTCGCCCTTCAGTGCGCCCGAACCGCAGAACACCGACGGCTCTTACGGGGCGGGCGCGTCCGGCGCCGACTACCCGCAGGGCTACCAGGGGAGCGCAACCTCACCCGGTGCCGCCGCGGCCAACCCCTATCAACAGCTCGACACCTACCAGGGGGCACAGGCCTACGCGGGCGGTGCCTACCCGCCGGGGTACGAGCAGGCGCAGCAGGCCGGCTATCAGCAGCAGGGCTACCAGAACGGCGGCTACCAACAGGCCTATCAGGATCCCGCCTATCAGCAGAACGCCTACCAGTCCGGATACCAGCAGCCCGGTTACCAGGCGCCCGCCGCGGCCTACGGTCAGCCCTACGCCGTGTACAACCAGAAGTCGAAGGTCGCCGCGGGCCTGCTCGGCATCTTCCTGGGCTGCCTTGGCATCCACAACTTCTACCTCGGCTATACCGGCAAGGCGGTGGCCCAGCTCCTCATTACGCTGCTGTCACTCGGGTTTCTGGCGTTCGTTTCGGCGATCTGGGGCCTGGTCGAGGGGATCATCATCCTCACCGCCGCCCCCGGCGCCCAGCCGTGGGGCGTAGACGCCAAGGGCATGCCGCTCAGCAACTGAGGGGCCAGGCGCCCCGATCCGGGTGGGTGCCGGGCCGGGGCGCAACCTGGCACAATCGGGCCCGTGCTGCTTTCCGACCGTGATATCCGCGCAGAACTCGAATCCGGTCACGTCGGCCTGGACCCGTACGACCCGGAGATGATCCAGCCCGCCTCCATTGACGTGCGCCTGGACCGCTGGTTCCGCCTGTTCGACAACCACCGCTACCCGGTGATCGACCCCGCCGTGGAGCAGGACCGACTCACTCACCTGGTGGACGTCGGCCCCGATGAGCCGCTCGTACTGCACCCCGGCGAGTTCGTGCTCGGCTCCTCCTACGAGCGCGTCACTCTTCCGGATGACATCGCCGCCCGGCTGGAGGGCAAATCCAGCCTCGGCAGGCTGGGTCTGCTCACCCACTCCACCGCCGGTTTCATCGACCCCGGCTTCTCCGGTCACGTCACTCTGGAACTGTCGAACACCGCCACCATGCCCATCAAACTCTGGCCGGGCATGAAGGTCGGACAGCTTTGCTTCTTCCGGCTGTCCTCGCCTGCCGCCGCCCCCTACGGGCAGGGCGCTACCGGCTCGCGCTATCAGGGTCAACGGGGGCCGACGGCGTCGCGCTCCCACCTCTCCTTCCACCGCATCCGTATCACTGACCCGGGGGCGCCGCCCGATGAAGGGGCCGCATGTGGCCCGGTGCTGAATTCCGAAGGAGCCCAGGCATGAGTCGACCGCAGGACGCCCCCCACCGCTCCGGGCAGAGCCGAGGCGTATCAACCGGTGATGCCGTGGCGCTTCCGGACTTCTACGCCGCCGGCGCCGACCTGGCCACCACCCTGCCGGACACCGCTTTGTCCGCCGTCGGCTCATTCCCGGTGGGGCGGGCCGACACTCAGCACCTGCTGCTGCTCGCCGACGACGTCACCATTGACGAGGTCGAGGCCCTGGCACTGTCCCTTGACGAGCATGCGGGCTGGGTGGGCGCCTCCCGCCTGCAGGTGGCGCCCGGCGCCGAGCTGCAGGGGCCATGGGACGTGGACGCCGAGCTGCGCAGGGTGCTGGAGCTGCCGGAATGGGTCTGCCAGGTCATGGTCCTGGACTGTCCGCCGCAGCGGGCCGGGGCACTGCCTGCGGAACTGGTCGGCGTCGACCCCCTCACCGATGCCTTCCCCCTGGCCCAGCCGACCGGTGCGGAGCTGCTGGCCCTCATTCGACTGCGTGCCATCGCCCGCCGCCTGGCCGGCGGACTGCGGCTCGCCGGAGACCCGGCCGGGTCCGGCGGCAATACCACCCCGGCGCTGGTGATCCCCAGTCCCGAACGTTCCACCACACTGACCGTGTACTCGCCGGTGTGGATCGTGCCCGACGGCGTCGTCACGCTCGCCGCCCCGGTGGCCCCGGGGGCGCGCCTGCTGCTTCACGCCGAGCCGCCGCAGGGACCCACCGGCCTGGCCGCCATCCCTCAGGAGGAACTGGTCCGACTGGCGCAGACGCTCGGGGAGGACGTGCTCGATGCCGCCTGGAGGGCGGCCGAAAAGCGACGTCACGAGCAGGCGGATCAGGAGGCGCGCGCCCGGGCTGCGGGGACACCCGTGGAGGAGCTGCGTGACGGGTATGGCGTCGTCGCCGACGTCGACTCGGCCCACCCCGACTGGGGCGGGATCGAGATACGTGTTCAGGCGGCGGAGGAGGTGCCATTGGCCGTGAGCGGCGAGCCTTGGTCGCGTGACGGTGTGATCTCCTACGAGGTGGTCTGGATTCCGCAATATCCAGCCCAGGCCCACTGCGAGTATCCGCCCGCTGGCGTGCGACAGGCGCGCGCCGCCGCACGGACTCTCATCGAGGAGGTCGCCTCCGCACTGTTGGCCGCGGCCGGGGGATCAGTCGTGGACAATGACGGCTTCCTGGTCGCCCTCTGACCGGCAGCCTGCCCCGCTCCCAGCCGAGGCCGGTTGTGGTCGCGTTCCGGGGGCCTGCGCCACAGCCGCCGTCCCTCGGAACACGCCTGTGGGTCAGGGCTCAATGGTGAAGGACACCTCCGCTCCCATGCCCTCCCCTTCCAGGCCTTCCCCGGCGACCCTGACCGAGACCTCACCTACGCCCGTCGGACGGATCACTGCGAGCGCACGGCCCTGATACGTGGTGAACGTGTCGGACAGGAAGGACTCCTCGTGGCTCGGGCGGGCGGAGCCAAGCCCCTGCAGCACCGCCGGTCCCGCGACTTCCACCGTGACTGGCCGGTCCGCGGCCGGGTTGAGGCGGCCGACGGCGTCGAGCAGCGAGATCGGCACGAAGGCCAGTGATGCGTCGTCGGCCCGCACCGGCCCCGCCTCGACCTCCGCCCTGAGTGCGGTCACCGGCCCCGCCGTCTCCAGGCTCGTGCGGCCGAGCTCCTCGCCGTCGCGGTAGGCGACCACAGTGAGTTCGCCAGGCTGGTAGGTGGTGTCCGCCTTCGCGTAGAAGGGCAGATCGGTGCCGACGGGCGTGCGTGCTACCTCGGCGCCGTTGACGAGGAAGGCGACCTCGTCGGCGTCGGCGTAGGCCTCGACCGTGATGGGGCTGCCGGCCGGCGCATCCCATGTCCACGACGTGACCGAGTCCGTCCATGTCCACGAGTGCGGTGCGACCGGCTCGGTGAAGTACTCCGGCCGCTGAACGGCCAGTACCGGATTCTTGCGTAGGCCGACGGCGACCTCCCGGTACAGGGAGATCGTCTTGCGGTTGCCGAGGATGTCGATGTCGCCGGAGCCCGCGAGCAGGTACGGGTAGGCGGCGCCCATGCCGGAGGCGTGGTCGTCGGAGTAGATGGGGCGGGCGATGCCGGCCTCGCCCAGATAGTCCCAGCCGGTCCAGGTGAAGTCGCCGATGACGTAGGGCAGTTCCTGTACGAGCCGCCAGTAGGTGGCGATGCGCGGGGAGAAGGTCTCCGAGCCGACGACGATTCGGTTCGGGTCGGCCTCGTGTTCGATCCGGTAGCGCACGTCCGCATAGTTGTGTCCGAGGATATCGACGGCGTCGGCCGCCTCCGTGATCTTGCCGGTGATCTCGGGAAGGCTCATGATCGCCGACATCATCTCGGCGGCGTCCGTCATGGCGGTATTGATGTCGCCGGCGCCAGAGTCGGCACTGGTGCTCGGGACGGTGGTGGAGTTCGCATCGGGGCCCTGACCGGAGGCCTGCTCGCGCATCTGCGCGAGCTCGTCCAGGATCGCCATCATCGCGTTGAGGGAGTTCAGGACGTACCGGCTGGAGTCCAGGGAGCGGAGCTTGTCCGCGATGGTGCGGGCGCGGCGGGCGCCATGGGGCGTGCCGATTTCGGGAATTTCGTTGCCAATCGAATAGAGGATGACGCTGGGGTGGTTCAAGTCCTTGGCCACGAGAGATTCGACGTCGCGCTCCCACCACTCGGGGAAGGCCAGGGAGTAGTCGTCGGTGGTCTTTGCGTCGGTCCACACGTCCCAGGTCTCGTCCATGACGAGCATGCCGTGGCGGTCGCAGGCCTCGAGCATGGCCACGCTCATGGGGTTGTGTGATGAGCGCAGGGCGTTGAAGCCGGCGGCCTTGAGCAGACGCACACGGCGGTCCTCGGCGGCGGCGATGCAGGCGCCGGCGAGGACGCCGTTGTCGTTGTGCACGCAGGCGCCGTGCAGGTTGACGGTCCGGCCGTTGAGACGCAGCCCGTGGATGGGATCCAGACGCAGGCTGCGAATGCCGAAGCGGGTCTGGGCCGTGTCTTCGTCGTCGTCGCCGCCGAGGGTGACGCGGGCCGTGTACAGGGCGGGGGAGTCGGTGCTCCACCGCTGTGGGGTTTGAATGTAGAGGCGCTGGCGGCCGGTTTGGGTTTCGCCGGCGAGGGTTGATACACGCAGTGTCCCGGTGGCGGCGAGGGTGCCGTCGGGGCCAAGGATTTCGATGCGGGCGTCCGTAGTGGCGGTGGTGTTGGAGCCGTTGACCACGGGAACGGCGACTTCGACGACGGCGAGTTCGTCGTCGATCTCCGGGGTGGTCACCTGGATGCCGGTGGGGGCGGTGTGGATGAGTGGGCCGACGAGCAGGTGTACGGGTCGGGTGATGCCGCCGCCGGAGTACCAGCGCGAGTCTTTGTGGGCCTGGGCCTCGACGGTGATGAGGTTCTCCTCGCCGTAGCGCAGGTACGGGTCGAGGTCGACGTGGAAGAGGGTGTAGCCGCCCGGGCGCTGGGCCGCGTAGGAGCCGTTGACCTTGACGACGGCGTCGCGGTAGACGCCTTCGAACTCCACAGTGACGCGGCGGTTGCGCCATTCGGTGGGCACGTCGATGGTCTTCTCGTAGACCCAGGCGCCGGAGCGGAAGTAGGCATTGTGGGTCTGGTTCTCGCTGTCGGGGTCACGGCCGCCGGCGAGGACGGCATCGTGGGGGAGATCGACGATCCTCGTGGGGGCGGCGCCGAGGAGACTGGCGAAGGCGC
This sequence comes from Actinomyces sp., assembly GCF_030530635.1. Taxonomy (GTDB): domain Bacteria; phylum Actinomycetota; class Actinomycetes; order Actinomycetales; family Actinomycetaceae; genus Actinomyces. The sequence continues at coordinate 49,482 of NZ_JAUMUL010000016.1, forward strand.
CGGTGTTCTCACGGAAGGTCCAGCCGCGGTTGAGGTCGGTGCGTTTCATGGTGTTGTGGTCCCTTCGGGTCGGCGCTCCGTCGCGCCGGCATTGGTTCTATGGCGCTTATCATGACCGATTCGGTGCCGGGTCGTAGGGGCGTGTTCGGGCCGGCAAGATTGTCCTCGGGCTGGCGAGGACATGGTCGGCGGTTAACCCGCGTCCTCGAACAACCCCACCAGGCCATGCAAACCGACTCTTGATGCTTGACGATCTGGCTGCCGTCGTGTCGTGGGGCGAAGGACGCGGTAAGCCATCCTGGTTCACTGTGCCGGACTTGGCTG
>NZ_JAUMUL010000017.1 GCF_030530635.1 Actinomyces sp.
AGGCGTGGGCCTCCAGCCCGAGGCGCTGGGCCTCCAGCGGGATGGAGCCGCCGCCGGCGAAGGGATCGAGGAGGGCGGGTGGTCGGTCATCGGTGGAGCGGCGGATCTCCGCCCTGACCTCGCGCATGAGGTGCTCGTCGGTGAGGTTGTCCCAGTCGACCATGCGCGTGATGAGGTTGAACAGGCGGCGGCGCTCGGCCTCCACGGCCCGGTCCGCGGCGTCATCGGGGTCCGTCTCACCCGCCGCACGGGCCGCATCCAGGAACTCCTCGCGGCGCTCGGAGGGGTCGTCGACCAGCTGGGAGAACAGCACGGCGCGGGCCGTCGCCGTGGGCTTCCGGGACCACCACAGGTGCAGGGTGGAGGGGTGCCCCTTGCGGATGGACTTCTCCCGCGCGGACTGCTTGTTGATCGCGTCGAGCGGCAGCGCCACCTCGATGAGCTTCCTGGGCACGGGCGTCCTTCCGTCGAGCCGGGAGGAGGGTCTCCATCCCTGCGGTTCACAACTGTACGTACTCTATGGCCGACCTCCGACACGAATCACAGTTCCCGCCCACCGGTGCGCCTCGAATAAGTGTCAGATGCGCCGGCTAACCTGTTTCCATGGGCTCCACTACGATCCGCGTCCTCGACCTCTTCGCGGGGGCCGGGGGACTGACCGCGGGCCTCCACGAGGCGTCGGACCGCTTCCGGAGCGTCGCCGCGGTGGAGATGGACCCCTACGCCGCCGCCTCCTACCACGCGACCTTCCCCGAGACGGACGTCTACGCCGGCCCGATCCAGGACTGGCTCGCCGAGGACGCGGTGCCGAGCGGGATCGACGTCGTCGTCGGCGGCCCGCCGTGCCAGGGGTTCAGCACCCTCGGCAAGCAGGACGCGGAGGACGAGCGCAATAGGCTCTGGGAGCAGTACGCGCAGGTCATCAAGAGGGCCGAGCCCAAGTTCTTCGTGGTGGAGAACGTTCCCGCCTTCGGCAAGTCCCCCCAGTACCGGGACTTCCTGGGCGCCACCAGTCCCGGCGGGTTCCTGGAGGACTACTCATTCGACTTCCGCGTGCTGAACGCGGCCGACTACGGCGCCCCGCAGACGCGCAAGCGCGCCGTCCTCATCGGGCACCGCAGGGACATGACCGCGCCCGGCTTCCCGGAACCCACGCACAGCCCCAACGGGAACGATGATCTGAAGCCCTATGAGACGGTGCGGGACGCGCTGCGGGGCGTGCCCGCGAGACCGGACATGGACGCGCGCTTCGACGAGGTCCGCACGCAGGTGGGGTCGCGGGAGGTTCCCGGGGCCTTCTCCCCGCGCGAGCTGCACGTGTCGCGGCACTACACGCCCAAGTCTCTGGAACGCTTCGAGAACATCCCCGAGGGCGGTAACCGGGCCGACCTCCCGGACGACCTGAAGGCGCCCTGCTGGCTGCGGCACACCACCGGCTCCATGGACGTCATGGGACGCCTGCACTGGGACAGACCCTCGGTCACCATCCGCACCGAGTTCTTCAAGCCTGAGAAGGGCCGCTACCTGCACCCCGTGGAGCACCGCGCCATCACCCACTACGAGGCCGCCCTCCTGCAGGGCTTCCCCGACACGCACCGCTTCATCGGCTCCCGCACCGCGATCGCCCGCCAGATCGGCAACGCCGTCCCCATCCCCCTGGGCGCCGCCATCGCCCGCCAGATCCTGAAGGAGTTCTAACCATGACCGCGGTCCCGCCACTCACCCTGAGTTTCGACCCGAGAACGATCGAGCACCTCGGCATCCGCATGTACTCCCACGTTCCTAACGCAGTGGCGGAGCTCGTGGCCAACGCATACGATGCCGACGCGACCCAGGTAGAGGTTAAGGTCGGCTCCGATCACTCCATCACCGTCATAGATGACGGCCATGGCATGTCCAGGCAGGACGTCGCCGACAAGTACCTGCGCATCGGCAGGAACAGACGCCAATCACCTGAGTCGGGGAAAACCGAGAGCGGAAGGCGCTGGGTGTCCGGCAAGAAGGGGCTCGGCAAACTCGCCCTCTTCGGCATCGGACGAGTCGTTGAAGTGACGACGACACGCATGGGGTCCTCGACGGCCACGCGGATCACCATGTCTTACGACGACCTGATCACCAGCGAGGGCGACTACCGCCCTGAAGAAGACGTAGTGCCAATCGACGCCGACCGACACGGCACGACCGTCGTCTTGACGCAGCTACGCCGAAAGACCCCAATAGACGGGGAGAAACTCGCCTCCAGCCTCTCCCGGCTGTTCAACTACGCCGACGACAATTTCACGTTGATGGTGACCGATGCGCAGGGAAACCGGACCAGCGTCTCACGGTCACTCCGCCTCCAGTCTCTGGACAAAGAGTTCGAATGGACGCTCCCCGACAAATTCACGGAAGGGGACATATTCTTGGCGGACCAGGGGGTGAGCGGTGTCATCATCTCCACGGCCAAGCCGCTGCGCAATGTGCCGCGCGGCGTCACCCTGTACGCCCACGGCCGTATGGTTGATGAACCGGAGTTCTTCGGCGCATCCGAGTCCAGTCACGCCTACTCGTACATCACCGGCTACCTGGACGTCGACTTCGTCGATACCCTCGACGAAGACGTGATCGCCACCGACCGCCGCGCACTCGTATGGGACGCTCCGGAGATGGAGAAACTTCGCGAATCCCTTGAGAGACTACTAACAAGGGTCGGGCGCGAGTGGAGGGCCCGGCGGTCGCAGGAGCGAAAGGCTCGCGGACAGCGAAGGACCGGGATTTCGACGGAGGACTGGACAGCGTCAATCAAGTCAGAGGAGAGCCGCTCGGCGGTTGAAACCGTACTCGAGCATGTGAGCTCCGAGGACCTCGACCTGACAGCGGATCAGGAAGCAGTTCTTATCGAAGACCTCCATCGTCTCGCACCACCATACGCTGACTACGTCTGGCGCCGCCTTCACCCTGAGATCCAAGAAGTGTCCAAGACCGCCTACGAAGGCGGATCTTACCATACAGCGATAGTCGAAGGGATCAAGCGATATATCGCCAACGCATCCGCGAAAGCCGGAATTCCACGAAAGCTTGAACACAACGTCATCGAAGGCGCCTTTGGCAAGAACAAAAAGCTCAGCATATTCAAAAAGTATATGCATACCCACGCCTTTACCGACACAACAGCCGACAATATTGAAAACGGACACCGCGAAATATCGCTCGGACTGTACAAGGGATTCAGACACCCGATCAGCCATGAAGAGGTTAAGGAGCTTCAAGAGTCCGGCGCCCTCACATACGAGGATTGCCTTGACGCCCTCAGCATCCTGTCGCACCTCATGAGAAGGCTGGACGGTGCGGAACTCCGCCCAGAGGCGAAGAACTGACTCCTACAAGCAACCCCGAACCCCTGAACGTGAGCTGCGTTTGCTACACTGCTAATGTAGCAAACGCAGCAGGAGGTCGCATGAGAACCGCGTATGCGCTACGTACGCTGTTCTCCGTCGCCGGTTCGCAACGTGGCTTGATCACCACGGCCCAGGCAGCGCGGGTCGGCATCGACCGAACAACACTTACCCGCCTGGCCACCTCGGAAGCACTGACGCGTGTTCGCCACGGCGTGTACGCGCTGCCCGGCTCGGATCACGATCCCCATCAGGATCTTCGCGCCGCCTGGCTCGGCACCGATCCCAAGCGCTTCGCGGACGAACGCGCCCACGACCCGAGCAGCCCCGCCGTGTCCCACGCGTCCGCGGCGGCCCTGCACGGCATCGGCGAAGTCATACCGGCACGGCACACCTTCGCAGCTCCCACGCGAAAGCAGACTCGCCAGTCCGATATCCACTACCGGCGGGCCACACTAGACGATAGTGGTGTCACCGCAGTCGACGGAATTGTCGTCACCACCATCCCGCGCACCATCGCCGACCTGGCCACCGAACACACCGACATGGAGCATCTCGCCACAGTCGTCAGGGACGCCACGGGTGTTCCACAAGCCGACCTCGGAGACATTGCCGCGGCGCTCAATCCCCATGCACCTGCCTACGGACACGCCACCGGTGTCAACTTAGTCCGAGCACTCCTAGAGATTGCAGGCCCACCAGCAGCAGCACTTCAGATACTCCAATACGCGCCTTCAGCACTGGTCTCCCGTGTAGTACCGGAGAGAACATAGCTCGCCTTCTGACCGCGCTCGTCGATGGGAGGAGGACGCATAGGAGATTCCGCTGCCCTCACCGCCCGAAGGTCCGGGCCACCAGCGGGTTGCGCTCCAGGTATCCGTCCAGCACCCGCCGCGCCACGTTGACGGAGTCGATGAGCGGATGACCGGCCAGCGCCCGTCACGCCAGGGTCTCGTCCCCGCTGAGGGCGGCGTCGATCACCAGCTCCTCGCAGCCCTTGACCGTGGCCACCAGCCCGAGCTCGGCGCCCGCGAGCGCCCCCACCCGCTGCGAGTGCACGCCGTCGCCGTCGACGACGCACGGCACCTCCCCCACGGCGTCGAGGTACTCGTTGGGCAGCACCCCGAGCGCGCGCACCCAGTCGAAGCCGATGATGCGCGCCTCCTCCATGCGGTCCAGGGCGGCGTCGTCGGCGAGCAGGCCGGGCAGTCGGTCCTGGCCGTCAACCACGAGACTGCGCAGCCAACCCAGGTGGTTCATGCCCACATAGTCGAAGTCGAGCCCCGCCCCCGGCCCGACCCGGGACGCGCGCGCAGCATCCTCGCCGACCGCCGTCGCCGCCCGCCGCACCAGCCCGATGGGGGTGTCGCAGATGCCGACGACGCGCCCGCCCAGCACCGTGCGCATGGCCTGGGTGATGATGCCGGCGGGGTTGGTGAAGTTGATTACCCAGGCCTCGGGGGAGAGGTCGCGGGCGGTGCGGGCCAGCTCCATGGCCGCCGGGATGGTGCGGAATGCGTAGGCCTAGCCGCCGGTGCCCACGGTCTCCTGCCCGAGCACGCCCTGCTCGAGGGCGACGAACTCGTCCAGCACGCGCCCGTGGGTGCCGGAGCCCGCCCGAGCGGCCGCCAGTACCTCGATCACCTGGGGCACGCGGAACCCGCCGCCGACGACGATGAGCAGTTTCATGCGAACAGCGCCTCCGTAGCTGTACCCGCCAGGTCCGGCAGCGAGGCGGTGCCGGGAGCGGCGGTGGTTATGACGACTTCGAGTTCGTTGATGGGGCACACCGGCAGCAGCCCGGCCCCGGGAACTTGTCGGCCGTGGCCACCAGACAGGGCGCTCGGCCGCGGCACAAAGGCACCTTCATACCGGTACTGCAGCGGAGCGCGCACATAGCGCTCCTCCATCTGCCCCTCGGCGCAAAAGAACAACTGCTCCTTTAGCGGCACCGATCCCGGCCGGTTCTGCCGCCTTCAACCTGCGGGTCGTGTCCTGCGCTTGCCCACCGCTACTCCTTAAGCCCTAGATCTTGGGCACGCCGCCGAGGCGGCCAGACATGTAGAAGGAGAGCAGGTCCGCATCCTTCCGCACCCCGACATCGGAGAAGTCGGAGACCCTGGTAAACCGCGACTGTCCATCCATCTTGTCCGCCAACCAGATCTCATCCCTGCGCAGCACATCGGAGCGCATAAGTTGCACCTCATGGGTGGTGAAGATGAGTTGACGCCGGTCACCCGCATCAAGACCTTCGAGAAACGAACGGAGAAAATCCTCAGTGAGCTTGGGATGCATCGAGTTCTCCAGCTCGTCGACGACGAAAACACTGCGCATGTCATCCTCGCGCAACTGGAGGAACACCGGCAGAAGATTCATGAAGCGCTGCGTCCCGTCGGACTCCTCACGCAGTTGAAGTCTGAAGGACACCCGCGCTGCACCCGGCGGTTCGTCCGCCTCGTGGAGCGTCACCAATCGTCTCGCCACCGGTTCCCCCTCATCGAGGGACAGCAAAGCCCAGTCCCTATCCTCCATGCCGATCACCACGGAGCCGCCCCGATCCTCAAGCATCTCGACCAATTCGTCCACGCGCTCCGCGGGCAGGGGCAGCGCCGCCATCTCCATGGCCTCCAACTCCAGTCGAGAGATACCGGTGTCGGCCCTGGTCAGTCCCTCGTTCATGGCGGAGGCGAACATGTCGTCGGCGTCGATGCGCGCCGGAAGATACACGTACTGGTCATCGGGATGGATCACGGTGAGCTGATGGGAGAACCAGGCTCGAGCGGCCTCGATGAGCGGTCCGCCGTCGGAGCCGACCGCCCCGAGGAAGGTCTCGTTGCCGGCGACGACGGTCGCATGCGCACCTGCACGAGGATTATCGGCGAGCTCGCCATACAGTTCGACGTCGTCGCCGTTCCGATCGAAGACGAACTCCTCCGTACGCGTACGCACCAGAACCAGGGACTCACGGTGAATCCTGCGCCTGTCGGCGGCGACCTCGTAGATGAACACCTGGTCCCGTTCGGCACCGTTGCCGTCGCGGACCGGAACTACGAACTCAACTGCGAAGACAGTGGGCTCATCCTTACCCTTGAGCAGATGCGGCGTCATGCGCAGGGCGGCTCCCGCCGGACGCGCATCGAGTACCAGATTCCGCAGTGCCTCCACGGCTTCCACAAAGGTGGACTTGCCCGCCGCGTTGGCGCCGTAGATCGCCGATACGGGCAGCACCCGGGATCGGCCGATCTTGGCAAGTCGCTCGCCATGGAGCCGTTCACGAGTGGCCACCATGGAGAATTCGACCGGCTCGTAGTAGGACTTCCAGTTCTGCACCCGCAGGTACCGAAGCATGCTGACCTCCTAAGCAGGACATCGCAAAGGATACACATTTAAGGAAGAATAGCTGCGTCAAGCGGAGCAGGATCTGCTCGTATAGGCACACCCCCGTACACGCCTCAGCACCTGTTGCCCCTTCCTCGCCCGGGGTATAGCGTCGATGCCGTCTCGACGATGAAGTCCGCAGCCCGAGGAGACCGCCGTGAGCAGCGACGCCCACACCACCGTCTACACCACCGACCAAGCCCCCACGCCGCCGCGCTTCCCGCACCACCCCTACGCGCCCGAACCGACCCGCCCTTACAGCGCCCCCATGCCCGACCAGAGCCCGGCCCCGCCGCCGGGCGGGCCGGTTCGCTTCGGCGTCATCGGCGGCGGCTGGCGGGCCCGCTTCTTCCTGCGCCTGGCCGCCATGGCCCCCGAGCGCCTGGAGTGCGTGGGCGCCCTGGCCCGCCGCGGCGAGTCCCGCCAGGCGCTCGCCGAAGAGTTCGGCGTCGTCACCACCGACTCCCTTGACGGCCTGCTGGCCCGCTCCCCCGAGCTGGTCCTGCCACTGGTCAGCTGGGCCGCCATCCCTGAGCTCATTCGCGAATTCGTGGACCACGGCATCCCGGTGCTGTCGGAGACCCCGCCCGCGCCCGACCCCGACTCGCTGCGCGCCCTGTGGCGCGACGTCGGCGCCTCCGGCCTGGTCCAGGTCGCCGAGCAGTACCCGCTCATGCCCGGCCACGCCGCCCGCCTCGCGGCCATCCGCGCCGGCATCATCGGCACCCCCACCTGGGCGCAGGTCTCCTCCACGCACGGCTACCACGCCGTCTCGCTACTGCGGCACTTCCTGGCCGACGACGCCGCCCCACTGGGCGGCCCCGTCACCGTCACCGCCCGCAGTTTCCCGGCCCCGCTCCTCCAGCCGCTCGACCGTGACGGCTGGAGCGCCGTGCCTACGGTCGAGTCCGGCCAAACAGTGCTCGCCACCCTCACCTTCGACGGCGACCGCACCGGTGTCTACGAGTTCACCTCCAACCAGTGGCACAACCCGCTGCTGTCCCGTCGCGTACTCGTGCGCGGCACCCTGGGGGAGATCGTCGACGACGTCGTCACCCGCTGGGTGCCGGACGCCGGGGCGATGACCAGCCGAATCGAGTACCAGCGCACGGGGCGCGACCTGAACCTGGAGGGCAATGATCTGATCCATGCCAGCCTGGACGGACGGGTCCTTTACCGCAACCCATGGGTGGGAACGCGCATGAGCGAGGACGACCTCGCCGTCGCCACCATCCTGGCCGACGCCGGCCGCTGGGCGCGCGGCGAGGGCCCGGCCCCCTACCCGCTGGCGCAGGCCTGCCAGGACCACCTGCTCTCCTGCGCCATCGACGAGGCCGCCGCCTCCGGTCGGGACGTGACCACCGACGTCGAGGAGTGGGCCTGAGGTCCGGCGCCCACTGACCGAGACTGACAACTACTGACAACTACTGTTAATTTCTTAACAGTAGTTGTCAGTAGCTTGTCAGTAGCAGGTGCCTGCGGGATCCACCCCTTCGGCGGTACGCACCTGCTGGTCAGGCCCCGGGGATGATCCACGTAGATCGCGGATCGCGCGGCGACCTACCGGTGCGCATCACCAGCCCCTCGGCCTCCAGAGCCTTGAGGCGTTTCAGCGCCGTTTGGCGAGTGACACCCATCGCGTCAGCAACGTCCGCAGTACCGAGCGGCCCGGTGCTGCGCAGCAACGCCATGACATCGAGCGCGGGCCGGCCAAGCCGGTCGGCAACCGTCGTCGATATTCGCGAGGCGGCATCCAGACTCACTATTACGCTCGTCGACGTCTGCCGGTACACCGGATCGCCGAGACCCGCCTGACGCATCTGCCCCACCATGCGACGAATCCCCTCACCCAGTTCCTGAGCGAATCCCAGGTCCGAGCAGACGCGCGCGATACGCGGGTTACGCGCATATCTGGCGATCTCAAGCGGCCGGGACAGGTCGACCAGTCCGGGAAAACGGCCCGGCGAGGAGACCTCAATACGATGCGGGAAGATCGAGACCCGGATGTGGTCACCAGCCATCGAGTACGAGCGGTGGATGACTGCGTTGACGATCGCCTCCATCCACGCCTCGCGAGGAATGACATCCACCGGACCGAATTTGCCATCTACGCCGAGTGCCCGACGACGTGGGGCCCACTCCTCGACCAAGGAGAAGGCGGCCTCGATCATCTCCGGGATCGTGCCCTCCAGGCGGCGATCACCGTCGGCAACCATCGTCTGGCGTGCTCCCACACCGGTCTCATCGGCCTGGTACCGCAGCACGCGCACGAGTGCCTGCGGGAGGAATCGCTGCGGCTGCATCCCCACCAGGAGCAGTCCGGCAACCGTCAATCGATCATCGGGAGTTACCAGAGAGCGTGCGCGCAGTACGTGCAGGTCATCCCCTACCGCGCCAATAGCCTCCCGCAGCACATCTACACGAGCCGAGTCCACACCCTCGCGGCCGACTGGAGCGGGCTGCGCCTCATAGGCATCGGCCTCACGGTCGTAGACGAGTTCCTGCCAGGCTGTCCGACTCAACGTAATGGTCGAGTCGCCCGCCCGCATGAAGGCCTCCTCGTCGGTGCGTTGATGGGCATGACGACTCGGCTCCACCAGAAACACCAGGACATGGTCCTGCGTGCGGTCTGAGCGTTCTACCGGCATCTCCTCCACCCTGAGCACGAGCGGAGGATCGATGAGATCAACCGGGACCCGGCGCAGTCGGTTGACCTTGCGGGTCTCGCCGTCAACACCTTCAATCCGCCCCTCGCTGACCCCCACAGCCACCATGCCTCCTTCGGCATTGGCCATACCGATCAACGCGGCAGCGAGCCGCTTGGCGTCGACGCGCACCGACTTGCGTTCAAACCATTGGGTCTCCGGCGCACCAACGAGCAGTACCCCGCGCTGCCGCGGTTCTGCCACCGCCAGCGCATCGAAGTCGATCTTGCCTGTTGGCTCTCTCGCAGCCGTCTCCACAGATCTACTGTAAAGAAATTAACAGTAGTTGTCAGTAGCTTGTCAGTAGCAGGCGTCGCGGCGGCACCTCTCAGGGACGCACCGCGACGGCCTCGATCTCCACACCCGCGCCGAGCGGCAGCGCCGCCACCTGAAAGGCCGCCCGGGCGGGCAGCACCGCGCCGGTGAAGAAGCGCGCATAGACCTCATTGACGGCAGCGAAGTCGGCAATGTCGGACAGCAGCACGGTGGTCTTGACGACGTGCTCGTACCCCAGGCCGGCGGCCTTAAGGATCTCACCGATGTTGGTCAGCACCCGCTCGGCCTGGGCCGCGATGTCACCGTCGACCAGCTTTCCGGTGGCCGGGTCGAGCGGCACCTGCCCGGAGATGTAGACGGTGGCGCCGCTGCCCGCGCCGGTGGACACGGCCTGGGAGTACGGGCCGACGGCGGCCGGGGCGCTGGTGGTGGCGATGGCGGTCTGTGCAGCGGTCGACATGCCGACATCCTAGCCGCGCTCCCGCAGCCCGTACCGCGGCGTCCCGGCGCCCCGCTCATCACGTCCTCATCCTCCGCGAGTCACCTTCGCATCCGCCACAGCAAGACCAATACGTCCGATCTCCGGGATTCCCAGGACATGCTCCGTGGTACGTGACACACTGCACCCATGCACGAACGCGCAGGACTTCCCGCCCAGCCAGAGGACCTCATTGACGTCGATGAGGTCGTCAACGCCTACTACGAACTCGTCCCTGACCCCGCGATCCCGGCACAGAAGGTCGTCTTCGGCACCTCCGGTCACCGCGGCTCGTCCCTGGACACCGCCTTCAACGAGGCCCACATCGTCGCCACCACGGCGGCAATCGTCGAGTACCGCCGTTCCCAGGGCACCGACGGCGTGCTCTACATCGGCCGCGACACCCACGTCCTGTCCGAACCCGCCTGGCGCACCGCCATTGAGGTGCTTGCCGGCGCCGGTGTGACCACCGCGATCGACGCCCGCGGCTCCTACACGCCCACGCCCGCCATCTCCCACTCGATCCTGCTGGCCAATGGCGCCGCCACCGAGTCCGGTGTGCGCACCACCGGCCCGGGCCTGGCCGACGGCATCGTCGTCACCCCCTCACACAACCCGCCCCGCGACGGCGGCTTCAAGTACAACCCGCCCCACGGCGGCCCCGCCGACTCCGACGCCACCAGTTGGATCGCCGCACGCGCCAACGAGCTGCTGGCCGACGGCTGGCGGGACGTGCCGCGCGTGCCCATTGCCGAGGCCCTGGACGGCAACTACGTCATCAAGCACGACTACCTCGAGACCTACGTGGCCGACCTCGAGAACGTCATCGACCTCGACGCCATCCGCGACGCCGGCGTGCGCATCGGCGCCGACCCGCTCGGCGGCGCCTCCGTGGACTACTGGGGCGCCATCGGGGAGCGCTACGGCCTGGATCTGACCGTGGTCAACCCGAAGGTCGACCCGGCCTGGTCCTTCATGACCCTGGACTGGGATGGCAAGATCCGCATGGACTGCTCCTCCCCCAACGCCATGGCCTCACTGCGGGGCGCCATGACCCCCGACGCCGAGGGCAACACCCCCTACGACGTCGCCACCGGTAACGACGCCGACTCCGACCGCCACGGCATCGTCACCCCCGACGGGCTGATGAACCCCAACCACTACCTGGCCGTCGCGATCGAGTACCTGTTCACCCACCGGCCCGGCTGGCCCGCGGACGCCGCGGTCGGTAAGACGCTGGTGTCCTCCAGCCTGATCGACCGGGTGGTGTCCGCGATGGGCCGCAAGCTCGTGGAGGTGCCGGTCGGCTTCAAGCACTTCGTGCCCGGCCTGCTGGACGGCTCCGTCGGCTTCGGCGGCGAGGAGAGTGCCGGCGCCTCCTTCCTGCGCAAGGACGGCACCGTTTGGAGCACAGACAAGGACGGCATCATCCTGGCCCTGCTGGCCAGCGAGATCATCGCCGTCACCGGCAAGAGCCCCTCCCAGCTGCACGAGGAGCAGGTGGAGCGCTTCGGCGCCTCCGCCTACGCCCGCATCGACGCCGCCGCCACCAAGGAGGAGAAGGCCAAGCTGGCCGCCCTCTCACCGGAGGACGTCACCGCCACCGAGCTGGCCGGGGAGCCGATCACCGACCGCCTAGTGCGCGCCCCCGGCAACGACGCCCCCATTGGCGGGCTCAAGGTCACCACCGAGAACGCCTGGTTCGCCGCGCGCCCCTCGGGCACGGAGGACGTGTACAAGATCTACGCCGAGTCCTTCAAGGGAGCCGAGCACCTGGCACAGGTCCAGGAGGAGGCCAAGCAGGTCGTCTCCGCCGCTCTCGGCGCCTGAGATCAGGCCGCCACCACGCGTAACCGCACCGCACCACAACACAGCCGGGGTCCGGCGATGGGTCGTCCCGTCGCCGGACCCCGGTTTCAGTCCTCGCGCCAACAGCCCAGGCGACGCGCCACCGGCTCGACGAGCCGTACCGTCTGCCTGGCAAACGCCTGCGCACCGGTCAGCCTGAGTGGCACATAACCGCGTCGCAGCAGCGACTGGTCGCGCCTGCGGTCGTTCTCCCAGGACCCCCGATCGCCGTGATAGGTGTAGCCGTCAGTCTCGATGACCAGGCGCCCCATGAGCAGATCCACCTCGAAGCCGAGATCAGCGGCGACCTCCGGCTCCTGTCCGGCCTCTTGCAGGTCATAGCGGGCAATAGTCTCCAGGAGGGACCTAGCCCGCGGATCAGCCCGCCCCAAAAGCGCCCGCAGGCGACCGTTGCGCGGACCGACCAATCTGGCCAGAAGCATGGTCCTGCTGACCAGGCCGATCCGCAGCGCGGCGTCCAGGGCGATTAAGGCGTCCACCTCATCGGCACAGCCGCGCACGCCTCACCGCACCGGACCGACTGAGCTCGAGCAGGAGACGACTCTCCCTGACATCGTGGTCCATACGTAAATCACGTCAACCATATTCACACATATTCAACAAACAGGATGATCCTGTGGAGAATGTGAGCAAACGCACCTTCAGCTCGCGGACACGGCCGGACATGCATCTCCCCCATCGCTGGCCACAGACGCCGGAGCCACCCGAGCTGTCACAAAATGCAGCACTTTCCCACGGTTACGCACCGGCAGCCGCCAGGGCGAGCGCATGGTCATGCGGTTTCACACCGCGCCGGATGCGCCCGTCGACTGAAAGTGCTGCATTCCACGACAGGTCCGCAGGCAGTGGCCGATTCGCGTGACTTTGCCGCTCCCAGGGGAGCCTGGGCTAAGATGGCGGCGCCCGGCGCCGGGCATAGTCTCCGGATGCCGGGTGAACGACCCGCATCCGACGCCTTTTCGAGTCCAGGCCTACATGTGACAGCCTAGATGCATGTATAGATCCCTCACCGCGTTCGCCGCCCTCGCCGCCCTGCTGCTGACGCCGGGATTAGCGGCCTGCCAGGGCGGTTCGACGGCGGACCCCGCCCCCGCCACCCCAACGTCATCGGCATCGGCCGCCGCCAGTCAGACCGCACCGCCCGAGACTGCCGTTGCGACTCCGACCGCGCAGACCGTATCCGCCATGGACATCAAGGTGGGCGACTGCCTCATCTACGGGGACAACTCGACCTCCGCCGGTACCCCCGCTGCAACCGGCGCCGCCGGCACGCCGCCCGCCACCGCCTCAGCGACAACCGGCGCGTCCGAGGGCACGGAATCCGACGGAACCGTTGCCAGCGCAACACTGGTCGACTGTGCCTCGCCGCACCTGTATGAGGTCTACGCCGAGGGCACGATCTCCGCGGACGGCTTCCCCGTTGGCAACGTCATGGAGCAGTACGTCGCGGACATCTGCTACAACGCCTTCGAGTCCTACGTCGGTATCAGCTACAACGACGCCTATTCGCAGGGCCGCTACGCGGTCACCTCACTGCGTCCAACGAAGACCACCTGGCAGCAGGGCGACCGCAAGGTCTCCTGCATCCTGACCTCAGTGGACGGCAGCGAGTTGACCGGCTCCGCCCGCGGCACCGGCAGCTGACCGCAGCGGCCGCCCGCCTTGGCCTCGGTCTACGCCCTGCCCGCGCCGACGCGCTCGGGGACGGCGACGTCCGGCGAGGTGGGCGTGCCGTCCGGGGCGGGGCCGAGGTCAGCGATCAGGTCCCTGGTGGTGCGGCCTTCACCCGAGGCATTGTCGATGCCGGTGAGCGGACCGTCCGCGGCCGACGACGACCGCGTACTCGACGCCTCGTCCCGAGCCGCCTCCTCCTGCATCATGAAGGCGGTGGAGATCATCAGCTTGATGCGGTTGAGCTGGTTGACCTCGCTGGCGCCGGGGTCGTAGTCGATGCCGACGATATTGGCCTGCGGGTAGCGGCGGCGGATCTCCCGGAACATGCCCTTGCCGACCACGTGGTTGGGCAGGCAGGCGAAGGGCTGGCAGCACACGATGTTGGGTGCGCCGTGCTCGATCAACTCAATAATCTCGGCGGTCAGCAGCCAGCCCTCCCCCGCCTGGTTGCCCAGACTGAGGATCTGGCTCGCCTTCTCCGCCATTTCGGAGATCGGGGACTCAACGTCGAACTTGCCGCCCGCGGCGGCCAGGGCGGCACGGGCCGGAGCCTGCACCTGCTCAATGAACCACACACCCGCCTTCTTCTGGTAGACGGTGTCCGCGCCAATGCCGTAGGTGTCGGCCCGCCACTGGGCGGTGGACATGCCGTTGAGGAAGAAGCCCAGCAGTCCGGGGACCACGGCCTCGCAGCCCTCGGCCTCGATCTGATCGACCACGTGGTTGTTGGCGTCCGGTTGGAACTTGACCAGGATCTCCCCCACCACGCCGACGCGCGGCTTGCGGGGCACATCCGCCAGTTCCAGCGCGTCGAACTCGCGCACCATCTCCCGCAGCAGACGCCGGTAGCCGATGCGTCCGCCCCAGGTGGCCGAACGCCCCTTGTGCTCGAAGAACTCGCAAATGATGGCATTCCAGCGCTCATACAGCTCCTGCGCGGAGCCGGGAACCGCCTCGTAGGGGCGCACCCGCAGCAGGCAGGTGCTCAGGGCGTCGCCGATGACGATCCCCTGCAGCATCTTGTATGCCATGGTGGGGCTGAGTTTGAAGCCGGGGTTGGCCTCGATGCCCTGCAGGGAGACGGCTAATACGGGGATCTGCGGGTAGCCGGCCTCGCGCAGGCCCTTGCGGAGCATGGCGGCGTAGTTGGTGGCACGGCACATGCCGCCGGTCTGGGAGATGGCGACCACGCACTTGTCCGGATCGTGGGAGCCGTCCTCGAAGGCGCCGATGAGCTGGCCGATCACCATGATGGCGGGGAAGCAGGCGTCGTTGTTGACGTAGCGCAGCCCCACCTCGAGGTCGGACTTGGTGGCGGACTCCAGCAACTCGACCTTGTACCCCAGCCGCCGCATGAGTGGCACCAACGGCCGGAAGTGGATCGGGCTCATCTGCGGCATGAGGATGGTGTGGGTCTGGCGCATCTCCTCGGTGAACGTCGGGGTGGTGGCGGCGGGCAGGGTCCGTTCGCTGCGGGCCACGCGCCCGGCGAGCGTGTGGTCACCATCGTCCGCGGATGCCGGGTTCTCGCGCGGCGTCGGTGTTTCCTCCTTGCCGACGGCGACGGCCTCCCGGGCGGCGGGTGTGGTGGTGTCGATCTCGACGGGCTGATCCGCGAGCTCCTGTACGTGCTCGTCGACGACGGCACCCCCCGACTCTCCTGCCTCACGCCGCCGACGGCGCGCCTCACTGGCGGCGGCGAGCGAGCGTAGGCGGATAGTGGCGGCGCCGAGGTTGGAGACCTCGTCAATCTTGAGGGTGGTGTACACCCCGCCCGCGGACTCGAGGATCTCCTGCACCTGGTCGGTGGTGACGGCGTCGACGCCGCAGCCGAAGGAGTTCAGCTGCACCAGTTCGAGGTCGTCGGCCCGGGTGACCAGTTCGGCAGCACGGTACAGGCGGGAGTGGTAGGCCCACTGGTCGCGCACGCGCAGCTTCGGGGAGACGTTGGCGACGGCGATCGAAGCCGTCGGCGCCTCCAGGCCCTCGGCGGTGACGTCGGACCAGTCGGCGGGCGCCTGCGGGTCATCCTTGCCGCGACCCAGGCCGCGGCGGATGCTGGCAACGGCGCGAGACAGCGCCCCACCGGCCACCTGGTGTTCGACGCCGTCCCCGGCGCCGTCGGGGGACGGCTCGGGTTCGGGCAGGATCGAGTCCTCGGAGAGGACGGCCATGCCCAGGGTGTTGATGACGTCGGGGACGCCGTGGTTGATCTCGGGGTCGATGTGGTACGGGCGGCCGGCCAGGACGATGCCCTTGCGCCCGTTCTCGCGCATCCACTCCAGGGTGCGGCGGCCCTCGGCGCGCACATCCGCCTTGAAGGCGGCGTCCTCGGCGAAGCCCGCCGCGACGGCCTTGCGCGCCTCGGGGAGGGTGACGTTCCAGTCGGCGAACACCTCCACCAGCCGCTCGGCCAGTTTGGCCGGGTCGGCGAGGTTCAGGAAGGGCGCGAGCATGCGCACGCCGCCCGGGCCGGCGGGCGCCTTTGCGCCCTTGGCAGCCGGTCCCTGCGGGACGGGAGTGGTAGCGGCGTCCGTCCCGCCCGCCGCGCCGTCGCGAATGGCCTCCACGTTGTTGCGGATGACCTCGGGGTAGGTGGCCACGATCGGGCAGTTGTAGTGGTCGTCGGCGCCGTCCACGAGTCCGCGCTCGTAGAAGACGCAGGGGAACCAAATGGTCTCCACGCCCTTGTCGATCAATGACTGGACGTGACCGTGGGCGAGCTTGGCCGGGTAGCACACGTTCTCGGAGGGGATGGAGTCCATGCCCTGCTCGAACAGCTCGTGGTTGGAGCGGCCCGACAGCATGACGCGGAAGCCCAGCTGGGTGAGGATCGTGAACCACAGCGGGTAGTTCTCGTACATGCCCAGCACCCGGGGCACGCCGATCTCACCGCGGGTGTCCTGCCCCTGGCGCAGGCGCCGGTAGGCGAAGGTGCGCCGGTACTTGTAGTCGTACAGGTTGGGCATGTCGGACTTGATCTTGCGGCGCTCCTGGGTGGCGCCGCGCTCGCAGCGGTTGCCGGACACGTGCCGCTGGCCGTCGTTGAAGGTGGTGATGGTCAGCTTGCAGTGGTTTTGGCACAGCTTGCACACCGCGGTCTCGGTGGTGAAGCCGAAGCGGGACAGCTCGGCCAGGCTCATCAGCGTGCCGGGGACGCCGTCGTAGGTCTCGTGGGCGGTCAGGGCGGCGCCGAAGCAGCCCATGAGGCCGGCGATATCGGGGCGGACCACTTCGCGTCCGGTGAGCAGCTCGAAGGCGCGCAGCACGGCGTCGTTCAGGAAGGTGCCGCCCTGGACGCTGATGCGCTCGCCCAGCTGGGAGGCGTCGCGCAGCTTGATCACCTTGTACAGGGCGTTGCGCACCACCGAGTAGGACAGTCCGGCGCTGATGTCGCCGGGGGTGGCGTTCTCCTTCTGGGCCTGCTTGACCGAGGAGTTCATGAACACGGTGCAGCGGCTGCCCAGGTCCACGGGGCTGTCCGCCGTGAGCGCGGAGGCGGAGAACTCCTGGATGGACTGGCCCATGGACTGGGCGAAGGTCTGCAGGAATGAGCCGCAGCCGGCGGAGCAGGCCTCGTTGACGGAGATGGAGTCGATGGCGCCGCCGCGGATGCGCAGGTATTTCATGTCCTGCCCGCCGATGTCGATGACGCTGGTGACGCCGGGGTTCAGGTGGGCGGCGGCCCGATAGTGGGCCATGGTCTCCACCACGCCCTCGTCGATGCGCAGCGCGGCCTTGACGATGCCCTCGCCGTAGCCGGTGACGCAGGAGCGGACGATGCGCACGTGCTCGGGCATCTCCAGGTGGATGCGGCGCAGGATCTCGACGGCGGCGGTGACGGGGTCGCCCTTGTTGCCGGCGTAGTGCTCCCACACGATGCGGCCCTGCTCGTCGACGACGACGGCCTTAATGGTGGTGGAGCCGGCGTCGATGCCCAGGAAGCAGTCCTGGTAGCGGGTTGGAGCGCCATCGGCGGTCTGGTCGTCGGCGGGCGGGGCGGGCCAGCCGACCCGCTCCACGCTGGCCTGGGCGTGGCGGGCGCGGAAGGCGGCGAGTTCGGCGTCGTCGGCGAACAGGGGGCGCATGCGGCCGGCGCCCGTGCCGGCGGCGCGGCGGGAGGCGAGGCGGTCGGAGAACTCGGTCAGCGGCGTCGGCTCCCCGTCGGCCAGGAGGGCGGCGCCGACGGCGACGTACAGCTGGGCGTCGTCGGGGCAGGTGAAGGAGTCGACCTGGTCGGCCAGGGTGCGTTCGAAGGCCTTGCGCAGCTCGGGCAGGAAGTGCAGGGGGCCGCCGAGGAACATGACGTTGCCGCGGATGGGGCGGCCGCAGGCCAGGCCGGCGATGGTCTGGGTGACCACGGCCTGGAGCACTGAGGCGGCCAGGTCCTCGCTGGCGGCGCCCTGGTTGATCAGCGGCTGGAGGTCGGACTTGGCGAAGACGCCGCAGCGCGAGGCGATCGGGTAGAGGGTCTGGTAGTTCTCCGCCAGGGCGTTCAGGCCGGGTGCGTCGGTGTGCAGCAGCTGCGCCATCTGGTCGATGAATGCGCCGGTGCCGCCCGCGCAGGTGCCGTTCATGCGCTGTTCGGGGGTGGGGTGCAGGTAGGTGATCTTGGCGTCCTCGCCGCCGAGTTCGATGATGACGTCGGCGTCGGGGTTCTTGGCCTGGACGGTGCGGGTCTCGGCGATGACCTCCTGCACGAAGGGCAGGTCCATGAGGTTGGCCAGGTTCAGGCCGGCGCTGCCGGTGACGGCGCCGCGCACGCGGGCGCCGGGGAAGGCGCCGGCGACCTCGGCCAGTAGGCGGGAGACCTCGCCGCGCACGTCGGCGTTGTGGCGGCGGTACTCGGAGAAGACCGGGGCGGGGAAGGGCTCGCCGTCGACCGGTTCGGGTAGGAGCACGAGCTTGACGGTGGTGGAGCCGACGTCCAGGCCCAGGCGCAGGGGGGCGTCGGAGTAGTCGGCAGAATCGGCATGGCGGACGACTGCGGCCGTGGGCGCGCTCGTGGCGGGGCGGGCGGGGAAGGAGGGCATGCCCAAGGGGATTGCCATGAGGGAGGGGCCGGCGCTGGCCACCGGTGAATTGTCCGCGGGCGCGGCGGCTGCGACGTCGGCGCGCGACCCGACGTCATTGCTGCGGTCGGCGTTGTCGATCATGTGCTCACCTCTCGACCCCATGCGGAATGCTGGCGTCCACGGACTTCCGAGGCCCGGGGTCATTTGGAACCGTAATCGGGCTCGATCACAGGTTCAACGGTGTTGAAATAATGACAACCCCAGCCTTTGGTCCTAGTCGACTTTTCCCGGAGATGGTGCACATCGGGTCGGAGTCACCCTCGAAACCCCTGGACACCGTTGAATATTGTGCACCTGAACTTTTCTAATTCGAGATGCTCGGCGGAATCACCCTCCACGGTCACGAACCGCTATTCACTCGGCCTTCTGAGCCGCGAACACCGCACGTGGATGTGAGTCAATCGCTTAGCCTCTTAGGCATGGAAGACGCGGCCGCACCCCGGGAAGCCGTGGAGCGGACTGCCCCGGCTCCCCCCTCCGCACCCGCATCCTCAGTCGGAAGGGACACCACGCCCGCCACGCCCGCCTCCACTGACTCCGCCCCCGCTTCGGCGCGGCGCCGCGGCCCGCGCACGGGTAGAAGCGGCACCGGCGCTGCGCAGCCCACACGCGACGCGATCCTCGACGCCGCTCGCGCCTCCTTCCTCGCCAAGGGCTACGCCAAGACGACGATCCGCGGCGTCGCCCGCGCGGCCGGTGTCGATCCGGCGCTGGTGTCCTACTACTTCGGCTCCAAGGGCGACCTGTTCGGCGCCTCCATGAATCTGCGCATCCGCGCCAGTGAGGAGATCGCCAAGGTGGTCTCCGGAGACATTCGCACCGCGGGGCCACGGCTGGTACGTCTGGCGATGACCGCGTGGGACGACTCCTCCGGCGGCGCCACCTTCCGGTCGCTGCTGCGTTGGGTCGCCACCGATGACGGCGCCCCCGAGGCCGTTCAGGCATATGCCACTGAGCAGATCGCCGCCCCGGTCATGCAGGCCTTGGGCCAGGTCGGCATGCTCGGTCCCGACGCCCGTGAACGCGCCACCCTGGCCGCCAGCCAGTTGGTCGGTTTGGCGATGATTCGCTACATCTACCGGGTGGAGCCGCTCGCCGGCGCCTCCGTCGATCACCTGGTGGAGGTGGTCGGCCCCACGATCCAGCACTACCTGACCGGACCGCTGCTGCGACGCTGAGCGTTGCCGAGGTCTGGCGGCCCGGGCCGCAGTCCCGCATACGGTCTCACGATCACCCGTTTGAACACCCCGGTCTGAGACGCACCGTTTCGAATACCGGTATGTCACACGTTCCCGTTAGCATGGGGGCGTGATCTTCAAGGCCGTCGGCGACTGCGCACCCTACCCCGTACATGGGGTCACTGCGCAGCGCGACTGGGCCGCCATCGCCCCCCGGCAGATCCGCCTCGACCAGTTGGTCACCACGCGCGCGCAGCTGGATCTGCGCGGCCTGCTCGACGACGACTCGACCTTCTACGGCGACCTGTTCGCCCATGTGATCGCTTGGAATGGTGACCTGTACCTGGAGACCGGCTTGCACCGGGCTCTGCGCGCCGCGCTTCAGGGCCGTACTTCGATCCACGCCCGTGTCCTCGAACTGGCCAATGACGGCCGCGTTCTCCCCGCCCCGCCGCCGCCAGAGGCCTGATCCCTCACCATTCCCTCACCGTGCCGCCGACGCGGCGTCGATGCGCCGGTCCCGCGTCCGGTCACAATCGGTCAACAACCGGCCGGACCGGCCCCAATGACGCGCAAAACGGAGCGTCGAGGTCGGGATGACCGCGGAGATGGCTCAGCGTGGCGGGTGTTGACCCGCGGCTCCGTTGGCGGCCACCGGCCCATCCGGGCGTCACGAACACGTGTTTGCGGCCATGAACACGCGTTTTGGAGTTTTGCACGTGTTAAACACCTGCAAAGCTCCAAAACACGTGTCTTTGAGATGAACCCGTGTATGAGGGGCGAACTCGTGTACATGGCTCGTTCCGCGCGCGGGCTCCACCCATCGACCACCACGACAACCCCGGTCTCCGCGCATGATTCGTTCCGCGCGCGGGTTCCCCCCACAGACCGCGACGCGCGCAGCCCGGCGTCCCAACTCGTCGTCGGCGACGGTCCGCCGCTCCCGGGCCGACACCCGCCGCCTACAGGCGACGGGCGCGCTTGGCGTAGGCCGGTCCCTCGAGTTCGGTGCCCGCAGGCGCCGACGCCGGTGAGGCCCCCTCCAGGTTCGTGCCCCGGGCGCGGGAGATCGCGCGCATGACGTGGTAGACGACGATCGCAGCCAGGGAGCCCAGCGCAATGCCCGCAAAGGTCATGTCGCCCCAGACGAAGGTGTAGTCGGCGATCGCGATCACCATGGCGACCGCCGCCGTGTTGAGATTGACCGGGTCGGAGAAGTCCACGCGGTTCTGCACCCAGATGCGCACCCCGAGCATGCCGATCATGCCGTACAGGACCGTCGCCGCCCCGCCCAGGACGCCGGCGGGGATCGTGGCGATGATGACGCCGAACTTCGGCAGCAGAGACAGTCCCAGGGCCGTGGCCGCGGCGATCACGTAGGCGGCCGTGGAGTACACGCGTGTGGCTGCCATGACGCCGATGTTCTCCGCGTAGGTGGTCGTACCCGAACCGCCGCCCACGCCCGCGAGCGCCGTCGACAGTCCGTCGGCCAGAAGGGCGCGGCCGGTCACGTCGTCGAGGTTCTCCCCGGTCATGGCGGCCACGGACTTGACGTGTCCGATGTTCTCCGCGACCAGCACCAGCACCACCGGGATGAACAGGCCGAGCAGGCTGAGATCGAAGGCGGGCGCGCGGAAGTCCGGGATTCCGATCCAGCCCGTCTGGGAGACCTGAGTAAAGTCGACCTCGCCGCGCACGCAGGCGGTGGCGTAACCGATCAGCACACCGATCAGGATCGACAGCCGCCCGACGATGCCCTTGAACAGCACGGTGATCACCAGGATCGACACGATCGTCACCAGTGCCGTAACCGGGGCGGTCCTCACATTGCTCCAGGCACTCGGGGCGAGGTTGAAGCCGATCAGGGAGACGATCGCGCCAGTGACTATCGGCGGCATGAGGCGGTCGATCCAGCCCGTGCCGGCCACGTGCACGATCACGCCGATCAGGGCCAGCAGCACGCCGACGGAGATGATCCCGCCCTGCGCGAGGGACGCCCTGGCCTCATCCAGCGGCACTCCCGTATCCGCGGCATACCCAGTGACGGCACCGATGGGGGCGATCAGCGCGAAGGATGAGCCGAGGTAGCTGGGCAGGCGGCCGGAGGTGACCAGGATGAACAGCAGGGTGCCCAGCCCGGTGAAGAACAAGGTGGTGGACGGATTGAAGCCCGTCAGCAGCGGAACCAGGAAGGTCGCACCGAACATGGCGACGACGTGCTGCACACCAATGCCGACGGTGCGGGGCCAGCTCAGGCGCTCGGCGGGGGTGACGACCTCACCGGGGGCGATCGAACGTCCGTCACCGTGAAGGCTCCAGCCGCGCAGGCGGCCTTTGCGGTCGGAGGGCTGGGTAGAGGGCTGCTTGCTGGGCACTTGGGCTCCTGTCGCATGGGTAACGGGAACCGGCCCGCGGGGAGGGCTCCCCGTATGCCGGAGCGGCAGGGCCCGGCAGAGTCCTGCCGGGGCGCCAGTCTAAGCCTCTCCCGAGGCCGCACCCACCGGCTGCGGCCATGCTCCGGTGCGCTCCCGGCCCTGACGGCACCGCCGACCCCGCGGGTACCGCCGCCACTGCCACCCTGCGGGCCCCGGCGCGATTCCGGTCACATACACCCACAACACGACTTTCACAGGCCTCGCATAGAGCCATCGCCTTGACTCAGAACCGGTCCGAGACGGCGCACGCCGTCCTCCCCAGTAGGAAGAAACCCATGTCTGTCAGCACACTCGCCTATATCATCATCGACCTGATCGCCCTGGTCTTGCTGGTCGGGGCCCTGTACACCCGGCGTCATGCCCGCAAGGATCTGGTGGCCGCCTATGCGGGCGTCAACGTCGGTGTCCTGGCCGTCACACTGCTGTTGTCGACGGCGTCGGTCGGCGCCGGTCTGGGCCTGGGCCTGTTCGGTGTGCTGTCGATCATCCGCCTGCGTTCCAATGAGCTGGCCCAGCACGAGGTCGCCTACTTCTTCGCGGCCCTGGCCCTGGGACTGCTGGGAGGCATCACGGCGTCGCCGCCGGCGATGACGGCGCTGCTCATGGCTCTGGTCGTCGCCTCGCTGTGGATCGCCGACCATCCGGCACTACTGCGCCGAAACCGCCACCAGATCATCATGCTGGACCACGCCATCACCGACGAGGACACCCTGATCGCCCATCTGGAGCAGCTGCTGGACGCGCAGGTGCGCTCGGTGGAGGTGCAGCAACTGGACCTGGTGGACGACACCACGCTCGTCGACGTCCGCTTCCGCCTGCACCCCGCGGGCCACTCAAAGGTGACGACGCCCGCATCCGGCCGGGCCGCCGTCGACGCCCCGACTCAGGCCTCCTCGCCCCGGGCATCGCGGGCGACGGTCCACTCCCGCACGGCCCCGACGTCGGCGCGCGCCTCCCGCCCCCGGCACTCCGCGGGCCTGTCCACCGCCACCTCGACGCAAACCGCCGGCCACATCCTCCCGCCCGTGGTGCGGCCCGCGGCCGAGCCCGTCGGCCGCTGAGCACACCACGGCGCACGCACCGCATATTCAGACCGCAGTACCACAGGAGTCACCCGTCATGAATCAGCACCTGCACACCGGCGGGCTGTCCACGACCACCTTGGAGGAACTCAACGCCGCCTCCGGCCTGCTCACCCGTGTGGACCGCAAATACCTGCTTCCCCTGGAGGCCGCTCAGGAGGTCGTCGACCACCTGAGCGGGCAGACCAGGGTGCTGCAGATCGATGGTCGGCAATGCTTCACCTACGCCTCCACCTACTTCGACACCCCCGAACTGGACTCCTACCTGCTGACGGCCCGCAAACGTCGTCGTCGGTTCAAGGTGCGCACCCGCTCCTACCTGGACTCCGGCCTGTGCTTCCTGGAGGTCAAGACCCGGGGCTCACGGGGCACCACCGTCAAGGAGAGGATGCCCTACGAACTTGATGAGGCCGATCTGCTCACCGCAGAGGGGCGTGACTTCGTGACCCGATGCCTGACCCGCGCCGATACCTGTTCTCCGGCGCATGCGGCGATCCTCGCCGAGGACCTGGTACCGGTGATGGAGACATCCTATGAGCGCACCACCCTGCACCTGCCGTTCGCCAAGGCCCGCATGACGGTCGACACCGGTCTGCACTGGAGCCCCGTTGGGCCGTTGGACTCCGAAGGCCGGGACGATGAGACGGCGTCGGCGGACGGCCTGGTGATCGTCGAGACGAAGAATCCGGCCACGCCCTCGCCCGCCGACCGGCGACTATGGGCGCAGGGGCATCGGCCTGCGCGGATCTCCAAGTACGCCACCGGCATGGCACTGCTGCATCCAATGCTGCCCGCCAACAAGTGGCACCGAGTGCTCACCCACGAACTCGGTGCGCGCCGGTCCGCTCCGCCCGACCGCCTGGGCTTCGCCGCTTGACGCAGAACCGGAAGACCCAGCCGGCGGAGCCTCCAAGCGTCCCGCACTCATACGGATTCACAAGTACTCACAGTGACCAAGAAGAACCCAGAAGAATTCACAAGAACTCACAAGGACACCGCATATGAACAACCCGCTCAAGCACCTGCACCACACCGAGTTCCGAACCGGATTCAGAACCGGATTCAGAAGCGGCCGCATCAGCCCAGATGCGAAGCGTGCCCGCCGCATTCGGGCAGGACTCCTGCTGCCCCTCGCGGCGATCACGCTGGTTGCCGGCTGCTCCACCGGCAGTACCTCCGGCGTCGCCTCCTCGGGGGCGGACGCCGCCGACTCCTCCGGCGCGGCCTGGACCACGATCACCGCGAAGGTGGCCGCGGCCTCCACCGGGGCGAGCGTGTCCGACATCCTGGCGGCCAACGCCGACACCTCCGCGGCCACGGCGGCCGTCACGGCGGATGACGACGCCGGCACCTATGACTCCGCCTCCGCCACCACGATCACACTGTCCGGCGACTCGGCCAAGGTCGGCGGCGCCGGCGCCGCCGGCGTGCACGTAGACGGCGGCACCATCACGATCACCGCCGCCGGCACCTACGTCCTGACCGGCGAACTGACGGACGGCGAGGTGATCGTGAACGCCGACGACGCCGAGGTGCGCCTGGTGCTGGGCGGTGCCTCCATCACCAATGCGGACGGCCCGGCCATCGACATTCAGGACGCGGGCAGCGCCGTCGTCGTGCTGGCAGCGGGCTCTGAGAACACGCTGGTTGACGGCGAGACCTACGCCGACGCCCCCACGGCGGCCCTGTTCTCCTCAGACACGGTGGTGCTCACCGGCACCGGCTCGCTGAACGTGACCGGCCGCCACAATGACGCCATCTCCTCCAAGAACGGCCTGGTGATCCAGGGCGCGCCCACACTCACGGTTGACGCCGTCGACGACGGCATCCGCGGCAAGGACTACCTGGTCATCTCCGGCGGAACCATCACGATCACCGCCGACGGGGACGGGCTGAAGTCCACCGAGGACGACGACGAGACCATGGGCTTCATCGCCCTGGGCGGCGCCGACATCACCATTACCTCCGGCGACGACGGGGTTTCCGCCACCACCGACGTCACTGTCGAGGGCACCACGCTCAGCGTGGCCGCAGGCGGCGGCCACGCCAACGCCACCCCGGAGGCGGACTTCGGCGGGACTCCCGGGCAGCAGGACCAGCAGGCCGCTACTGACACCGCTACCGACGACGAGGACGAGTCCGCCGTCGACGACGCCGACAAGCCCAAGGGCGTTAATGCGGGTGTCAGCTACACGCAGGCTTCCGGCACCGTGACCCTGGACGCCGCGGACGAGGGGCTCCAGGGGGCCTTCATCAACATCGCGGGCGGGGCGCTGACTATCACCTCCGGCGACGACGGCATCAACGCCACCAACGGCGACTATGTGATTGAGGGCCATGAGAACGTCGATTCCGAGTCCGACGACGGCTCGGTGTTGACCATCTCCGGCGGGCAGGTGCAGGTGTCCTTCACCTACTCCGACGGTATCGACTCCAACGGGTCGGCCTATGTGACCGGCGGGCAGGTCGTCATCTCCGGCCAGGCCGGCTCCATGGACGGGGCGGTGGACGTCAACGGCGAGAGCCAGCTGATCGGCGTGACCGGCTCCCCGAGCGTGTCGGCGGGAGACACGATCACCGTCACCGGCGCCGACGGCACCTCCTGGGGGATGACCAGCGTATTCACCTCCCAGTATCTCACCGTGCTGGGTCTTACCGAGGGCGAGGAGTACACGGTGGCCACCACCTCGGGTGGTTCGGCCACCGGCACCGCCGCGGCGCTCAGCTCCGGCATGGGCGGCATGGGAGGCCCCGGCGGCCAGGGCGGCGCGGGCGGACCGGGCGGCCAGGACGCTCCCGCCGCGCCTTCGGGCGATACGGGCATGGGCGCTCCCGGCCAGACACCCGCCGACGGTGCCACCGCCGAGCAGGGCTGACGCACTGCGGCCACCGTCCCCGTCTGCTACGGCGCTTCGGCGCTAACAACACCGGTTAGCGGTCTGCTGAACAGCCACCAGGTATTCACAGCAGACCGCTGACCGGCGTAATAGACGGCCTCGGGTTCTCGAAGGAGCCGCGAGCCGCCGATCAGCTCAGGTGCTCCTTGAGGAAGGCGTCGACGACGTCGAGCACGTCGTCCTGCCAGAAGGGGGCGCCGCCGTGGTCGGCGCCGGCCAGCCGGTAGAAGATGACGTCTTGGCCCTTGGCCTGCAGGTCCTGCACCAACCAGACCGACTGGGAGAAGTTGACGAGACGGTCCTTGTCCCCATGGACCACCAACAGCGGCGGCAGAGCGCGCCGCGAGGCGTGCGGCACGTGATCCATGATGATGGTGGGGGCGACGAGTTCGGGATGCTCATCCACCCGCACTCGGCCAATGAGCCAGCCCTCGGGAGAGTCGGCCTCCAAATGGTCCTGAATGGATGGGTACTCGTTCATCCGCCCGATGTGGGTGGGGCCGTAGTAGTCGACGAAGGCGCGCAGGCCCAGCGCCTCGGTGACGGGCTCGTCGGAGAAGGCGGGATCGTCGTCGGCGCCGCCCGTACCGGTGGCCCAGGTCATCAGGGTGGTGTGACCGCCGGAGGAGTCGCCCCACATGGCCATGCGATTGACGTCGACGTGATATTCGGCGGCGTGGGCGCGCAGCCAGCGCACCGCCGTCTTGGCGTCCTTGGCCTGGGCGGGGAAGGGCGCCACCTCACTGCCGCGGTACTCGACGATGGCGATCACGTACCCGCGGGCGGCGAAGGCCACCAGGTTGCCCAGTTCATGGCCGAGCTGCTGGGTGTGGAAGGCCGAGCCCTGTACATACAGGATGGTGGGGTAGACGTCGGTTGCGGTGTCGGGGAAGGCGGCCCGACGCGGCGGCATGATGATCTGCAGGTGGAGCGTGCGGCCGGACTTCTCTGCGTAGGGCACGTTCAGGTGGACCTCCCCGTAGCGGGGTTCGTCCACCGCGGGCAGCGTGCGCATACCGGGCACGGCCAGCTCGGAGGCGGGGAAATCAGCCGGTTCAACAAGCTCCGGCGGAGTGTGGGACCGGGGCGGGGTGAATAGGAAGTCGGTCATGGCGTGCTCCATGTCAGTAGGACGGCGTCGGCCGCGGCACAATCCATCATGCCTCCCCCGGGGATGCCGTACGCCATCGTTGCAGGAAGGACAGTGCTCGCCGCCTTGTGCCGTCGCGACCGGCTCAACGCCGCACAGCAACCGGAAAGTAGGTTCCAGAGCTTTTCAGGCTTTTCGCGTTTGTGGGTGTGGTGGTTCGGGCCCGCGGGTGGTCATGCTCGGGACTAGGAGGTCGTGCTTGGGTGCGCGAGGTCGTGGGCGAGCGTCCGGGCGGGCTCTGCGTGGGGCCTGCACGGACGTTCTGGGGCTGACGAGGACTTGTGGCCGGCGGGGACGTCCTCCGGGCGGCGTCGCGGGCGTAGAGCGAGTTGGGTCAAGGGAAGGGACAGATCGTTGGTACGCCCCTTCGGCGTCTACTACGCCAGTTTGACCTTCGCTGAAGGGTCAAGAACCCTTCAGCAGACACCAAACCCGAGTAGTAAACCCCGAACCGGAGTAGTAGACGACGTCAGCGCAAAGCACGCCGACGAGCGAACTCCCGACTCCAACTACACCCACAAACACGAACCGCCCGCTAACCGTCGTAGTAGACGGTGAGCGGGCGTGGCAGATGAGTTCGGGACCACCAGCGGCGGCGGCATAAGCTCCGGGTATGACCATCGTTGAGGCATCCGCCGTCGCCCCGCTCGCCCGTCACCTGGCCGGGCCACTGGAGGACGAGGCCGCGCCGGTGCTCGTCCTTTCCCACGGCATCACCGACTCCGCGGCCTGCTGGGTGGAGGCGATCGACCGCTGGACGGCCACCGGCTACCGGATCGTCGCCCTGGACGCCCGCGGCCACGGCGACTCCCCACGCTGGGACGAGCCGGACCTGGCCAGCCTGACGGCCACCGGCGCGCGCCTGGCCGCCGACCTGGAGACAGTGTTGGAGGATCTGCGCGCGCACGGCCTGCGCGGTGAGGGGCCATTGCGCTCGCCGCTGGCCGTGGTCGGGCATTCCATGGGCGGGGTGACCAGCCTGGACGTGGCCGCGCACCGACCCGATCTGGTGGACGCCGTCGTCGCGGAGGACCCCGCCTTTGTCACGCCGATCTGGCGGCACTTGATGGCGATGAACGGCGTCCGGCAGGTGCGGGAGATGCAGCAGATCGCCTCCGATCCGCAGGCGCGCTTCGAGTTGGAGATGCGCAACAACCCCACCTGGTCGCCGCGGGAGACCCGCGCCAGCGTGGAGGCCGCCTGCGGCGTCGACCTGGCCTTCATCGCGCAGGGCTGCGTCTCACCGCCGACACCCTGGCAGGAGGTCGTCGACTCCCTGACAGTGCCGACGTTGATCGTCACCGGCACCGAGCGCGTGGTGTTGCGCGGCGACAACCTCACCAATATCACCCGCCGGGCCAATCCCTCGATCGAGACCGTCGTGATTGAGGGCGCGCCTCACTGCGTGCGCCGCACCTACCCCGACCGCTTCCACGCCATCACCGACCCCTGGCTCGCCCGACGTCTTCACTTTGGCGTGCATGCCTTCAGCGGTCAGTGACGCAGCCGGCTCGCCGTCTGCTCCATGTGGCCGGTGATCCACTCGCGCACCGGCACTGGTGCGGCGTCGATGCTCTCCCAGCTGGAGAAGAATCGGTCCACCGTGTCATCGACGACGTCGAGCACATCCTCATCGCCAACGGCAAGCCTGTCCTGGAGCCGGACGAAGTGCTCCCGGGTGACCTCGGCGAGCCTGGTGGCGCCGAAGAAGGGCAGGCCGAGCTCCGCATGATTCGGATACGCTGCGGTACACACAAGGTCATAGGCGGGTGAGAGCCGCGCGCGCCGCCCGTCGGGGTAGATCAAGGACCAGTTCTTCAGGTGGGCGTCCCCGTTGCCGGCAAGCAGGTTGAATACCGTGCGACGGACCATCTCCTGCAGGGAGGCGTGGTCCCGCCCGCGGTATGCCAAACCGGCGACCGTCTCCACACTGGACCGGTATTTCCCCTCGCCCGTACCGTACTGGTTCAGGACCTGCGCGAAGTCCTCGATATGTATGCGGCCCTCAGGCGACCGGTCGAAGCGGCGTACGGCGTAGGCGTCGGTTTCTTCTGAGAGCCAGGCGCCCGGCCCCAGATCGTCAATACTCTCCCGAGGCCACAGCACGGCCTGAGGGACCTCGATCCCCACCTGGCCTGCCAGCTCCATGACTGACAGTTCGTTGGAGGCAAGTCCCGGATACGTTGGATCGGGGATCTTAAGAATCCAGTCCCCATCCTCCCCATGAGCCGGAAGAACTAAACGCTCACCCCTCATACTCATGGAGTACTTCATGGTCATGCCCGCCAAAGATGCACGTCGTATAGCGCCCGCCGGCTTGAACTCCGGAGGCGGGATCAATTCCGCATCCTCAAGGGAGGCGTCATTATTCCCATCCGCGTCCGGCACAACTTCAACCGCCCCGGGTAGATCTGTGCCGATCCTTTCGAGCAGGTCTATCTCGCGGTGCATACTTACACCCTGCTCCTTCGCAATCAGGTCGCGGAGGCGCCCCTCGGGGAGCAGGTTGGAGAACCAGGCCGGCACCCGGTTGGTGGCGCGCGGCTGCTTGCGCGGATGGTCCTCGAACCAGCGCCCGAGGACCATTCGTCCGGGACGATCCCAATAGTCCCGGTCAAAGACGAACTTCGTGAACGGCCCTCCATCAGGCTGGTCGCGCCTGTGAATTGAGGCCACGTGCTCGCCGTGCAGAAGCACCGCATACACTGAATCACTCACGGCTACGCCTCCTCGTCAAACACGTAGTCTGACAGCGGAGGCGTGTCCTCCTGTCCCCAGGCGGTGCGCACCATCAGGAACTCGGTCAGATAGGTTCGCAACGCCTCGGCGCGCAGCCGCAGGAACTCAGTGAAGTCATTGTTTTGCAGCCGCTCCAGCATGATCTCGTCCAGCAGCAGGGAGTCCAGGTCCAGTTGTACATCCAGGGCCGTCAGCAACTCGCGCCGATCCAGCACGCAGATGAGCTTCGACGCCGCCACCGGATCCTGCTCCTTAAACTCCGATGGAGGCACAAGGTCGGCTACTACGGCGCGCGGCGTCGTCTCCCCCTCCAGCTGCTCAGCCAAGGCTTCGATGGTGAGTGGCTCGTTGGTGCGCGCATCCACCGGGCCGAGGCTCCACAATGCCGCGAGAATCATCTTGGAGTCCGAGCGATTCGTGCGGAAAACCGCCAGTTCCGGCGGCTGCGGGCTTCCACTGAGGTCGACCGCCTCGAGGAGCCGCTGCACCGAGGCGGACTCTTGGCCTTGTTTCACCCGCGCCGCCATGTCACGCAGGTCCGCCTGCGAGCCACTGATACCCAGCGCATCGGCTCCCGCACTTGTGCGCCACAGCCAACGGGACAGCAATTCCAGGTTACGGTCGGCCGGCTCGGGGAAGAGAGCAAAGAACCGGGTGAGAACCAGCAGTTGGAAGCGGAAGGGCAGAAACACCAGGTGCGGAATCCCGCAGCGCTCCTGCAAGAAGCGCGCCGCTTGCACGAGCGCACGCTCCGTGGCCTGGTAGGCCTCCGCTTCGCTCTCCTCGCGGAAGTCGCTCACGCGGCGCCGACTTTCGGAGAACTCTCCGTGGACGTCCCTGGTGATGTCCGTATGCCTACGCACCAGGATCGCCTGAACCACGACCTTGTCATCCAGCAGACCGAAACGGGTCTGCGCATCCACGCCGGCGGCAATGCCAGAGGTGGTGTTTGCCGCCTCGGGCCCGCCGTGTATGGCGTTGAAGATCTCCGCCGCATTCAGGCGCTTGCCACGGGAGTTGATCCGGTCGAATACCTCACGGAGAGTCTGCTCGTCTGCCTGCTTCATAACCGTGGCCGGCACGGTCACGCGGTTGAGCCTGCCCGCCATTTCCTGAACGTGTGTTGCCTGATCGGCGGCGTCGGGGTTGTCCGCGAGCCAGGCCAGAGCCCGGGAGAAGTCGAACAGGTCAGGCAATGGGATCACCAGCGGCTCCTCGAGCGAACGGCCGCCCACCACGGCCTTCTGCCGCAGCGAGTATCCCAGGGCGAAGCGCTGATCCTGCGCACCTTCGGGATCGATCGCGTTGACCAGGCTGGTGACGCGCTGCTGGCCATCTACCACCCACAGCGCATCCGACCGCGGCGGGGCTTTAACGTGCAAGGCACCGATAAGCAGATCTTCTGCCTCGGCCTCGCGCTGCCACAGCAGCAGGCTGCCAAAGGGGAACCCACGCAGGATCGAGTCGAAGAGGCTGAGCACGTCCTTCCCGTCCCATCGGAACGAGCGCTGAAACTGAGGCACGCGCAGCCGCCCCGACTTCACGAGTGCGCGTAGCTCGGCGATTGTGTAGGCCTCGCTGCTCGACAGTGCCTGGGTGCTCTCCATATAGCGATCATGCCACGGACCTACGATACATACGCGAGTGGCGATCCGTCGTCAGTCGCCGGAGCGCGCCGTGTAGGGCTGCACCGGCGCCCGATTAGACCGTCCGGCACCCGCTCACACCTACCGCCGGCACCCCAGCTTTCGGTGTCTTGTCTAACTGAGGACTCCAGACAAGAGGGTGAGCGCCCCGTTGCTCGTCGCCATCATGGACAGTCCGCAAAAAACGCTTCCCAACACGGCAAACCAAATGACCGGGCGTACCTCGCCGCCACCCACGCGGGCGAAAGCACCGCGAGTAGTATTCCACAGAGCGAGGAACGCCCCGGCAGCACCAATACCGAGAAACCCGTATGCGGCAATCACGAGCAATGTAACTTCACTAGGAAGACTCATGACCCGAGAAGCCCAAGACGAGACGTTGCTTCCTGAAGAGACGGCGAGAACAAGTTGCTCGTTGATACTTGACCGCTCAAGCGACCACGCGGCGACAAGTGCGAGGACAATATTGATACCAGACCCCGACAGATCCTGCCACCGAAATCGACTCCGTACCCTTACCGCTGGAATCACGCACATAAGCACCGTGCAGGCACTCATCACCAGCAAGGCGACCCGCATTGTCCACAACACGAGCAATCCGTACCGCCCGAGCAGAACAAGAACAACAACCATCGCCAGACCAGCCCCGATAAGCACCACTACCGCATCGTCGCCCGACGCACCTTGACCCGAAGTGGACTCCACATTCGTGATATATTTGCGCTGATCGCGGTTGTCGATTGTCTGGTGAACGCTATTATCGCGACCTGTGATAGTGACACTTTGATTCGACGTCCCTACGCTTCCATCTTTTGCCTGCATGGCCTTTTTCGCGCCTCTTCCCCCCATGACCATCGCAGATACTGTGCCTACGATTCCCATGAGGGAGGCCACGATAGAGACGATGTTGTTGAGGTTCTCGAGCATGGTCGATCGCCACCTTTCCGAGTC
Organism: Actinomyces sp.; assembly: GCF_030530635.1. Taxonomy (GTDB): domain Bacteria; phylum Actinomycetota; class Actinomycetes; order Actinomycetales; family Actinomycetaceae; genus Actinomyces. Next base: position 32,908 of record NZ_JAUMUL010000017.1, read on the forward strand.
AGGGTCCTGATGCTCGGACGGTACAGCGGACCACTGACACGAAAACATGCAGCAGGCGCTCGGCGCTCCGCTCGCCGGCCCGCGCGTCAGTCGGTGGAGCGCACCAGCCACCAGGCGGCGTAGGGCGGCACCGGCACCTGGCCGTCGCCGGCGCCCTCCAGGCTGGTGGAGCCCGAGGGCACCGTGTCGGTGAGCACGTCCACCGCCCCGAGCACCCCGTACTCGGCCAGCCGCGCCGCAGGCACGGAACGCCAGTCCGGGGTCACGTTATACACACCCACAAAACTGCCGCGCGGGTGATCGCGGAAGGTGACCAGCACGCCGTCGTCGTCGACGGGGGCGACAACGGTGCGCACATCCGCGCTCAGCTGCGGCAGTGAGGCACGCACCCTGCCCATGTGGGCCAGGTCGGTGAACACTCGCCCGGGCACCGTGGAGCGGTCATGACGCTCGGCGACGGCGGCCTCGGACAGGCGCGGGCGACCCGCCCAACGGGAGTCGGACTCGTGGCCGGGCTCGGTGTCCCAGTTCGGGTCGTTGAACTGCGCCAATTCATCCCCGCTCCACAGCACCGGAATACCGCCCCAGCCGTAGATGATCGCGTAGGCCAGGCGCATGGCGTTGAAGCGCTGCTCCGACCAGGCGTGCAGCTCCTCCTCCCGCCAGGCCGGTGTACTAGCGTCAATGCCGGCCACTGCCTCGGCGGCGGCCTCGATCCCGATCAGGGAGGCGGCGGTGCCAGCCGTGCGCCGGTCGTTGGTGATGGGGTTGTACTGGAAGGTGATTCCGCGAGCATCGCTCATCGGGTACTGGCCGGTGTACCAGTCCGCCAGGAAGACCCGGTGCAGGTAGCCGTTCAGGCCAACCGCCTCCGCATCGGCGTCATCGATCGCCCAGCCGATATCATCATGGCAGCGGATGTAGGTGATCCAGGTGGCGGTGGAGGGCTCGATCGGCAGCGAAGAGAGCGTCTGCACCGCCAGACTCACGCTCCGGCTGGCCAGCATGGACCAGACCTGCACCATGAGGGAGTTGTGGTAGGCCAGGTCGGAAACCTTGCCGGTGTAGCGGCCCTGCCCCAGGTACTGCAGCAACTCGGTGGGGGCCACGATCGCCTCCGCCTTCAGGGCGATGGCGGGGCAGGCGATTCGGGTCAGCGCCCGCAGCACCTCGGTGATGGAGTGGACCTCGGGCTGGCCCTGGCAGTCGGTGCCCTTGCGTTTGATGGTGAAGGCGATGGCGTCCAGGCGCAGCACCTCCACGCCGCGGTTGGCCAGTTCCATCACGATCTCGACAAACTCCTCCATGACCTGGGGGTTGCGCCAGTTCAGGTCCCACTGGAAGGAGTTGAAGGTGGTCCACACCCAGCCGTCGAGGTCCTCGTCCCAGGTGAAGTTGCCGGGGGCGAAGTCGGGGAAGATCTCCGGCAGGGTGCGTTCGTACTCGTCGGGTTCGGTACGGTCGGGGTAGATGAGGAAGTAGTCGCGGTAGCGCTGCTCGCCGGCGCGGGCGCGACGCGCCCACTCGTGCTCCCGGGCGACGTGGTTGAGCACCAGGTCGATGACCAGGCTCATGCCCTCCTTGCGCAGCTCACCGGTCAGGTGGGCGAGATCATCCATGTCACCCAGGTCAGGACGCACGCTGCGGTAGTCGGCCACGGCGTAGCCGCCGTCGGAGTCACCGGGACGGGGAGTGAGCAGCGGCATCAGGTGGAGGTAGCTGACCCCCAGCTCCCGCAGGTAGCCGATGCGCTTCTCCACGCCGCGCAGGTCGCCGGCGAAGCGCTCGGTGTAGCCGGAGTAGCCGATACGGGAGGGGTCCTGCACCCAGGCGGGGTCGAGGGTGCGGGCCAGGTCGAGGTGGCGCAGTTCGGGGCTGCGCTCGGCGTAACTGCGAGCGGCCTCGGCGAGCAGGCGCACGGCTGTGCGCCCGGCGGCGGGCTGACCGTACAGGGTGAGCAGGCCATCAATGACATCCGGATACCAGCGCTCGACGCGGGTGGTGAAGATCTCACGCTCGGCGCGGGTCATGTCTGCGGTGTCCAATGCGGCGTCTACGGCATCACGTACCTCCTGGGGTACGTCCACGGCCGCGGATACGGTGGACCAGGTGGAGGATGCGTAGGCGCCAGTCGGGTCGGCATGTGTGGGAGCAGTCATGCCTATATGGTCCCCGATTCCAGGGCTGAGCGGGAGGACTTTCGGACAGCGAAGCCGCGGCGACCGTCTACCCCTCTAACCGGGGATGCGCGCGGTCGTAGCTCTCGCGGTGGGCGAGCACCTGCTCGGCGTTGCCCTCCGCCCAGGCGCGCAGTGCGGCGATCGGTTCGGCCAGGCCGGCGCCGAGCCCCGTAAGCGTGTAGTCCACGCGCGGCGGCACACCCGGCGTCTGCTCACGCAGCACCAGACCGTCGCGCTCCATAGAACGCAGCGTCTGCGCCAACACCTTTGGAGTCACCCCGCCCACCGCCTGGCGCAACTCACCGAAACGATGCGGTCCGCGCGCCAGTACGGCAACGATCAGCGGCGTCCACCGGTCGACCACGTGCCGCAGTACCGTCCGCGACGGACAGTCGGGCGACAGCACATCGTAGGCGGACAGCGGCCGGAACGAGACAGGATCCGGCGCCGCTTCCAACACGCCGGCGCCGCGGCCGACTCCAGGATCAGCGGTTGCGGTGACAACCGGGTCCGTACGGTCAGCAGAACCCTGCGAATGTGACACGAGCAACTCCATAGTTACCTTGAGGTACTTGGTTTCAAATTAATACTGTAGCAGCGTTGCCGCCGCACCGCGAGTGCGAGGGCGCACGACCGCAAAACCACAAACACAAGGAGCTCCATGAACATCACCGTCATCGGCGGAACCGGCAGCACCGGCGCCGCAGTAGTGACCGAGGCCGCCCGCCGCGGCCACACCGTCACCTCCGCATCCCGTTCCGGTCGGCACGCCGAGGGCGCTGCCACCGACGTGACAGTCGAGTTCGCCGACACCGCCGCCGTGGTCGACCTGGTCAACGCCGCCGACGCCACGGTCATCGCGGTCTCCCCCGACCGCACCGGCGGCCCCGTACAGCCGACCGTCAACGCCTTCAAGGCGCTGATCGCCGCCCGCCCGACGGGTCGAGTGGTGATCGTCGGCGGCGCCGGCTCGCTGCTGGACGAGGACGGCAACAGGCTGGTCGACTCCCCCGACTTCCCCGCGGACTCCAGGCCCGAGGCACTGGCCTTCGCGGAGGTACTGGAGGCATTCCGCGCCGCCGGGGACGACCTGGCCTGGACCCTGGTTTCCCCCGCTCCGGCCTACCCCTCGGAGCAGTCCACCGGCGCCTACGTAGTAGGCAAGGACAGCCCGGTCGGCACCGACCTGTCCCCCGCGGACCTCGCCCTCGCACTGGTCGACGAGGCCGAGCGCGACGCTCACCGGGGCGAGCGCTTCGCGGTGGCCTCCGCCTGATCCCACACCGGCCGACGACGACGGCGGCCGCACAGTCGCCGTCGTCAGCCGTGCGGTGGGTGCCAGGCAACCGAGGCGAGTTCCAGCATGCGGCCCGCCGTGTGGACACCTCCCGGGCTCCGGGGCATGCTGACCACATGGCAACCACCACGGCAAACAGCACCGTCCCCGCTACCCCTCCCATCGCCCTGGCCATCGCCGGCTCGGAGGCCTCCGGCGGCGCCGGCGCCCAGACCGATCTGAAGACCTTCCACCAGCTGGGCGTATTCGGCTGCACGGCCCTGACCTGCATCGTCTCCATGGACCCGAAGAACAACTGGGACCACCGGTTCGTGCCCGTCGACCCCCAGGTGATTGCCGACCAGATCGAGGCCTGCGCCTCGGTACACACCCGGATCGACGCCGTCAAGATCGGCATGCTCGGCACCGCCGCCACCATCGATGCGGTGGACGCCGCCCTGGAGCAGTACCGGTTCCCGAATCTGGTGGTGGACCCGGTGCTGATCTGCAAGGGCCAGGAGCCCGGCGCCGCGCTCGACGTCGACAACGCCCTGCGCGCCAAGATCCTCCCCCGCGCCAAGGTCACCACGCCGAACCTGTTCGAGGCCGCCACCCTGGCCGGAGTGGATGAGATCACCAGCGTCGAGCAGCTCAAGGACGCCGCCAAGCGCATCTACGACCTGGGTGTGCCCAACGTCCTGGCCAAGGCCGGTCCCACGCTCGGCACCGGCACCGCCCTGGACGTCTTCTACGACGGCCAGACCCTGGAGGTACTGGAGGTGCCGGCGGTCGGTACCGAGCGCATGCACGGCGCGGGCTGCACGCTGGCCGCGGCCGTCACCGCCGAGCTGGCCAGGGGCGCCGCCCCGCTGGACGCCTGCGTGACCGCGAAGAACGTGGTCTCCGCGTCGGTGAACCCGGGCATGCACGGCAACATCCCCTTCACCTACGTCTACCAGGGCTTCTACCGCGGCTGACGGCGCCCAGCGGACGCGCGGCCGGACCGAACGGAACGCCGCACACGCACCTGAGACACGACCTCCTGCAATTCACGACCTCGGGGTACGTTCCACGACCACCCCGGGGTCGTGTTTTGTACCCCAGGGTCGTAAAACGTCAGCAGGTCCCACACCCGGAAAGCCGCCCAGCCCTCACTCGAGCCGGCTTCCGGTCCACCGTGAGCAGCAACGCCGACACCGAATTCAACCAAGTTCTACCTAGACGCCAAAACCGGTTGTTTTACAGGTGCCCGAAGTCATCAGTCCCCATGATTCCGGGGACGAATCAGGCTTCGGCGGCCAACGGTGACACCCACCTTCAACGGAACTCCCACAGGGCAGACACCGGCAGCGCCCACAGCGGACCACCCAGACTGCGCGCCCGATCATCGGTAGTCAGCACGACACCTGCCTTCAGTCGATCCCCGATCCGCTCGTGCAGCCAACGCAGATGCTTGGTATCCGCAACTGCCACCGAAGCCGCCGCCTTCACCTCAATGGCAATGACTCCACCATCGTCCAACTCGAGGATCAGGTCGATCTCGCGTCCCTCTGGGGAACGGTAGTGGCTGAGAGTGAAACGCTCCGCAGACCATGTACGTTGCCGCATTAGTTCGGCAACGACGAAGGCCTCAAGCTGACCTCCCAGGGCTCCTCCGCGTATCAGATCCTTGAGGATGTCGGGCCCAGTCCGAGTCAGCCACATAGCCAGCGCAGAGTCGGTCAGCAGATACTTCGATCGACCAACCTCACGCTTGAGCAGATTCGGCGTCCAAGGCGGCAGTCGCTCAACCAGGTAGAGCGCTCGCAGAAGCTCTAGGTAGGAGGCGGTGGTTGATGCGCTCAGGTTGATCTCACTCCCCATCCGTGCGACCACGGTCTCCGACCCCTGTGTGGCCGCCAAACCGACCAGCAGCGAGCGCAGGCGATGCGGATCGGACAGGCGGGAGAGTTCACGCAGATCACGCCCGAGCAGCCGGGAGATGTAGCTATCAAGCCAGTCGGCACGGAAGCGCTGAGGCAGTCGATACGCCTCGGGCATGGAGCCGGCAGCCAACAGATCAACGTAGTCGCCACGCTCAAATGCGGAACGGTAGTCGCCATCCAGCGCCCCATGGAGCACTGCGGCTACGAAGTCTTCCTCTCGCCCGGCAATCTCACCCTGACTGAATCCGAACACGCGGGTGCCGATGACGCGACCGGCCAGGCTGTCTGTCGCCGGTTGGAGGGGACTCGTGGTCACTGAGCCGGTGAGCAAGTAGCGTCCGGCGGACCGATCGGAATCAATCTCCACCTTGAGTGCCAGTGCCAGTTCGGGAACGCGCTGGAACTCATCGATGACCAGCAACCCTTCAGGTTCCAGACGAAGGAAACCGCGCGGATCCGCGGTCGCCGCAGCGCGGGTCTCAGCATCGTCCAGAGTCACGATACGCGTCGGCCGCTCAGATGCCGCCGCGATCATGGATGCGAGCGTGGACTTCCCAACCTGACGTGCACCAACCAACTCAACCGCGGGGAAGACTTCCAGGAGCTCTTCTACCCGTGGCTGCGCATGCCGCGTAAGCAGATCACTCATGCCCCCAGCGTACGGTAGACCGAAAAATGGTGGCAAGCTTCTTCGTAAAACGGTGTCATGGTTCGTCGAAGAACGGTGGCTATGTTGGCCGTGATTGGGTGGCAGGCGTTGGGGTAAGACGGTGGCAGCGTTCGCTCACTGGCACGCGCACCCGCGCTCATTCGTAGGCGGGCTCGGGAGTGATGTTGCGAGCCATGTTGGCGAAGCGCGACAGGTGTCCCTGGAAAGCCACCGGGATGGTGCGGGTCTGGCCGTTGCGGTGCTTGGCGACGATGATGTCGGCCTCACCGGGCCGCTCCTCCTCCTGGTAGTACTCGGGCCGGTGCAGCAGCATGATGACATCGGCGTCCTGTTCGAGGGAGCCGGACTCACGCAGGTCGCTCATCTGCGGCTTGTTGCCGGTGCGCTGCTCAGGGCCGCGGTTCAGCTGGGCGACGGCGACCACCGGGATGTCCAGCTCCTTGGCCAACAGCTTCAGCGAGCGTGAGAACTCGGAGACCTCCTGCTGGCGGGACTCGACCTGCTTGCCGGAACTCATCAGCTGCAGATAGTCCACCACCATCAGCCCCAGTCCGTGCTGCTGCTTCAGGCGCAGCGCCTTGGAGCGGATCTCCGGCATGGTCAGGTTCGGGGAGTCGTCTATGAACAGCGGCGCCTCGGAGACGGGGTTGTAGGCCAACGCGACCTCCTGCCAGTCGCGCTCATCCATCTGGCTGCCGCCGCGCAGCTTGTTCAGGGCCACTCCGGACTCGGCGGACAGGATGCGCATCATCAACTCCATGCGCCCCATCTCCAGGGAGAAGTAGCAGGAGGGGATGAGATTGCCGTCGGCGCCACGGGAGTGGAGGGAGGCCGAGCGGCAGAAGTCGACGGCGAGCGTGGACTTGCCCATGGCCGGGCGGGCGGCCACGATGATCATCTGTCCGCCGTGCAGACCACCCAGCAGCTCATCGAGTTCGACGAATCCCGTGGGCACACCCCGCATTTGGCCGTCCTCGCGGGCCTGACCGGCCTCGATCTCGAGGTTGGCCTCATTGAGCAGCTCCCCGACGGGCACATAGTCCTCCCGTTCACCCTCCTTGTGGGCGATGGCGTACACCTCCGACTCCGCCAGGGTGACCAGGTCGTCGATGTCCCCGGCGTCGGTGGAGTAGCCCAGCTGGGCGATGCGGGTGCCCGCCTGCACCAGTCCTCGCAGTAGCGACTTCTCCTTGACGATACGCGCGTAGTAGGCGGCGTTCGCGGCCGTCGGCACGGTCGCTATGAGGGTGGCCAGGTAGGGGGCGCCACCGATGCGTTCGAGTTCGCCCCGCTTGGACAGTTCATCGGCCACGATCAGTGGGTCGGCCGGCTCGGAGCGGTTGTAGACCTCGACTATGGCATCGAAGATCGACTCGTGGGCGGGCTTGTAGAACTCGGGTCCGCGCAGCACCTCAATGACATCGGTGATGGCCTCCTTGCTCAGCAGCATGCCGCCGAGCGTAGACATCTCCGCCTCCAGGTCCTGCGGCGGTACCCGGTCGAAGGCGCCGTCATAGCGGGCGTCGACCGGTCGTTCCTCGCCGCGGCTACGGGTTCCGATGGTGTCGACGTCGGTCATCTGTCCGTCACTGTCCCTCCCTGCCACGCCCCGCCCAGACGGGCCGCGCGGCGACATTAGCGGCCAGTTCGACCCGTGGCAAACGCCAACCCCTTGCAGGCTGTGGGCAACGACCCTTGGGGTGTGGATAACCATCTTCCGCCTGTGGGCGACGCGCCGATTTGGATGTGGACCCGGCTCCCCCGCCGATCGAAACCACACCGCCAAGATCCCGAAGAATCCACCGGAATCCCGCCCTTCGGGCGCAGCGCCCGCAAGCCACAGCCCGTATGCTCAAAGCCGAAATCAGAATCTGTGGATAAGTGGGTATTCCTGTGGATGAACCTGAACCTCCACCTGAGGGACCGCCTCCCGGTGATCCCTCAGCGACCCGACAGGCGCATTTGCCGCAACGCCCCGCCCGGCCTGAGCCAGGCGTGAAATACTGGCCCGCCCGACCCAGGGAGTATCCTTTGTCCGACTCTTCAACCTCCGCCTCAACTCAGACTTCAGCCCCGGCCGCCTGGTCATCCCCGGCCGGTGCCGGCGTGCCCGCGGGCGGCCCGCCCGCCCCGTCTCTGAATCGGCAGGTCCTGTCCCTGGCCGTCCCGGCCCTGGGGGCGCTTGTCGCCGAGCCGCTGTTCGTACTCATCGACTCCGCCATGGTGGGGCACCTGGGCGAGGCCAGCCTGGCCGGGTTGTCGCTGGCCTCCAGTCTGCTGACCACGGTCGTGGGCCTGTTCGTGTTCCTGGCATATGCGACGACGGCGACCACCGCCCGCCGCTTCGGCGCCGGAGACCGGGTCGGCGGGCTGCGGGCCGGGGTGGACGGCGCCTGGTTGGCGGCGCTGCTGGGGCTGACTGCGGCTGGCCTGCTCGTCGTCGGCGCACCGTCGGTGGTCAAGCTCATGGGAGCCGACGGCGCCGTAGCCGCCGCGGCCGTCGTCTACCTGCGCGCCTCCGCACCGGGTCTGCCCGGCATGCTGGTGGTGTACGCCGCCACGGGCACGTTGCGGGGCCTGCTGAATACGCGTACTCCCTTTGTGGTTGCCGCCGTCGGGGCGGTCGGGAACGTGGCCCTGAACGCGGCCCTGTTGTACGGGGTGGGCATGGGGATTGCCGGCTCCGGCCTGGGAACGGCAATCGCACAGACCACCATGGCGGTGGCGTTGCTGAGTCCGGTGGTGAAGGCGGCACGGGCGGCGGGCGTGCCGACCTCGCCGCGGGCGGCGGGTCTGCGGGCGTCACTGGGCACCGGTGCGCCCCTGTTGGTTCGCACCGTGTCGCTACGAGCGGCAATTCTGGCAACCGTGTGGTCGGCCACCGCCTTGGGGCCGACGGCGCTCGCCGCGCATCAGGTGGTCAATGCTCTGTGGAACTTCACCGCTTTCGCCCTGGATGCGCTCGCCATCGCCGCCCAGGCGCTGGTGGGTACGGCACTGGGTCGGGCCGACGCCGAGCGGGCGGCACAGGTGCCCGCTGATCAAGCCTCGGCGCCGACAAACACGGACTCCCTGCGTGCCGGTAGGGATCCGGCCGAGCACCCGGCGACATCCGCTGTGTCCCCGCAGGCATCCGCCGTACCGACTCTGCCGCATGGCGGCCCGACGGTCGATGCGGTGTTGCAGCGCTGCCTGGCTTGGGGCGTGGCCGCGGGGGCGGTTATCGGCGTCTTGCTGGCTGCCGGCAGCCCGTGGCTGCCGCACTTGTTCACCTCTGCGGAGGCGGTGGTCGGCGCGGCACGCCCGGCACTTCTGGTGGCGGCCGCGGCTATGCCGTTGGCGGGAGCGGTGTTCCTGTTCGACGGGGTGCTGATGGGGGCGGGCGACGGCCGCTACCTGGCGTGGGCGCAGATGGCGACCCTGGTGCCGTATCTGCCGCTGGCCGTGATCGTCGCCCAGGGCCGACCGGCAGGCGGGACCGCCGGTCTGGTGTGGCTGTGGGTGGCCTTCGCCTGGGTGTTCATGGGTGCACGCGCCCTGGTGACGGGCCTGCGCGCCCGCTCCGACGCCTGGCGGCACTGAGTGATCGGGATGCACCGTCGGCATCGAGGTGCGAACACGAGTCGCACTCCAGGGTACATCGGACTATAGCGCCGGCCCATTGCGGGGGTGTTCATCACTGTTCCCGACCCGCGTGATCGACTCGTCGTGGCGCACGTGGCTGTTCACCCGCACCGGCGCGATAGGCGGCACAGGAGTGATCGCGATGGACGGCAAGACCATGCGCGCTGCCTAAGAAGAGCGCCAGGCGGCGCCGCACAATCCATCGCCTGCGCCAACCGGACCGCGACAGGAAGACCCACCAATACCGTCAAACTCCTGACACCCCCCTAACCGACCGACAAAGGTGCCGCACCCCATAATCTCCGACCCGGCCCGCATTGACAACCCACTTCTCATGCACCCGACGATCCAGGCCTTTCGCGTGCAGTCCCGGATGAGGCACCGAAGCACTTTCGCGGGCATCTGAGATGAGTCTCGTCGGGGGCTGACGCGACAAGGAGACAATGGGGATGCCAACACAGCGGCGCAACCTTCCAGGCAACGGCATGTTTGAACGCCTCCATCGTCTCCGGGAGATCGCGCCGGACCCGCACCAACACGCCGAAAACTCCTAACAACCCTCAACCCAGCAACAACCTTGCCGAGCGCCTGCATGCTCGTCGGCGAAGAAATCACGTGTGAAAGCCATACATGTCAGCACAAAAATGGTTTCACAACGATCGAAAGGAACCGCCGACTGACATCTCCGAGAACCCGCCGTCACTCCATCGCCTGGCCCTCGAACGATAATAGCGAAGCAGTTCATCATCCGCTGCACCGACAGCAACAAGGCCGCGAGAAGATCGCAGAGCCGCAAGCCGCGAAGGATCAGCGTTTGGCGCCCATCGAAACACAACCGTGTGGCTCACCACATCTCGCTGTTGTATGTTAGCCCTCAGATACGAAGCGACATAGTCAACCACGGGCGCAATCTGCTCGGCGATATTCTTCGTAATATCCACATGAAACGAACTCTCACTTCCATTAGACCTTGTCACTACTCTATGTGCGGCCCAATCTATTTCAAAGAAGACGTACCCTTGGTCCCTTCCATTGGCGTCGAACATTAATATCTCGACACTCCGAAGCAGTTCGTCGACAATCGCACTCTTGATAGTGTTCAGCGTGTGTTCCGAGTCGACACCAACGGACCTCGCAAATTCGCGCGCCATTGCTGCGATCGCTTGCCTACGGAGAAGAGCATGTAGCCTTACGGGAACTACAACCTTCATGTTCATGCCTCCCTATATGATTCTGTGAGGGTCATTCATGGGAGCAACGAGAAACCTCGAGATTCCCTCCTTTTGCGTATCATCATGCAAAAATCTGTGACTATTCCGGTGCGCTTACAGCCTTTTGAATCACCCTTCACCTTCTCCGAGTGTAAGAAGTCCACTGTACTTTCGAGAGACCTGTACCTAAATCGAAAATCGTTGACGAAACGCTCCGTCCGCACATCTCTATAGGTCTCGAAGTTAGCTTGATTCCACCGGACGTTGCCGAGCGCGTATGAGGCGGAAATCTGCTGGTACATATACATGCTTTGCATGTCATCGAGAATGAACCTCAGCAAGGACATCGGAGCATCCGACAATTCACTCGCAAGTTCTCGTGCGCAGGCATCGGGATCGACCGCCATACCTCCCACCATGTCTGATAGTATCGCAACCCGCTCATCTGTATCAGGCTGCCAAGTAAACACATCCAGACGTCCGTGCCTCTTGAGTGGTTGGTGGAGTTTGGTGAAGTTGTTCCCAGTAAAGTAGATGGGGATGCGGTCTGCGTTCCTACCGTTCAAGTCCACTCCGTCGCATAGGTGCATGAGAGCGGACACAAGCAATTGTTGATTGACCGTGTACTCGGTGTTCTCAAGTCGCACAGCCCCGCTTAGGTCGAAGTCTTCGATAAGAATCGCAGGAGATGGCGCGTCTCTTTCAATAATATGCTTCCGAGCGGCTTCATATAGCTCCATGAATCTGTCGACGCTATCCCTCTCATGTTGCCCACTTAGTGTGGCCGCAGGTGCACGGAAGACCTTGAAGCGCGCATCCACAAGGCACCTGTTCGTCTGATACGTCTTACCCACACCGGGAGGACCTTGGATCGCTAGTATCAAGGGGTACGTCGGAATCGTATAGACCGACATTGCGTGCCGAAGAACTCTATCGCTGAACCGCTGAGGTATCATTCGTTGCGCTCCTTATCTTGTGCCGAGATTACGCCGTCAGTCGGGTCCTCCCAATGCATTCCGTTTGACGACACTTCGTATAAGTCTCCCAGTAGTGCAGAATCCAGCTGATCGGGGTCTGTGATACCTTTGTACCGATCTGCACTGGCAATCGGCTCAAAATCCAAGAGATCCGCTGTTGATGGTGGTTCGCGCCCATAGTCCGTGCCTTGTTGAATGCTGGATGGCGATACGGTCGGCAACGTTATCATAGGAGGGTGCTCGGGGCACTCCTCTGGCACATTGCCGACTTTCACAGTGACTGCGGTCTGCGCTTTGTTAACGTCTTTATGTTGTTCGCGTTGTTTTGCTTTGTTGAGCACCCCCCAGACTGTTGCTATTGTGCCGATCAACGCAATCAGCATACTAATGGTAGGTTCCATGTCCATGCTCCATTCAATCAGATACTCGTACTATGAGTTGCTCCCAAGCATGATATGGGAGGTCCCGACCGTCCGGCCCATGTTGTTACATGCAGTCACGGCGCCAGCACAACCGTGGGCAAGTCGGTCGACCGCGTCGGGGCAGTATGACGTGGTTCGCGTTCCTTGCCGACCGTGTGCAGCCACCGCCAACCACAACACCTCGTTCTTAACCAGCGATCTGGCCGGATGACATGGTCGATATGCGGTCTCTCTTTGCGTCTCGTTGCCTTGCCTCTTGCCTTGCCTCCGTTCATGACTATGTGGTGTCGTGGGCGTTCTTTCTCGGTACTCCCCGATGTCTCTATTGACGATATCTGAACGCGAGCAGGTGCTACCAGCTCCATATGTGATGCGTCAGTGCTAGCCTGCAAGAACTGGTGGGTTGACGACACGCCGAGCGGCCACTAGCTAAGGCGTCTACAGTCGTCTCGTGTGGTGAGGACGGCCTCCCCGCGCCCGCTTGTTCCCTCGGCAGGCGGGTGGCTATGAATCCTTGGGGGAATGATGAGTATCGACTGTCATATAGTCATCATCGATGACCACGAGATTGTGGCCACCGGCTGCCAGGCTGAGTTCGCCCGATTCGGACTTTCTTGGGAGGTCACATGGGCACGAAGCCTGAGTGACGTCGTCTGGCCCCAAGGACGTGCTGTCGCGGTTCTCGATCTGCGGCTCAACGACGGCTCACAGCCCGAGGAGGTTATTGCAGAGCTGGAACGCCGGTCTATCCCCGTCGTCATCTACACCTCCGGAGAGGACCCCAAGCGCATACGGGAGGCGATCAGCGCGGGCGTCATGGCGATCGTCAACAAGGCCTCGCCCTTCGAAGAACTGATTGACGCCATCAAGGCCGCGCTACGCGGCGAACCGAGTGGCAGTGTCGACTGGGCCAACGCCTTAGACATGGAGGACGACTTCATGAAGCAGCTCACTCCCCGCGAGATAGAGGTGATTTCCCTGTATGCCAACGGCGTGCAGGCCGACCGGGTCGCCCGTAGCCTCAACCTGTCCAGGAACACCGTCACCCGCTACATCGCACAGATCAAGGCCAAGTTCCTCGCGGCGGGTCTACTCAAAGACGGAGGCCGGGTAGAACTCAGCAAGGCGGCCGCAAAGATCGGACTCATCAGCTACTACGAATGACGACCTCGGAGCGCCCCTTGGACCATGAGGCACTTTTGCGACGCAGCCTCTTGTCAATACAAACCTATGGCCCCTTTGCTCTGCACATGCGGCGGCTTGTAGCGGTGGTCGCGGGAGGTGTATTCGCAGCGGTCGGCGTAAACGTTGGGTTCACCATAGATGCCATGGTGCGCGCAACGGCCGAGCCTGTATTCTGGATACTGCTGCCGCTTCTGTCTCTCCCTGCGGTTTGTGCAGGCACAGCCGCCGCAATTGCAATCCGTAAGGCGAGCGGGGAGGCCACCTCGCTTACCTACAGTCAGACGGCGATGGCCCCCGACCGGCTGTGGAATCGGGCATTGTCATTGTCTCTGGTTATCTATTCCTCTCTGGTCGTCGCCGCCGCGATGCTCCCGGTCATTCCGTCATACGATCAACAAGACACGTTCATCCACGTCCCCAACATCCTTGTGAATTACTACCTCGGCGTCACTATCGCAGCAGCCCTAGTCATGCCTCTGAAAATGCGTTTCCTGTACATTGTGCTGCTTGCTCCGGTGTTGATCGCAAGTTATCCATCGGAAGATCCCTTGCTTCTACGCATCGAGGAAGTCTTGATCTTCCTGGCTCCCTCCCTGGGCAACATGGGCATGTTGACGTGGCTGGAGCACCGGGCCGCTACGCTAGACGACGCTGAGGCTCAACACCGCGTCCAGGTGTTTCGACTACACACGGCGATGTCACGCTTGCGCGCAAGGCGTCGTGCCGACGACTTCATTCACGACCACGTTCTTTCCGTTCTCAAGGCGGTCCACATCGAACAAGTCGATTCATCGCTACTCCGATCCGGCGCACGTGAGGCACTGGCAGGTCTCGTCTCTACGAGGCGAGCAGTGTCAACCACAAGCTCCGCGTCGTTGTTTCGCGAACTGGGCAGGAACCTGCACCGAATGGCCGGATCCGGAGTGACCGTAACCACCCGGATCGATCACGATCTGGAACTTCCGCCAGAGGCTGCGGAGGCGATCAACGGTGCCGCTGCAGAAGCGGTACGCAACACTCTCATCCACGCCGCGCCACATCCAGGCGCCTTCGTCAAGCGCACAGCATTTCTGCGCAGTGATTCCGAAGGCATCACAGTCACGGTGTCCGATGACGGCCGCGGCTTCGAGCCCGCGAGGGTTGCCCCCGGTAGGCGAGGACTCACTGACTCGATTATCACCCGCATGCAAGCCGTCGGGGGCAGCGCTAGGATCGAGTCCGTCCCCGGTGACGGCACCACGGTGACCCTCACCTGGAGCATCAGCCGGCCCGCCACAGGCTCCACGAAGCCATCCCTGACTCAGATTACGGCAGATACGACTCCACTACCTGGAACCGAGACACGCCCGGCCGGCACCTCCCCGCTTTCCCTGGCGTCTTGCATGGAGACCCGGTCGACATGGATCGTCTCAAGCTGCGTGTTCGCCCTTTACATCCTGATCACCGCTATTGAGGTGTCGGCCGGCTCCTACCGCAACTCCGCTCCTGTGATTGCGAGCCTAGTAATTCTTGGGGGTGCGGCATTCACCCTGATCAGGACTTGGCCGCATGCAGTGCTGCCGTCCCACGCAGCCACATTGGTTGCGGCGGCAACAGGTCTTGCAAACGCACTGGTACTCTTCCAGATCAACAACACGGGCTGGCCCGGGTACGCCAGTTGGTGCCAAGGTGCAGGCACCATACTGTGCTGTGGGTTGCTCGGGCGGGAACGCTTTGGACACGCTTGGGGCAGTATGGCCCTATTCCTAACCGTGTTCAGCGCATGGGTCCTCAACACCGGCAGACCCCCGACGATTATCCTCACCCTAAGCGCAGGACAGCTCGTCTCGCTCCTGATCTGGTATCTGGCCGCGCGCCTGTCAATCAAGGTGGCCACACGCACCGCCGCCGCCGAAGCCGTCAGTGCAGCTCTAGCCGCCGAACGCCACGCGCACCAGGAGGACGAAGACATGATGCGGCGGTCCATGGCCGCGGTCTACCTGCGACTCAGGCCAATTCTCACCACCCTCGCGAACGGGGAACCAATTACAGATGATATACGTACCAAGTCCCGGGCGCTTGAAGCCGAGCTAAGAGACGAGCGCCGTGCTCCCTTCTTCGCTGGCACTCGGGTCACCAACTCTGCCCGCTGCGCCAGAGCGCGTGGCATCGAAATCTTGCTCCTTGATGACCACGGTGACGCCACCGCAGCAAACAATCAACTCTCCCAACGGACTAAGGATATTCTGGTAGAGCGCGCCGCCGAGGCGATCGACTCCGCCCGCCGGGGGAGGGTAGTGATACGTCTTCTTCCGCAACGCCAGTATCCGCGCCTGATGTCCATCGTCACCGAAGACGAGATCCTCACCCTCGGGCCGGACGGTACCCCCATACACGATCGAGACGACGCGCCCGCTCCGACACCTGAAGGTACTGATGTCGGACGCTGATGGCGTCCGGCTCGCCATACCGACGCAAGCCGCCGCTTCCACGGGTGCATCGCCTTCAAGCAATGAACACTGGTCGGGCGTTGGACACGCCCTTTCGGTGTCGGCCGGTGCCTCCGGTGATTCAAGTGCCTCTGGTGCCGTGGCCCGGGTGCTTCGGGCGCGCATGCGCCGCTGCGATGGCGCGGACCAGGTGTGTTCGCTCGTGCACCCCGCGCGGCGGTTCGTCATAAACGACGACGGTTCGTCACTTGGCACCAACGCTTCGGCACTTCCCACAACGGTTCGTACCTCTAGGTGCCAATCGTCACCGCAGAGTACGAATCGTTGACCGGAACGTACGAACCGTCACA
>NZ_JAUMUL010000018.1 GCF_030530635.1 Actinomyces sp.
TCGCCCACGTCGACCACGGCAAGACCACCCTCGTCGACGCGATGCTCTGGGAGGCCGGCGCCTTCGGCAGTCGCGCCACCCAGGAGAACACGACCGAACGCGTCATGGACTCCGGCGAGCTGGAGCGCGAGAAGGGCATCACCATCCTCGCTAAGAACACCGCCGTGCACTATGCGGGCCCGGCCGCCGTCGACGCGGGCCTGCCCGCCGGCATCACCATCAACGTGATAGACACCCCCGGACACGCCGACTTCGGCGGTGAGGTCGAGCGCGGACTGTCCATGGTGGACGGCGTGCTGCTGCTCGTGGACGCCTCCGAGGGGCCTCTGCCCCAGACTCGCTTTGTGCTGCGCAAGGCCCTGGCGGCTTCCCTGCCGGTCATCCTGGTGGTCAACAAGGTCGACCGCCCCGACTCCCGCCTGGACGAGGTGGTCTCCGAAACCACCGACCTGCTGCTCTCGCTGGCCTCCGACCTGGCCGACGAGCACCCGGACATCGACCTGGACGCCGTGCTGGACGTGCCCGTGGTCTACGCCTCCGCCAAGGCCCGCCGCGCCGACACCGTCAAGCCGGCCGACGGCGAACTGCCCGCCTCCAAGAACCTCGAGCCCCTGTTCCGCACCCTCATTGAGCGCATCCCCGGCCCCTCCTACGACGAGTCCGCACCCCTGCAGGCGCACGTGACCAACCTGGACGCCTCCCCGTTCCTGGGACGGCTCGCCCTGCTGCGCATCCACTCCGGCACCCTGCGCAAGGGCCAGGCCGTCGCCTGGGCCCGCCACGACGGCTCCATCGCCTCCGCCCGCGTGTCCGAGCTGCTGGTCACCGAGGGCTTGGAGCGCAAGCCCGCCGAGGAGGCCCACGCCGGTGACATCGTCGCCGTCGCCGGCATCGAGGACATCACCATCGGCGAGTCCCTGGTGGACCCCGAGGACCCGCGCCCCCTGCCGCTGATCAAGGTGGACGACCCCGCCATCTCCATGACCATCGGCATCAACACCTCTCCGATGGCCGGCCGCACCAAGGGCGCCAAGGTCACCGCCCGGCAGGTTAAGGACCGCCTGGACCGCGAACTGGTCGGCAACGTCTCCCTGCGCGTGCTGCCCACCACCCGCCCCGACGCCTGGGAGGTGCAGGGCCGCGGCGAGCTGGCGCTGGCCATCCTGGTGGAGCAGATGCGCCGCGAGGGCTTCGAACTGACCGTCGGCAAGCCGCAGGTGGTCACCAAGATGATCGACGGCAAGCGCCACGAGCCGGTCGAGCGCATGACCATCGACGTGCCCGAGGAGCACCTGGGCGCCGTCACCCAGCTCATGGCCGCCCGCAAGGGCCGCATGGAGACCATGACCAACCACGGCACCGGCTGGATCCGCATGGAGTTCCTGGTTCCCGCACGCGGCCTGATCGGTTGGCGCACCCGGTTCCTCACCGACACCCGCGGCACCGGCATCGCCTCCTCCATCGCCGAGGGCTATGAGCCCTGGGCGGGCCCGATCACCGCCCGCACCACCGGATCGCTGATCTCCGACCGCGCCGGCGCCGTCACCGCCTACGCCCTCATCCGGCTGCAGGACCGCGGCACCTTCTTCGTAGAGCCCGGCCAGGAGACCTATGAGGGCCAGGTGGTGGGGGAGAACCCCCGCGACGAGGACATGGACGTCAACGTGGTGCGTGAGAAGCAGCAGACGAATATGCGCTCCTCAACCGCCGACGTCTACGAGGCGCTCACCCCGCCGCGCCGCCTCACCCTGGAGGAGGCCCTCGAGTTCGCCTCCGAGGACGAATGCGTGGAGGTGACTCCGGAGGCGGTGCGCATCCGCAAGGTCATCCTCGACTCCCAGGAGCGCTTCAAGGCCGCTGCCCGGCGCCGTCGCTCCGGTGCCTGAGATCCCGTTCTTCGACCGTACCGCCTCGGGAGCCAACTGATGAAACGCAAACCGCCGTCCGGTGGTGCCCCCACGCTCGTGCGTCAACTGCTGGGCGTGCTCGGCGCCGCCCTGGTAATCGCCTGGCTGGGTCTGGCCTGGGCGACCACTCGCACCCTGGCCCCGGGCTCGTTCGTCTCCGGCGTGGACGTCTCGGGCATGAGCCGCGCCCAGGCGGTCCGTGCCGTCGACGCCGCCATAAGCGCCCAGCTCGAGCAGCCGGTCACGCTCACCGTTGACGACGCCACCGACACGCTCATCCCGGCCGAGTCCGGGGTGAGCCTGGACGCCGCCGCCAGCATTGACCGACTGGCCGGGCCCACGCTCAACCCGTTGACCCTCGTGCGGCGCCTGAACGGCACCCGCGTCGATGCCGTCACCCGTGTGGATGCCAAGGCGCTCACCGTCGCGTTGAACGCCCGCCTGGCCACGCTCGCCAGCGGCACCGCCGACGCCGTCGTCACCCTGGACGGAACCACCCCCGTGCTCACCCCCGGCTCGGTCGGAACCGGACTGGACGTGGCGGCGAGCGTGACCGCCCTCGCCGACCACTGGCCTCTGGGCCAGACCACCATCGCGCTCGCCTCGGGCACCGCCAACCCCGCCGTCACCGACGCCGACGCCCAGGACTTCATTGACACCGTCCTGACCCCGCTGCTGAGCGACGACATCACCGTAACCGCCACGGGCGCCGGCACGGCGGCCGCCGCCGGCCAAAGCGTCCTGACCCCGCGGAAACTGGCGGCCCTGACCACCATCGACTCCACCGACGGAACCCTGACCGCAGCCCTGGAGGCCGACGCCCTGCACGACGCCGTCGTCGCCGACCTGGGCGCCGGAATCGAGACCCCGGCCATTGATGCGACCTGGAGCATAGACGGCAACCCCGAAACCGCTGCGACGGCCAGGCCCGTCTTCCACCCCTCCGTCACCGGTACGGGGATCGATGCGGCCGACCTGGCCGATGCCGTCCTCGCCGCAGGCACCGACGCGGGTGGGGAACGCACCGCCACCGCAGCCGTCACCGTCCTACAGCCGGCCGTGGACACTGCCGAGGAGGACTGGGGTATCACCGAGATCGTCGGCGAGTACTCCACCCCCTACGTCTCCCAGTACGGGCGCGACCAGAACCTCCAGCGGGGCACCGAGATGATCAACGGCACCCTCGTCGCTCCCGGGGAGACCTTCTCCACCACCGACGCACTCGGCCCGGTCGACCTCGAACACGGCTACACCTACGCCGGTGTGGTCACCGACGGCCAGCACACCGACGCCCTGGGCGGCGGCCTGTCCCAGGTGGGCACCACCGTTTTCAACGCCGGCTTCGAGGCCGGCATGGACGATGTGGAGCACTGGCCCCACACCTTCTGGTTCACCCGCTACCCGGCCGGCCGCGAGGCCACCATCTGGACGGGCGTCAAGGACGTCAAGTGGCGCAACTCCACTCCCCATACGGTGCTGGTGCAGGCTTGGGCCGGCGACGGCGAGGTGCACGTGCGGCTGTGGTCCACCCCCTATTACCAGGTCAACATCACCGAGGGGGAGCACACCAACTACCGGGCCTACGCGACCCAGTACCGCTCCGGGCCGGGCTGTGAGCCCTATGGCGGAGGCACCCAGGGATTCGACGTCACCGTCGTCCGCACCCGCAGCCACGACGGCGAGCGCCTGCCCGATGACGTCCTGACCACCGCCTACGACTCCGACAATCCCGTGGTGTGCAACTGAGAGCGCAGGTGAATTCGCGCTCGGCGCGTGACGCAAAACCGCCCGTCCGCGCGTGCTGTTGCGGCGTACTTGCTGACATCTTGCGCCGCTATTGGGCCCGGCGCGGCGGCGGGGAGATACTTGGGGGCGCAGATGCACCCGCCCGCGGCAACGCGCGGCGCGCTCCGAGAAAGAAAGGAAGCAGTCAATGACCTACGTGATCGCTCAGCCCTGCGTGGACGTCAAGGATCGTGCGTGTGTGGACGAGTGCCCGGTCGACTGCATCTATGAGGGCGAACGCAGCCTGTACATCAACGCCGACGAATGCGTCGACTGCGGCGCCTGCGAGCCGGTGTGCCCCACCGAGGCGATCTTCTACGAGGACGACGTGCCCGAGGAGTGGGAGGACTACACCCGGGCGAACATCGACTTCTTCTCCCTCAAGGGCCTGGGCTCCCCGGGCGGCGCGCAGAACGTCGGCCCGCAGGACTACGACGATCCCATGATCGCCGCCCTAGAGCCCCAGAACGAGGACTGGAAGGCCGCCAACGGCTACTGACTCCCACCCCTTCACCGAGTTCGGTTGATCTTACGTACCGAGTTCGGTAGAAGCGGCGCGTCGCCGTAAAACGGTCGGTTAAGCGCTGGCGAGGAACTCGTCGAGTGCTTGGCGAATTACGGCGCTGGGGGTCATGTTGTGTTCGGCGGCGTAGGCGTCGAGGGCAGTGTTGGTGGTTTCGGGCAAGCGAACCTGCCTGCGAGCCGATGCTCCGCGGCCGGTGGCGCGCGCGTGTCCAAGCGTGGGCCGGCCGCTCATGATTGCCCGCAGCTCATTCTCATCGGTGATGTCGCCTCCGCCGAGGGGATCACCGATGAGACGCAGTCTGCCCTCGGTGGCGAGGATGTCAAGTTCGTTGTCGGTCGTGGTGGCGGGCAGGGTGCCGTCGATTCGGTTGTCATTCGTCATTCGTCATTCCTCCCACTCGGTGTGTCCGGGCGCGTACAGCAGCCAGTGCCACTGGTCGGTCAACTCCATGGCGTGGAATACCACCAGCTGCCCCGATGGTTTGAGTGCCACCATGACCTCGAGGAATCTGCGTGACAGTTCGTGGCGTTTGCCGACGAACACGAAGGTGACTTCTCCTCTGCGTCCATCGATCTGATGTTTGTTGATCGGGTGGAAAATCGCGTACTCGATCTCCTCGTGCGGCACATGGTGTTTATCGGCACTCTCACTGTAGTGGATGGCCATAGGAATAATGTACGACAATATCGGCCGAGTGTCTACTGTGCGGGCGGAGGAACCAGGAGCCAGGGGCGAGGACTGCGCCAGCGTATTCAAGGTCCACCACGTAAGTGGAGACTGTGTTGTCGCCTCGCACTGACGTATCTGCACACTTTCGCCGAGAACGCGACACAATGGCGGCGTGAATGCCTCCACGCCCGTCTGCCCCGACCCCGCCACCGCTTCGGACTCCCTGCCCCGCCCACTCGCCCTGCCCGACTTCCCCTGGCACTCACTGCGCCCCTACCGGCTGCGCGCGGCCCAGCACCCGGGCGGCGTCGTCGACCTGTCCATCGGTACGCCCGTGGACCCCAGCCCCGCGGTCGCCCGCGAGGCTCTTGCGGCCGCCGCCAACGCCCCCGGCTACCCGCCCGCCGACGGCACGGGGCAGGTGCGCGCCGCCATCATCGACTGGATGCGGCGCCGCCGCGGCGTGCCCCGCCTGACCGACGCCGCCGTCATCCCCACCATCGGCTCCAAGGAATCCGTGGCCCAGCTGCCGCTCCAGCTCGGCGTCCGCCCCGGCGACCTGATCGCCCATCCGCGCGCCGCCTACCCCACCTACGACGTCGGCGCCCGCCTGGCCGGCGCCACCCCCGTCCCCGTCGATACCGCCGCCGACCCCGACACCTGGGAGCTGCCCGACGGTCGACTCGTCGCCATCTGGCTCAACAGTCCCGGCAACCCCGACGGTCACGTCCTCGGCGTCGACCAGCTCGCCCGCATCGTCGCCTGGGCGCGCGAACGCGTCGTCGTCGTCCTGTCCGACGAGTGCTACGCCGAGCTCGCCTGGGAACAGCCCTGGGCCACCGACGGCGTTCCCAGTCTCCTCGATCCTCGCGTGACCGGCACCGGCCCCGACGGCGCCCCCGACCTCACCGGCCTGCTCGCCCTTTACTCCCTGTCCAAGCAGTCCAACCTCGCCGGCTACCGGGCCGCCTTCCTCGCCGGCGACCCGGAGCTGATCGCTCCCGTCACCGAGGTGCGCCGCCACACCGGTATGCTCCCGCCGGCACCGGTGCAGGCGGTCCTGGCCGCCACCCTCGCCGACGACGCTCACGTGACCGCGCAACAGGCCGTCTACCGGGCTCGGCGGGAGGCGCTGGTGGAGGCGACCACCGCCGTCGGGCTGGTGGGCGACCCCGAATCGGTGGCCGGACTGTACCTGTGGCTGAGCGGACCGGAATCCATGAGCGCCTGGGACCTGGTGGGCGCCTTCGCCGAGCTGGGGATCGTCGTCGCCCCCGGCGACTTCTACGGCGAGGCCGGCGCCGGGCATGTACGTATGTCCCTGACAGACACCGACGAGCGGGTGGCCGCCGCCGTGAGTCGCCTGCACGACCCCGGCGCGGCCGCACTGTTCGCCGGCTGAGCCGCGGGGCGCACCCGCCCGGTGACGTAGGTGCCGCCGCTGGCAGGAGGCGACCGCCTCATCCGCCTGGTCGCACTTGAATCCTCCGCCGGGCCCCGACATCCCGCCCACCGCGTCCGCGCGGCCAACGGTTTTCCGCAGCGTCCCGGAAAACGACGGGATGGAGGCGACCCGCGAATGCTCATACCTTCGTTGTTGTCAACGACGACGGCGAAGGAGGCGAGCGGTGGACGAGCGCATCTGGGACGTACTGGACGCCTTCGCAGACACCAAGGTCGTCACTGCCGCGGAGCTCGCCGACCGCCTGGGCGTGACCAGCCGCACCGTCCGCAGTCTCCTGTCGCGCTCACGCCGCGCCCTGGCCGACGGCGGCGCCCGCATCGAGTCAAAGCCCGGCACCGGATACACCCTCACCATCACCGATGCCGACGCCTTCGCCGACCTCAAGGAGACCCGTGGCGCCGTTGACGGCACCCCGGTGACGGCGGTCGAACGTCGCCGCTATCTGCTGCGGCTACTACTGACCGCACGGGACTACATCAAACTCGAGGTCATAGCCCAGGTGCTGTTCGTCTCGAAGAAGACGGTGACGGCCGATCTGGCGCAGGTGGAACGCATACTCGCCGAACACAGCCTGCTGGTGGACCGGCGCCCCTATAAGGGCGTGCGTGTGATCGGCGCCGAACTGGACATACGCACCTGCCTGGCGTCCGTCTACGACCCGGAGCACAGCTCACGGTTCGCGGTAGAGGACCTGGAAGCGGGCGCGGGCCGGGCCGAACGGCACGTACGTGAAGTGCTTGAAGCCCATGGTGTGCCGCTGTCGGACGAGGCGGTGCGCAGCGTGATCCTGCACATCGCCATCGCCACGAACCGGGTCAGGGCGGGGCGCGCCATCACGGGTGAGATCACCGGGCTGCGCCGGTACGTGACGGAGGCGGAACTGGACGTCGCCGGTGACATCCTCGACCGCCTGGAACGGGACCTGGGGGTGTCCTACCCGCTGCAGGAGCGCTACTACCTGGCGCTCCACTTCGCCGGGCGCAGAGTGCTCACTTCTCCCGCCGACGCCTCCGATTCCCAAAGCATCGTTGAGGCCCGGCAGGTGGTGGACGGGATGCTCCGTATCGTCGACGAGGGTTTCGGCCTGGGGCTGGCCGACGACGACGAGCTGCGGGCATCCCTGGTGCAGCACACGATTCCGCTGCTGGTACGCCTGCGCTTCCAGATGCGGATGCCCAACCATAGCCTCGAGCGCATCAAGCAGTCCTACCCGCTCGCCTACGCCGTGGCCGTGCAGGCCTGCACCGCCCCGGCCCGCCACTTGGGCCGTACTGTGCCTGAGGATGAGGCCGGATACGTCGCCCTATGGTTCGCGCTCGCCCTTGAGCGGCGGCGGCCGGAGCAACGGCGTAAGCACGTATTGCTCATCTCCGGTGCGGAAAGTGCGGCAACCCGACTCATTGAGCTGCGACTGCGGGAGCGCCTCGGGGACCTGATCGAGTCGCTCATCACCGTTGACACGCGCGCCCCCATCCGCCTCCGGCCGGACACGGACCTTGTCCTGACCACAGTCGCTATTGACACCGACGCGGGTGCCCCGGTCCTCGAAGTCGGCACGTTCATCGACGACGCCGACGTACGCCGTATTCGGCGGATGCTGGTGAGCGAGCCGAGCACCCGGATCGACCAGGTCTTCTCACCCGAATTGTTCATTCCCCACCTGGATGCACACACTCCCCGCGAGGCGATCGAGATGCTCGCCCGACTCGCCCGCACCAGATACGACCTGCCCGCCGTATTCGTCGACTCGGTGCTGCGGCGGGAGGCGCTGGCACCCACCGACTTCGGCAACCGAGTAGCCATGCCACACGGCGAGGTGGCCATGAGCGAAGAGACGTTCATCGCCGTCGGCATCCTGGACGAACCCATCCGCTGGATGCGCAACCCGGTCCAGGTCGTGTGCCTGGTGTCCATCTCCACCAGGGAGGGCAAGGACCTGCAGCAGTTCTATCAGGACCTGTCCAGGTACCTCATGAGCGAGGAACACATCTCCGCTCTCCTTGAAAGCCGCGACTTCGCCACCATCGTCCATTCGATTCGAGAAATCACCCACCAATCACAGGAGGCAGCATGAGCGAGCCGCAGTCGGCGAGCGAGCAGCCCGACGATCCCTACGTCGTGTCATTCGAATTGATTCTCGCCGCCGGGACGGCGAAGTCCAAGGCCATGGAGGCCGTTGAACTCGCTCGGGAGGGGCGGCTGAATGCGGCCCGCCAGGCCCTGGCCCGAGCCGATGACGACTTCCGGCAGGCCCACGACATCCAGTTCGCCCTCCTCCAGAGGGAGGCCGGCCGGGAACACGTTGACGTGGACATCGTCCTGGTGCACGCCAACGACCACCTGACCATGGCGCTCATGGCCAAGGAGAACGCCGAAATTCTCATTGAGCTCTATTCCCGGATCCACGCCCTGGAGGCGCGGCTCCCGTCGACGACCGTATCGAGCCCGCCCCCGACTACGCCGGCAGACCAGACCACCGCAACCGACACCAACACAAACACGCCTCACAAATACGAAGGAGAACTGAAATGACCGAGCAGAACCCCCAGCCGGAGAAGGCCGCCGATCAGGAAGGGCCGACGCTGCGCATCATGCTCGCCTGCGCCCTCGGAATGTCCACCTCCATCCTCGTCCAACGCATGCAGGAGGCCGCCGCGAAACAGGGGAAGAACTACAAGATCTGGGCGGCCGACCAATCATCCATCGAGTCCGAGCTGGGTCACTTCGACGTCGTCCTACTCGGCCCGCAGGTGCGCCACATCCTGCGCAAGGTGCGGGGCGTGGTCGGTGACACCGCCCCGGTGGAGGTGATCGACGCCCGCGCCTACGGGCGGGGCGACGGCGCCACCGTCATCGCCCAGGCCGAGTCGCTGACCGGAGGCGAGTGATATGCCCTCCCTCTCCGACCGGTTCTCCGACGGACTGACCGCCGTCGCCGAGAAGGTCGACGACAACAAGTACCTGAACTCGCTGAAGAACTCCTTCAGCTACTTCCTGCCGTTCATCCTCGTCGGCTCCTTCGCCAGCCTGCTGCGATCCCTGGTGTCTTCGCGGGAGACGGGACTGGCCCGCTGGATCCCCGCGCTGGCCGGACTCGACGGCGCCTTCACCGCGATGAACTTCGCCACCATGAGCTTCATGACGATCCCCATCGTCATCCTGCTCGGGTGGCAACTCGCCAAACGCAACGGCACACCCACGCAGGCCACCGCGATCCTGTGCGTGGCCGCCTACGTGACCGTCGTACCGCAGAACGTGCAGGCCCTGCTCGAGGACGGCTCCGACGGTGGCAGTGCGGCCGGTCTCGGCGACGGCGCACTCGGCGCCCAGGGCCTGTTCATCGGCATCATCTGGACGGTCGTCATTACGGAGTTGTTCCGCTGGCTGTCCGGAATCAAGGCGCTGCGCATCACCATTCCGGACTCGGTGCCGCCCGCCATCACCCAGTCCTTCAACTCGCTCATCCCCGTCTTCCTCATCCTGACCTTCTCCGCCGTCTTTGGCGTGCTGTTCCGGCTGGGGACCGGCAGCTACCTGAATGAATGGGTGTATGCGGTGATGCAGCACCCGCTGGAACTCATCTTCCAGTCCACTGCGGGCATCATCCTCATGGCCCTGTTCTCGCAGCTGTTCTGGTTTCTCGGCATCCACGGCGGGCTGGTGATCTCCCCGATCCGCAACCCGTTGTTCGCCACTGCCATTGCCGCCAACATAGCGGCGGTCAACGCCGGTGCGGAGCCGACTCAGCCGCTCACCTACGGGTTCTGGGTGACCTTCATCGTCCTCGGCGGCGCCGGCGGCATCCTCGGCCTGACGATCGTGGGGGCGCTGATGTCCAGGCAGGAGGACTTGCGGATGATCTCCCGCCTCGGCTTCGTCCCCGCGGTATGCGGCATCTCCGAGCCGCTCGTGTTCGGAGTGCCGCTGGTACTCAACCCCCTGTACGCGATTCCATTCATCTTCAACACCGGCATCTCGGCGGCGATCGCGCTGGGCGCCATGAACCTGGGCTTCATCCAGGCCAACACCGTGGACGTGCCCTTCGGGGTGCCGGTCTTCATCAACGGGTTCATCGGCTTCGGCTGGCAGGGGGTCGTGGTCCAGGCGGTCATCCTGATCGCCACCACCCTGATGTGGGTGCCCTTCGTAGCCATTGATGACCGCCGCGCCGCACGCGAATCCCTCGCCGGGGCCGCCGCGGCGCACAAGGACAGCAAGGAGACGGTTTCCGCATGAACGCACTTGACGAACTACGGCCG
Organism: Actinomyces sp.; assembly: GCF_030530635.1. GTDB lineage: Bacteria > Actinomycetota > Actinomycetes > Actinomycetales > Actinomycetaceae > Actinomyces. The sequence continues at coordinate 10,612 of NZ_JAUMUL010000018.1, forward strand.
GTATTCCCCGAGGGCTTCCTGTGGGGAGGGGCGCTCGCTGCCAACCAGTGCGAGGGCGCCTGGAACGAGGACGGCAAGGGGCCGTCCGTGGCCGACGTCACCCGGCACAAGTCGGACGTCGATCCGCGCGACTACCGGGCCGGCCATGCCATCACCCGGGCGGACATTCAGACCGCCCTGGAGTGGACCGATACCAAGGGCCCCTACGCCAAGCGCCGTGGCAACGACTTCTACCGCCGCTACTTGGAGGACCTGGACCTCATGGCGGAGATGGGGTTCAAAACGCTACGGGTCTCCATCCAGTGGAGTCGGCTGTTCCCAACGGGGGAGGAGACCGAACCCAACGCGGCCGGGGTGCGCTTCTACCACGAGTTGTTCCGTGCCATGCGTGAGCGCAGCATCCAGCCGCTGGTCACCCTGCATCACTACGAGCAGCCGCTGGCCACGGTCTTCAAGCACCGGGGCTGGTATGACCGCGCCATGGTCGACCTGTTCACGCGCTTCGCCGAGGTCTGCTTCCGCGAATACGGGGAGGAGGTGAAGCTCTGGCTGACCTTCAACGAGGTCGACTCGATCTTCCGGCACCCCTTCACCACAGCCGGTCTGCTGGCCGAACAGTTCGAAGGCATGAACCTGGAAGAGGTCTGTTATCAGGCGCTGCACCACCAGCTCCTCGCCTCGGCTCGCGCCACCCGCCTTCTGCGCGAGCTTGTCCCCGACGCCCGGATGGGATGCATGCTCACCAAGCTGCTGCACTATCCGCTCACCGCCCACCCACAGGATCAACTGCTGGCGCAGCACACCAACCGGGACAACGAGATGGCGGCGGACGTTCACGTGCACGGCGAGTACCCGCGGTGGGTGGAACGCTACTGGACCCGTAAGGGGCTGCATGTCGACGTCGTCGATGCCGACCGGGCCGAGCTTGCGGCCGGAACCGTCGACTTCTTGTCATTCAGCTACTACATGTCGCTCGTGTCCGCCCGGGACGAGGGGGAGCATGAGCGGGTCAGTGGCAACCTGTCCTCCGGGGTGAAGAACCCGTACCTGGAGGTAAACGAGTGGAATTGGCAGATAGACCCCGAGGGCCTGCGCTACTCGCTCGTCTCCCTGTATGACAAGTACCGGCTGCCGCTGTTCATTGTGGAGAACGGGGTGGGCATCCGCGAGACGCCGGACGCGGACGGGAGTATCCGGGATGACGCCCGTATCGACTACCTGCGCCGCCATATCCGTGAGATGGGCAGGGCGATCGACGACGGCGTCGAACTCATGGGGTACACACCCTGGGGCTGCATCGACCTGGTGTCGATGTCCACCAGCGAGATGGGCAAGCGGTACGGGTTCGTGTACGTCGACGCCGACGACGAGGGCAACGGCACCTACAACCGCACCCGCAAGCAGTCCTTCGACTGGTACCGGCGCGTGATCGCCTCCAATGGAAAGGAGCTGTAGCGCAGACGGCGCCGCGGTGAAGTCTCCTGTGTGAGAACGCCGACGGCGCAGGGGAAACGGGTTGCCCCACCGCGCCGTCGGCGGGCTCCGGGGCGACGACGGCGCTCTTGGGCCGGTATGGTTCCGGACAGACAGGTCCGGGGCCGCCCCCGCGGCCCGCCGTCGCCAGCAAGGAGACACTCATGACCGAAACGCCCACCGATCCCAGCACCCAGGACGCCCCCGGGATGCTCACCGTCGGCGAGACGAGCCTGGAACTACCGCGCGCGCTCGCCACCGACGGCTCCGACGGGCTCGCCGTCGGAAAACTGCTGGGAACCACGGGCCTGGTCACGCTCGACCCCGGCTTCACCAACACCGCCGCCTGCACCTCCGCGATCACCTACATCGACGGCGCCGCGGGCATCCTGCGTTACCGCGGCTACCCGATTGAGGAGCTGGCTAAGTCCTCCACCTTCCTGGAGGTCGCCTACCTGTTGATCAACGGGGAGCTGCCCGACCCCGAGACCTTCGAACGCTTCGAGCGGCGCATAGGCCGTCACCGCCTCCTGCACGAGGACTTCCGCAGCTTCTTCACCTCCTTCCCTTCTTCCGGGCATCCCATGGCCATCCTGCAGGCGGGCATTGCGGGCCTGGCCACCTACTACGAGGACACTCTCAATCCGCACGACCCCTACGAAACCGAGCTGGCCACCGTCCTGCTGCTGAGCAAAATGCCGACGATGATCAGCTACATTGCCCGCCGCGCGATCGGGCTGCCGTTGCTGTACCCCGACCCCAAACGCGGCTACGTTGAGGACTTCCTCAACATGACCTTCGGCATGCCCTACCAGGTCAGCGACATCGACCCCACCGTGGTGCGTGCCCTGGACATGCTGCTGATCCTGCACGCCGACCATGAGCAGAACTGCTCCACCTCCACCGTACGGCTGGTGGGCTCCTCCGATGCCAATATGTACGCCTCCGTGGCCGCCGGTGTGGGCGCCCTGTCCGGGCCGCTGCACGGCGGCGCTAACGAGGCCGTGCTGCGCATGCTCGACACCATCCAGTCCGAGGGTATGAGCACCGCAGAGTTCGTCCGCAAGGTGAAGAACAAGGAGGACGGGGTACGCCTGATGGGCTTCGGGCACCGCGTCTACAAGAACTACGATCCGCGCGCCGCCCTGGTCAAGGCCACCGCCCATGAGGTGCTCACCCGACTGGGCTCTCAGGACGGGGACCGTAAGTTGGAGATCGCCATGGAGCTGGAGGAGGTTGCCCTGTCCGATGACTACTTCATCTCCCGCAGCCTGTACCCGAACGTCGACTTCTACACGGGCCTGATCTACCAGGCGATGGGCTTCCCCACGAAGATGTTCACCCCGTTGTTCGCGCTGGGGCGCCTGCCCGGATGGATCGCCCAGTACCGGGAGATGATGAGCGACCCGGCCAAGCGCATCGGCCGGCCCCGCCAGGTGTACACCGGGGAGATCGAGCGCCACTATGTGGCCATGCACCGCCGCAAGCGCGTGCGCGAGTACCTCGATACCCGTGTGGGCGAGCCCACTTTGGACCGCGTTCCACGTGTGTGAGGGTCCCCGCGTTTTGGACCTACGCAACTTTGCACTGGCGGGGCCGCGCCCGCGCCTACGAGGGCCACGCAGTAACGTCTAGCGTCTAGTCCGCGTCCGTGACCCGCCAGCGGCCCGCCCGGGAGCCGCCCTCGCGCCGCAGGCGGCCGGAGGTGCGCAGGTCGGCGACGACGCGTTCGGCGGTCCGGCGGGAGCAGCCGAGGAGGTCGGCCAGGTCGGCGACGGTCGCCGTCGGGTTCCCCAAGAAGAAGCTCAGCGCCCGCTCCTCGCGGCTGTCCGCGACGGTTTGCGCAGAGGGCTTCGCATACGGCATCAGCGCCTGGCGAATCACGGTGAGCATAAAAGCGACAAAGTCCTCGCAGGTGCCCACGGCGTTCGAATGGGCGAGCGTCGCGTAATACTCCCGCTGCCGGTTGCGGATCACTGTCTGAGTCGGCAGCCACCCCAGGACTGGGCGCCAACGGGACAGCAGCATTGTGTGCCACAACCGCCCGGTCCGGCCATTGCCATCGGTGAAGGGATGAATGAACTCGAACTCGTAGTGGAAGATGCAGGAAACGAGTAGCGGGTGGAGGTCGGTGTGCCGCATCCAGTCGAACAGCTCGGCTATGACCTCGGGCACGTAGGCAGCGGGCGTGCTCGCATGGATGAGCCGATCTCCGTCGAAGACACCGGCATTCGCATTGCGCAGCCGACCGGCGTCTTCAATGAGCCCGTCCATCATCGCGCCATGGGCCCGCAGGAGATCGGTGATCGAGTATGGATCCAGCTGGCCCATGAGTTCGTATACGCGGCGGGCATTTTCGACCTCGCGAATTTCCCGGGAGGGCCCGAGCACGCGTTTGCCGTCGATGATCGCCGTGACGGCGTCTTCTGAGAGGGCATTGCCGGCGTTTCGCGTTTGAGGGTGTGGGTGGAGCCGGGAGTCGGTTCGCTCGTGTGCTCAGCGGTGACGTCGTTTACTACGCCGGTTTGGGGTTTAGTACGCCGGTTAGGTGTTTGTTGAAGGGTTCTGGGCCCTTCAGCGGAGGTCTAACTGGCGTAGTAGAGGCTGAAGGGGCGTACCCAATGATCGGGCTCTGGCCTTGATCCCAGTGGCTCTACGTCCGTGACGCCGCCCCACCTCGGGCGCTCGCGCCGCCGGCCTCCATGCCCTCGCGAAGAGAGGGTTCGTCGTCGGGCGTAAAGGCTCTTCGTGCTCGGGGATGTGGTGGGCCGGGAGCGGTGGTTGGCCGGGTGGTGGTGGGCGCGTGTGTCCCGGCGGCGCTGTAGGCGGTGCGATGGACGGGAGCTGGGGTGTACGCACTGAACCACGACGGCCAGGCACGCCGGCTCATAAGAACGTCCTCGCCGGCCCGACGACGTCCTCGTCAGCTCCAGAACGTCCTCGCCGGCACGAAAACGACCCCCACGCCCGAACACGACCACCTAGTCGGGCCGGTGCGCGCCGAACAGCGCCCCGAACATAACCACCCGCGGGCCCGAACCACCGCACCCTCAAACACGAAGCGCCGCATTGCCCTCGATCATGAGCGAGGAGTGGATCGTGCGAATGCGCAGCTCGCGGTGCGGTTGGGGGCTCGTGCTCAGGGGGGAAGCGTGGCCGACATGCCAAAGTCTGCAAGGGCAAGGGAATGGCCCGGCAGCTGAGCGAAGTGTTCGAACGAAGCGCTCGCTCATCTGATCTGGGCCATTGGTGTCCTTGTGGATGCCCTCAGCAGGTGGTTCAACTGAGCCGTCTGCCTCGGGGAACCCGCCGGTTGCCGCCGGGTGGTTCCCCACCATCGTGCCGCCCCGGTTTCCCGGGCGGGCAACCATTCCGATGACGCAGGCATCGGGTCGGGATACACCCGGCCAGGTGGGTCGGACAGGTTCGGGCTGTCCGGTCAGGCGTCCATGGGCTCGACGAAGGTGCGGAAGTCGCCGTCATGCTGTGCGTGCAGCTCCCAGATGCGGTCGGCCAGAGCCTCCGGCTCGTGGGAGGGCCTACCGCCGCCGATACCACGCGGAATGATCAACTGGGCGACGTGAATCCCCTCCGGGGCGAGCGCGTCGTGAAGGAGCTGCCCGTAGGCGCTCTCTCCGGCGAAGGCGACCGAGGTGCCGGTGACGTTCGGGCCCGGACGGACGGCGGAGCCGCCGTTGATCAGCAGGATCGTGCCGCGGCCGAGTTCACGCATGCCCGGCAGCACCTGGCGCACGGCGTTGACGGGGCCGTAGACGGACATCTCGATGGGGCCGACCAGGTCCTCGGCGCTGGTCTCCAGCACGGGCTTCATGAACTCGCGGGCCGGCACGGGGCTCCACTGGAGCACCTCGATGGGGCCGAGCTCGCGGGCGGCGTCGGCCAGGGCCCGGGCCAGCGCCTCGCCGTCGCGGCCGTCGGCGACGTAGCCGCGGGCGTTGACGCCGTCGGCACTCAGGGCGGCGACCCGCTCGTCCAGGTGCTGGCGGCTGCGGGAGATCAGGGCGACGTCGAAGCCCTCTCGTCCGAAGCGGCGGGCGACGGCGCGGCCGAGTCCCGGGCCGCCGCCGATGATGGCGATGGTGGTCATGGTGGTTTCCTCCGGTTCCGGCGTTCGCTTGATGCTGAGATGTTGATTAGGCGTGTTGTCCTGGTGTCTCTACGCCGAGACAGGCGAGAGTGGCGTGCCCGGACAGGCACGGGTAACGCGCCGCGGCCACCGGCGCCGCATTGCGCGTTGATAGGCACACTACGCCGGGCCTCCCACTTTTGGCAGTTCCCGCCAGTGCCTCCCGGAAGCGCCGTTTATGGCTGTCACAGCCACTTGCGGTGCTTGAAGAAGGAGATACAGCCGATGACCACCAGAACGCTCCGGACCGCGACAGCCGGATAGCTCCATGGCCACGTGAGCTCGGGCGTGTGCTCGCAGTTCATCCCGTACCAGCCGACGATGAGCGTCAGCGGAGCGCATATCGTTGATGCGCTCCGAGGCGCCCGCGGCCATCTCCTGGGCGTCGATGAGGACCACGCCCTTGTCATCCAGCGTGAAGGCGAGTCGATGTCGATGCCCAGCTCGAAGGTGCTGCGGCGCTGGGCCCACTGATCGGGAGTCAGCACGGCGGCGAACTGTGTGTCCGTGTTGCGCAGTTCCTTCGGGTCGCACGGAGTCAGTGACTCGTCGATCAAGTAGTGCACGGATTCTCCTCGGTGTAGCAGGGCGCCGTCGGCCTCAGCGAGAGCCGCGTAGGAAACTGCGCCCCTCGTACTCGTCGAAGCCGCGGTGCCCGTGAACCTCGACGGCGTCCAGCGCCGCCTCCAGCCGGTCCAGCTCCGCGTCCGTGAGCGGGACATCGACGGCGCCGAGGTTCTCCAGGATCTGTTCCTTGCGCTTCGAACCCGGAATCGGCACCACATGCGGCCACTTCGCGAGCATCCACGCCAGGCTGATCTGGGCGCAGGTGGCGTTCTTCTCGGCGGCGAAGCGTGCCAGCAGGTCCACGATCGGCTGGTTGGCTGCCAGGTTCTCGGGACGCAGCTGCGGCACCAGGTTGCGCACGTCGTCGTGGGTCTCGAACTGTGTGGCCGTGGTGACCTTCCCGGACAACAGCCCGGAGGCGATGGGGGAGAAGGGGACGACGCCGATGCCCTGCTCCGCGCAGTACGGCAGGACCTCCGCCTCAATGCCGCGCTCAACCATGGAGTAGATGTTCTGCACGGCGGTCACGGGCGTCACCTCGTGGGCGGCGCGGATGACCGGCACATCCACCTGGGACAGGCCCCAGCCGCGAATCAGCCCCTCCTGGATGAGGCGGCCCATGCCGTCGGCCACCTCCTCAACCGGCACCTCGGGGTTGACGCGGTGCAGGTAGTACAGGTCGACGCGGTCGGTACCCAGGCGCGCGAGGGAGGCCACCAGGTGGTGGCGCAGCGTGGCCACCACGCCGTCGACCCGCACTTCCTCGGTGGGCAGATGCAGCTTGGTGGCCAGGACGACGTCATCCCGGAAGGGTGTGACCGCCTTGCCGACGATGCGCTCATTGTGGCCCCGGTTGGCCGGATCGAGGTTCGGTCCGTAGGCCTCGGCGGTGTCGAAGAAGGTGCAGCCGGCTTCAAAGGCGGCGCGGATCGCCGCGACCGACTCCGCCTCGGGCGGGATGTGCCCGTAGCCGTGGGACAGGCCCATGCAACCCATACCGATCTCGGAGACCTCCAGAGTTCCCAGGTGCCGCGTACGCATTCTCGTCCCCTCCGTTTTCAAGACGCCGCTGCTCGACGGCCGTCGGCACAACCCTATAGGTGGCGCGCCCTACACGGGTTACTGGAACAACCAGCCCATGACCTCGGGCACGTTGTAGGAGACCAGCTCGAGCTGGCTCCAGGCCCCGACCCCGATGCAGGGCCGGCAGGTCGCCCGCGCCGAAGGCGGTCCCAATCAGGTCTGGGCCGTCTGGTCGCCGGCCGTGCACTCGGAGTAGAGGGGCTCGACGCGGTCCGCTCGGCGCGGTGCTTCCAGTCCCAGGACTCGCCAGACGGGTGGGAGGTGTAGATGGAGGTCATCAGGCTGATGTATACCTCCGGCCGATAGGCCAGGGCCTCCAACAGTGCGGGGATGACGGCAGTCAGGCGGTCGCGAAGGCCTGCTGCATGAAGTCGTCGTACTCCTCGATCCAGCCGCCCTCGGCGCCGAAGCCGTGGGGCCAGCCGTCGAGCACGCAGGCGTGGACCGTGGCGCCCGGGCGGCCATGACCTCCACCTGCTCCTCGAACTGGTCGTAGAACGGGTCGCGGGTGCCGTAGCAGTAGTAGCTCGGCACCACGCCGGTCAGGCGGTCCGGGGCGAACTCGGCCACCGACAATCTCCCGTAGAAGGAGTAGATCATCGCCGTCGCGGCGGCGTCGGCGCTCACGGAGTCGAGCGCGTCCGGCGTGTAGTCGGCGTCGAGTTCGGCGGGGGAGGCGCTTCCCGACCAGTTCAGGATCGTCTCCCCGCACAGGATGCCGCCGGCGGAGTAGCCGCCCAGGGCGATGTGCTGCGGGTTGGGCGGGCCGTAGTCGTCGGCGTGGGCGCGCACGAAGCGGATGGCGCGGGCCAGGTCCACTCCGGCCTCGGCCTGCGTGTATGGCCGCACCCGGTAGTCGACCACGAAGCAGTGATAGCCGCGTGCGGAAAGCTCTGCGGCGGTCGGGTCGCAGTCGGAGTTGTCCCCGCGCAGGGCGAAGGCGCCGCCGGCGCACAGCAGCACGGCACCCCTGGCCGTGTCCCCGGCCGCGGGCACACTCGTCACCGTGGGGCGGAAACCGGCGGGGTCGTAACCCGAGCCGCTCGCCGTAGTGGTGGCGGGTGCGCCCGTCTCCTCCCACAGGAACAGACACTGGCTGAGGGCCGGGGCGACCGTCGCCGTCGCGACCGTCCCCTCGACGGTGCAGGAAGCGCCCGTAGTCATCCAACAGCGGGTTGTCGATGACGTCCGCGATGAGTGTGCTGCTGTTCACGGCCCAGTCACCTTCTGCGCCTGTCGTATCCGTCGCGCGGGCCGCCGCCGTTCGCGCGGTCGACGGCGTCGTGCGCGAGCAGCCCGTGGCGGCCGCCAGTGCGGCCACCACGGTTGCGGCGGTGCGGCAAAGTCCTCGGCGCTTCAGCATCAGCGGCGTTCGTCGTCATGCACCCCGGTGCGCTGCGCAACGCGTTCAGTACAGCGAGCCGCCGCCGATCTGCTGCTTGACCATGTCGCGCAGCAGCCAGCCCACGACCTTCGGGTCGTAGTGGTCGAAGATGCGCGGCAGCGTGCCGTCGTCCAGGGCGGAGAAGGTCGCCAGGTCCTCCTCGGTCAGTTCGAAGTCGAAGACGTCGAAGTTCTCCTCCATGCGGTTGCGGTGCGTGGACTTCGGGATGACCACGACGTCCTTCTGGATCAGGGCCCGCAGGATCACCTGGCCGGGCTTCTTGCCGTACTTGGCGCCGATCTCGGCGAGGACCGGGTTGGCGAAGATGTTGTTCTGCCCCTCGGCGAAGGGCGCCCACGCCTCGTGCACCACGCCGAGTTCGGCCATGACCGCGTGCGCGGCGTCGGCCTGGCGGAAGGGGTGCGTCTCGATCTGGTTGACGGCCGGCGTGATCTCGGCCAGTGCGGCCACATCCACCAGGCGCTCGGGGTAGAAGTTGGACACGCCGATGGCGCGCAGCTTGCCGACCTTGTAGGCGTCCTCCATGGCCCGGTAGGCGCCCGGGTAGTCGCCCATCGCCTGGTGCAGCAGCATCAGGTCAATGTGGTCGGTGCCGAGCTTTTCCAGCGACTCGTCGATGGAGGCGGTGGCGCGCTCGTAGTTCATGTTGGACACCCAGATCTTGGAGGTGATGAACACCTCCTCGCGCGGCAGGCCGCTCTTCGCGACGGCCGCGCCGACGCCCTCCTCGTTGCCGTAGGCCTGGGCGGTGTCGATGAGCCGGTAGCCGACCTCGAGGGCCTCGCTCACGCAGCGCTCGGTCTCATCGGGCGGGGTCTGGAAGACGCCGTAGCCGAGCACGGGCATCTCGACGCCGTTGTTGAGGGTCTTGGTGGGGACGGTGGTGGTCATGGGTTTCTCTCCTGATGCGGGTCTTGAGTCGTTGGGTGCCGAATTCGGCGGCCGGCCGACGCCGTGGCGACCGGCCAGGCTCGGACGGGTCAGGCCTGCTGGGAGTAGTCCATGACCGTCGTCGTGAAGGCGGGCGGCTCATCCGGGACCACGTAGTAGGGGGCCTGCGGGATCTCGTTGATCGCAGCGATTTCCGCCTCCGTCAACTTCACGTCGAGGGCGGCGAGGTTGTCTGCCATGTGGGCGGGGTTGAGGGTCTTGGGGAAGGTGATGTTCTTCTCCGCCAGGTGCCAGGCCAGGATCACCTGGGCAGCAGTGGCGCCCGTCCGCTGCGCGGCGGCAGTGATCGCGGGCTCTTCCAGCAGGCTCTTGTCGCCGTGGCCGAGCGGGTACCAGGCCTCCACCAAGACCTCGGTCCCGGCGGCCCGGTCCATCTGCGCCTTCAGCTCGTGCTGGTTCCAGCGTGGGTGGGCCTCCACCTGGTTGACGGCCGGCTTGATGCTGGCGACGTCCAGGACCTCCTGGAACTTGGCGATGGGGAAGTTGGACAGGCCGATGGAGCGCACCTTGCCCGCGGCCACGGCCTCCTCCATGGCCTTCCAGCCGGAGGTGTACTCGCCGTAGGGCTGGTGGAACAGCAGCAGATCAACGTAGTCCAGGCCCAGGCGCTCCAGGGTGGCGTCGATGTCCTTGACGGCCTGCTCATAGGGATAGGACTGCGGGAACAACTTGGTGGTGATGAACAGGTCCTCACGCTTCACGGTGCCGGCGGCGATCGCATCGCGCACCACCTGGCCGACGGCGACCTCGTTGAAGTAGGCGTTGGCCGTGTCGATGTGTCGGTAGCCGAGCTCTAGGGCCTGCGGCAGGTGCTCGCGCACCTGGTCTGAGGTCATCTGGAAGACGCCGTAGCCCAGCGCCGGGATGTCGCTGCCGTTGTTCATGGTGAAGGACGGGATGGTGGTCATGGTGTGCTCCTGGGACTTGCTTCGGGACCAGCTCAATGCCGTCCCGCTGTGCATAAGTTTTCACCCCAGGGGTGCGGATGTAAAATGCCAATATCGGAACTCTTGATGCGTCAAGCGCATAAGCAGGGGGAGAGGACTGGTGGATTTCGAGCAGCTGCGCCAGCTGGAGGCGATCGCGCGCGAGGGCACCCTCCGTGCCGCCGCACGCACCCTGCACTTGTCTCAGCCGGCCCTCAGTCGCTCGCTGCAGCGGCTGGAGGCAGAGCTCGGCCAGCCGCTCTTCGACCGTCCGGGGCGGCGCCTGGTGCTCAAAGAGGCGGGCCGTGTGGCTCTGGAGCATGCCGGGCGGCTTCTGCGCGAGGAGCAGGCTCTGCGCACCGCTCTTGATGACGTCGCCCGCCGCACCCGGGCCCTGCGCGTCGGCACGGTCGCCCCCGCGCCCCTGTGGCGGCTGACCTCACTGATCATCGAGCGCTTCCCCGGCCTGGTGCTCACCTCGCAGAGCCTCAGCAGGGTGGAGGTCGAGGAGGGTGTTGTGAGCGGCGAGTTGGACCTGGGCATCTCGCTGCGTCCCCATCCGCTGCCGACCGTGCGTTCGGCCTGGCTCATGGTGGAGAACCTGTCCGTCGCTCTGCCCGTTGGGCATGCGCTCGCGGACCGCGAGCAGGTGACGACCGCGGAACTGGACGGGGAGACCTTCCTGCTCCTGGCTGATATCGGCTTCTGGCGGGAGCGCTGCGACCGCTACCTGCCCCACTCCCAGTTCGTGGTGCAGGAGGACCGCGGCGTCTTCGAGCAGCTGGTCAAGAGTTCGCCGCTGCCCCACTTCATCTCCGACGCGCCAGCACTGTCGGCACTCGCCTCGGACCGCGCGGTCGCCCCCATCCGGGATGCCATGGCGCACGCCACCTTCTACCTGCTGCTGCGCCCGGGCGGTCGCAGTGAGGCCACGGATGTCTTCGACTGGGTGCGCGGCCGGGTCGGCTGAGTCGCTTCCCGCCGCTCCCACCGCTCCCACCGCCGAGATCGGTAGAAGTTACGGGATCTTCCGATTTGGGGGTGTGGCGGGTTGAGGGTTGGTGTGTCTGGATTGCCGGTTGTGTGCGTGTTCCGGGAGGTGCGATGGGCGGGTGGGAGCGGGATGGGTCGAAGCGAATCTCGGTGGGCGATGGTGGGGCGCGGTGGATCGGGTGCGGCGGTTCGTCCCTTTGTGTGAGGGTTCGCGCGTCCCGACGACGGTTCGTGCGTCTACTCCACGATCCGTCGCGGTTCAATGCCGAATCGTTGGTGCTAACTGCCGAACCGTCGTGGTTCGTGATGAAGCGTCACGCAGCGTTCTGCGGGGCGTACGAGTGAGTACGCGCAAAGCTTGCTCCCCCCTGCGGCGGCCAGGTTCGCGCCCGGGGGTGCCTGGGGCGTGGCATTAGAAGTGCTGGAGTCAGTGGAATCACTGGCCGGCGCCGTCGATGGCCGCCACCGTGACCCGGGAACTGCTTGATCCAGGTGATTCCAACGAGTCGTCAACTGCCAACGGCCACGAGCTCGAGAACGTCCTCGTCGGCCCGAGAACGTCCCGGGTTCGGCCAAGACGACCTCATCTACCCGAAAACGTCCCGGGATCGGCGAACACGTCCTTTTCAGCCCGAAACCCTCCCGAATGTGGAGGGTTTGGGGCGGATGAGGTCGTATTCGACCGGCGTGGGGTAGTCGAATACGACCTCGTAGGCCCGAAGACGTCCTCCCAAGCCCCAGAACGACCTCGCCCGACCGCCCGAGTATGACCATGTGCGCACGAGTACGACCTCGCCGACCCGAACACGACCTTCCCCGCCAGACAACGACCACTGCATCGCAGCCCTAACCCGAACCACCATCGCCCACAAACCAGAAGAGCCAAGTTACGTGCCGAGATCGGTTGAAGTGGTGCTGCGGCCCGGTCGCTTGGCCGACGAGGCCGAAGAATGTCCGAAATCGGCGCAAACGTCGGATTCGGCGCTACGATCCGGCTCCACAACCGCATGATTCCAGTGGTTCTCTCGGTGTGGCTGGCTCGTTTATGATGGTTTTGGACATTTTGAACCCATCCAATGGCACCGACGAATCATGGCGGAAGATAGGTTCAGGTGCCGGGCTAGTCCACCCAGATGCGCACGTGATCCTCATCATCGGTGACGTCAATCAGGGTGCTGGGGCCATTGCTGCTCAACGCGCTGAAGGAGGTTGTCAGTATCGCGTCGAGGTCGATGTCCCGGGCTGCGACGGCAGTGCGTACGTGCGGCACGGTGGCGATGATGCCCGCCAAGGCGGAGATCGCCTGCATGGGGAAGGCCAGGTTGACATTGTCCTGTGGACCCCGGACCTGGATGTGGAGGCTGCGCCCGGCCATACTGCGGGACCGCTGCTGCTCTACGACGGGCTCGGGGCGTACCAGGGCGAAGTCGGTGGAGGCGGCTGGTTCGGGTGACCGCACCGAAGGGGCGGAAATAGGAGATGGAGCCGGCGGGGGAGATGTTGGCGACGGCGTCGGGCCGGCGGCAGGCACAGCGCCATCGTTCGGCACCGTCAACAATGCATCGACGCTTGTGCCGAGCAGTGCCGCCAGGGCGGGCAGCGTGGCCACGTCCGGGTAGTTCAAGTCGTTCTCCCACTTGCTGACCGCCTGCGGGGTGACGCCCATTCGCTTCGCGAGCTGCTCCTGAGTCATGCCACGTGAGAGCCGTAGCCTGGAGATGTTGCGCCCTACCGTGTGCTTCATGTGCATTAGCCTACTTTCGAGGTGTTTGCGCCTGATCTGCTGCGCGTTGGTCTTCGCCGGATTCGGCGGCACGCCTGTCGGCGTCGCGATCATGATGATGGCGGGTCTGGCTGGCGGAGCGGTAGCACGTGTCCGTTGAGCACGGAATTCGTAAGTGGGTCCGCCCGCACCCGCCGGCTCAACCGCAGGTTGAGTTGGCGAGCCGGCGGGCGCTGTTCATGTTGTCTCTCGCGGTTGGAGGATCAGGACGCCAGGGCGTTTGGCACGGGTTTGTTAATCTGCGCCGCGGGGGCGGTTGTGCGGTCGCGGAGTCCGTACCGGGGTCCCAGCCACATGATGAGCAGGCCCACTGCCAGTGCCGCCATCGTCTCCGCAACGATGATCGAGGCCCAGATCCCCGTAGGGCCGAACAGCAGTGGGAGCAGTAGTACCGCGCCGACCTCCAGGCCGAGGGTACGCCCCGCTGCCAGGGCCGCCGAGACGAGGCCGTTGCCGAGGGCTGTGAACAAGGACGAGCCGTATGTGCTCACGCCCATGGGGAGGAAAGCGATCGAGAAGATACGCAGTGCGGTTTCGGTCAGCTGCATGAGATCGTGGTCGTAGCCGGTGAAGATGCGGGCCAACGGGTGTGCGAGCAGCTGGGAGATGAGCAGCATCAACGCCCCGGCCACGCCGAGGATGGTCAATGACGTGCGCATCAGGCTGCGCTTCTCCACATCATTGGCGGCGCCGTGCTGATAGCTCATCAGCGGGGCCGCACCCATGCAGAACCCTGCGAATACCGCGGTGAAGATCATGCTGATGTACATGACCACGCCGTAGGCGGCAACCCCGTCCTGGCCGATGTACTTCAGCAACTGCAGGTTGTAGACGATGCTCACCACCGAGATCGCCACCGCGGCCATCATCTCAGAGGAACCGTTGACACAGACCCGGACCAGTGCGGCCAGCTTCTTGGTCGGGCGGCCCAAACGCAGGGGGCTGCTGTTGGGGCGGGCGAACCAGATCAGTGGTACTAGACCGCCGATGAGTTCCGAGGCGACGGTGGCCCAGGCCGCTCCGGCCACACCCCACCCGAGGATGCCTACAAACAGCAGGTCCAGCACCATGTTGGTCATTCCGGCCGCGAGGGTCACGTACAGGCCGAGCCGGGGCCTGCCCGCGGTGGAGGCGAAGGTCTGAAAGGCGTACTGTAGCATGTAGGCCGGAAGTGAGATCATCAGGATCCGCCCGTACAGTACACACAGATCCAGCAGTTGGCCGGATGCCCCCAGCAGTTGGGCGACCGGCCGCATGAGCACTGCCCCGAGGAGTGCCAGTGCGATACCGGCGCCCAACGTCACGTAGACGATCATGGAGAAGTACCGATTGGCCAGGTCGCCGTGACCGCGGCCGCGGGTGTGGGCGATGAGTTCACTGCCTCCCGAACCCATCATGAAGCCAAGAGTGCCCAGGATGATGACGAACGGCATGATCAGCGTAACGGCGGCCAGTGCCGTCGTGCCGGCGAAGTTCGCGACGAACAGGCCGTCCACCACCCCGTACACCGAGGTGAAGATCATCATTGCGATGGAGGGCAGCGTGAAGCGCAAGAGGGCGCATGCGCCGAAGTGACGTGACATGTCCATGGATCTCAAATGCCTCCGATGGCGTCGAGTTCCTCAATCAGGGCGTGCGTGTACTCGGACAGGGCGGCGGACAGTGCGGCGCGTGCCTGCGCGGGCATGCAGGCCAGAGCAGTCAACTCGGCATTGATCACGGGAATGACGTGCTCGGCGATCAGTGTGTGGCCCTGCTCGGTCAGGTAGACGTGGGTGGCTCGGCCGGGCCCGGACTCCAGGCGCACCGTGCCGTCCTCCTGCATCCGTTTGATGGCGGAGTTGACCGTCTGCTTGCGGGTGAAGCACAGCTCGCTCAGCCGGCTCTGTGAGCAACCCTCCCCGGCGATGCGCAGCGCGTAGAGGATGTCGAAGGCGGCGTCTGACAGCCCCGCCGCCCGCGCGGCTCGGTGATAGGCATCCTCGGTGCGTTTGACCATGGCGTTGATCGCCTGTTGCAGCTCCATCAGATCGGTGGTCATGCGGCTCCTCACTGGTTCGTAAGTCCGATTTCGGACATCGTACATCGTACATGAATGGCTGATTCCTTCTGTGTGGTGCCCGCGACTCCTCTCTTCACAAACAATGGACCGAGCGGTAGGATTGTGGTCGGCGGTGCTCTCCGGTGAGCACGCATACAACCTGGCCTGACAGAAGGGGCTCACAGTGGAGCAGAACATGAACCAGTATGAGATTGACCACCTGGCAACGGTGCGCACGGGGGCACCTGAATCCATGGTGCTACTCAAGACCGACGGATCCTTCCCCCTCGCTGCGCCCGGTCGCCTTGCCCTGTATGGGGCCGGCGCGCGGCGCACCATCAAGGGCGGCACCGGCAGTGGCGACGTCAACTCCCGCCACGTGGTCTCCCTTGAGGAAGGCCTCGAGAACGCCGGCTTCACCGTCACCACCAAGTCCTGGCTCGACGCCTACGACGGCGTCGCCGAGGAGAACCACAAGACTTTCGTCGCGGACCTCAAGGCCCGGGCCAAGGCGGCGGGCCAGCCGGCCGTCTTCTTCGGCATGGGTGCCGTCGAGCCCGCACCGGCCTTCGACCTCCCGCTTGACGGCGATGGTGAGGCTGCCGTCTATGTCGTCGCCCGCGACTCCGGCGAGGGCAATGACCGCCGCCCCGAGGCCGGCGACGTCAAACTCACCGACTCCGAGATCCGCGACATTACCGCGCTTGCCGCAAAGTTCGAGAAGTTCCTGCTGGTGCTCAACGTCGGCGGCGTCGTCGATCTGACGCCGGTCAAG
The DNA here is from genome assembly GCF_030530635.1 of Actinomyces sp. GTDB lineage: Bacteria > Actinomycetota > Actinomycetes > Actinomycetales > Actinomycetaceae > Actinomyces. Next base: position 26,756 of record NZ_JAUMUL010000018.1, read on the forward strand.
GACGTGAACAACATCCTCCTGCTCTCCCAGCTGGGTGCCGCGATCGGTGATGCCTTCGCCGACGTTCTGCTCGGTAAGAGCTACCCCTCCGGCAAGCTGTCCACCACCTGGGCCGCCTGGGAGGACTACTCCACCGAGGGCGACTTCGGTGACCCGGACGATACCCACTACCGCGAGGGTGTCTACGTGGGCTACCGCTACTTCGACTCAGTGGGTACCGCCCCGATCTTCCCCTTCGGCTTCGGCCTGGGCTACACCACCTTCACGGTCGGCGCCCCCGAAGTCGGCGTCTCCGGCTCTGAGGTCACTGTCAAGACCGCCGTCACCAACTCTGGCGCCACCGCCGGCAAGGAGGTCGTCCAGGTCTACGTGTCCGTGCCCGCCGGTGACCTCGACCAGCCCTACCAGGTCCTGGCAGGCTTCACCAAGACCGGCGAGCTCGCCGCAGGTGCTTCCGAAGACGTCACCGTGACCTTCGACTTGACTGACATCGCCTCCTACGACGCCGCCAAGGCCGCCACCGTTCTGGAGGCAGGCGACTACGTCGTGCGCGTGGGTGTCTCCAGTCGCAACACGGTGCCCGCCGCCGTCGTCGAACTGCCGGAGACGGCGATCGTCCGCCAGCTCCACAACGCCTTGGGAGACACCGGCTTCACCGACTTCAAGCCGGCCGCACCGGTCGCCGTCGAGGTGCCCGCCGACCTCCCGCGGCTGACTGTGGCCGCCGCCGACCTGCGCCGCGAGGACACCCAGGTCCCCGTTGACCTCACCGACGCCCTCGAATATGTGAAGACCCTTTCCGACGACGAACTGTCATACATCGTCCTGGGTGACTACAGCGACGACGCCGAGAAGCAGTCCATCATCGGCCAGGCCTCACAGGCACTCGTCGGCGCCGCCGGTCAGACCACCACCCGCTTCGAGGGGCTGCCCTCGCTGGTCATGCCCGACGGCCCCGCCGGCCTGCGCCTGTCGCCCCAGGTGGGTGTGGACGCCAATGGGCCCTTCGCGCTCGGTGAGGCCTTGGGCGGCCTGTTCGCCGAACTCATGGACGATGAGTCCATTGCCGCCCTCGGCGGTGACGCGACCCCCGCGCCGCGCACGCCGGAGCGCACTTACGAGCAGTACGCCACCGCCATTCCGATCGGCACGGCCATCGCACAGTCCTGGAACCCCGAGCTGGCCGCCGCCTATGGCGACCTGGTCGGCGCGGAGATGGACCACTTCGGCGCCCACCTGTGGCTGGCCCCGGCCTTCAACCTGCACCGCACCATCCTGTGCGGACGCAACTTCGAGTACATGTCTGAGGACCCGCTGCTGGCCGGGCGCGTGGCCGCCGGCATCACCCGCGGTGTCCAGGCCCACGCGGGGCGGGCCGTAACCGTCAAGCACTTCGCCTTCAACAATCAGGAGACGAACCGCTTGAACTCCAACAGCCACATCTCCCAGCGGGCCGCACGCGACCTGTACCTGCGCAGCTTCGAGATCGTTATCCTTGAGGCCCAGCCCCACGCGCTCATGACCTCCTACAACCTGATCAATGGTGTGCACACCTCCGAGTCGGCCGACCTGCTGGAGACCATTCTGCGCGAGGAGTGGGGCTTTGAGGGCCTGGTGATGACCGACTGGGTGGTCGACTCCATGGCCCGCACGGACCTGAAGTACCCGCGCGCCACCGCCTCGGCCACCGTGAAGGCCGGCAACGAGCTGTTCATGCCCGGCTGTGAGGCCGACCGGCAGGACATTCTGGCGGCCCTGCGCGGCGAGGGCGCGGCCGTGACGCTGACCCGCGCCGAGCTCGAGAAGCAGGCCGCCCGGGTGGTGCGCATGGCTCACCTACTGGGTGACGTCGCCCCCGCCCCGGAGGTCTGAGCCCCTCCGCGCTCTGCCTGCTCGGGCCCTAATCTGCCAGGCATCATTGGGCCCCGTCTGACGCCGCGTACCGGCGCCGGGCGGGGCCCGGGCGGTGGCAGGATCATGATCGGGCCCGACGACGACGCCGTCGCCCGCCACCGACGTCCCCGACCGACCGGGGCGGCCCAGGTGGCCCCGCCCGGCGGCCCGGCCGCCCGCAACCGGACCCAGAGACACAAGCCGACAACCGCCAGCACCAAGCGCCAACCACAAGCACAAGGAGACACCGTGGCACTGACCCCCGAGGCGATCGAGACCTTCACCCGCCTGTTCGGCTCCGCCCCCGAGCCCAGCCCCACCGACCCCGAGCTCATGGAGACCCTGCAGAACCACATCTTCGGTGAGGTCTTCTCCGTCGGCATCCTCACCGACGTCGAGCGCGAGCTGATCACCGTGACCTGCCTGGCCTCCATGCAGACCCTGCCGCAGCTGCGCGCACACGCGGCCGCCGCCCTCAATGTCGGCGCCACTCCCGTGCAGCTGCGCGAGGTCATCTACCAGTGCCAGCCCTACATCGGCTACCCCAAGACCCTCAATGCTATCGGCGTGCTCAACGAGGTACTCACCGAGCGCGGCGTCGAGCTGCCCCTGCCGAGCGCCGCCACGGTCGACTATGCCGACCGGGATGAGGCCGGGGCCGCCATCCAGATTCCGCTGTACGGAGACGAGGTCAAGGCCGTCTTCGCCAAGCTGCCCGAGCCCTTCGATACGCAGGTGCCGCACCTGCTGACCGGCATCGGCTTCGGCGAGGTCGAGTCCCGCGGGGTGCTGAGCGTGGCCGAGCGGGAGATCATCAGCCTGGTGGCCATCGCCGCCATCGGTGCCGCCACCCAGCTGACGCCGCACGTGGCCGGCGCGATCAAGGCCGGCAACACCCGGCAGAAGGTCGCCGCCGCCATGGTGCAGGCCATGCCCTACATCGGCGGCCCCTACGCCCTGACCGGCCTGGTACTGGTGGCGAACTACGACCCCAACGCCTCCTCGGAGGCCTACCGGTGAGGTGACCGCCGCCCTGCGTAGCGCCCCACCGCCGAGGTCGGTAGAAGTTACGTGCCGAGGTCGGTCGGCGTAACGGTTCTCCCGGTTTGAGGGTGCGGTGGGACAAGTGCATGGCGAAGGTAAGCCGTCTGGCCCCGGTGCCGCGGAGGTGTACGACCGGGCGCCAGGGAAGATGACACCCTCGGGCCGCTACCGGCGGACGTGGGGACGCGAGTACAGTCAGAGGCCGTGTCACCGGCCACGAATTACCTCTGCACTTTCGACTCTCAACTGGGCCCCATGACGCTCGCCGTCGCCGCGGGGGAGGGGCTGCCCGACTGCGGGGCCGTCGTCGGCGCCTGGTTCGACGGGCAGCGCCACGACCGCACCGGACTCGCCGACGACGCCCGGCCCGTGACCGCGGGCGACCCGGATGAGCCCGCCGCTCTGGCGGCCGCCCGGGCCTGGCTGGAACGCTACTTCACCGGCGAGGACCCGGGCCCGACCCCCGCCCTGGCGCCCGGCGGCACCGACTTCCAACGACGCGTCTGGGACCGGCTGCGCACCATCCCGCGCGGGCAGACCACCACCTACGGGCGCATCGCCGCCGACCTCGCCGCCGCGACCGGTCGCCCCACCTCCGCCCGCGCCGTCGGCTCCGCCGTCGGCCGCAACCCGGTCAGCATCCTCGTGCCCTGCCACCGCGTGCTCGGCGCCAACGGCGCCCTGACCGGGTACGCAGGTGGTCCCGACCGCAAGGCCGCCCTGCTGCGGCTGGAAGGCATTATGGTCGCGTGAGCGAACAACACCCCGCCCCGCCGTCTCACCGCGAGGCGTTGGGCGGTCCCGATGTCGCGCGCCGGAAGCGACCAACCACGCCCGCCCAACCCGGCGGTGGGGGTGCGGCGCGCGGCCGCTATGTGGCCTACGCGCTGCTCGCCGCCCTCCTGTACGCCCTGTCCACCCCCGTGTCCAAGCTGCTGCTGGACGACGTCGCCCCCGGAGTGCTCGCCGCCCTCCTGTACCTCGGTGCCGGCGCCGGCATGAGCCTGATCGCCCTGCTGCGCAGCCGCATCGGCACGACGGCCCCGCGGGCGGCGCCACTGGAGCGCGCGGACCTGCCCTTCGTGGTGGCGATGGTCGTCCTCGATATTGCGGCTCCACTGCTGCTCATGTTCGGGTTGGACCGGGCCCAGGCCGCAAACGTCTCCCTGCTGAACAACTTCGAGATCGTCGCCACCGCAGTCATCGCCTTCGTCCTGTTCAAGGAGCGTCCCAGCCGCCGGCTGACGCTGGGGATCGTGGTCATAACCGCCGCGTGCGTGCTGCTCACGGTGGATTACGCCGGGGCCCTGTCCTTCTCCGTCGGCTCGCTGCTCGTGCTTGCCGCCGCCAGCTGCTGGGGGCTGGAGAACAACTGCACGAACCGCATCGCACACAAGGACCCCGTGCAGATCGTGATCGTCAAGGGCTTCGGCTCCGGCTGCGGCGCCATGGCGGTGGCGCTGGCGGCGGGCGAGAGACTGCCCCAGACCAGGCCCCTCGGCGGCTGCCTGCTGCTCGGATTCCTCGCCTACGGGCTGTCCATCACCCTTTACGTGATGGCGCAGCGCGGACTCGGGGCGGCGCGCACTAGTGCCTTCTACTCGGTGGCGCCCTTCGTCGGTGTGATCCTGGCGTGGGCGCTCTTCCGGCAGGCCCCGGGCCTGACCTTCCTGCTGGCACTCGGCCTGATGCTGCTAGGCACCTGGCTGGTCATGCCCGAGCCCGACGACTGAGGCCGGGCCTGGATCTTCGCCTCCACCCACAGCCGAACACGTAAGGAGCGCCCCCGCGCATGCACGACTACCTCGCCCGGGAGCTGACCGCGCGGGTTCCCGCCACAGGCATTGACCCGGGCGGGCTCGTCCACGCCCTGGCATACGTGCCCCGCACCGCCGCGGCCGGGCGGGTGCAAGCCCCACTGGTGGTGTGCTGCCACGGGCTCGGGGAGTCCGGGTTGCGCGTGGCGCAGATCGCCCAGCGCCTGGCCGCCGCGGGCGCCGTCGCCATTGCTCCCAGTTTCCGCGGGGGAGGGGCCCCGACGGCGGGCCCCACCACCGCCATGACCGTCGCCACCGAGCTCGCAGACCTGGAAGCCGTGTTGGAGGCCGCCCGCACCTGGCCCTTCGTCGACGCCGCCCGCACCGCCCTGTTCGGCCGTAGCCAGGGCGGGCTGGTGGCGATGCTTGCGGCCGCCCAACACCCGGCACAGATCGCCGCACTGGCTCTGTGGTACCCGGCGCTTGCGGCCCCCGCCTCGGTGCGACGCCGCTTCGGGAGACTCGCCGCGGTGCCGGAGACCTTCACCTCCCGCGTCGACGGTCGCGACATCATCCTCGGACGCGACTTCGCCCGCGACCTGTGGAACCGGGACGTGGAGGCCGCCATGCGCAGCTACCGCTCCCCGGTGCTGCTGGTGCACGGCGATGCGGACGACGACGTACCGCTCGCCGTTTCCCAGGTGGCCACCCGCACCCTCCCTGACGCCCGCCTGGAGCGCATCCCGGGCGCGGGGCACGGCTTCGGGGACGCGAACTACGAGACGGCGGTGGGGCGGACCGTGGACTTCCTGGCCTGGGTTGGGGTTCTGGAGGACTGAAGCGGATGTCGCCGGCCGGTGCGCGCGGGGCGGTGTTGGCCAGGATACACGGCTGTGGGCTGTGCCCTTGCCTCGAATGCCTCGAATCGACATAATCGCCCGGGTGACTACCACCCCGCCGTCTCCGCCGCTCGACGCCGTCAATCTGGCCCGTATCGACCGCCTCGCCGAGGCGCTGACCGGCGCGGACGCCGTCCTCGTCGGCGCCGGCGCCGGGCTGTCGGTCGCCGACGGCGACGCGCACGCGGGCCCGGCGTTCGAGGCGCGCTTCGCCGACTTCCACGCCGCCCGCTGCATCACCGACGCCTACTCCGGCGGCTTCTACCCCTTCCCCACGCCGGAGGAGAAGTGGGCCTTCTGGGCGCGCAACATCCTCCTCCAGCGCTACGAGTCCGGGCCCGGCGCCGTCTACCGCGACCTGCACGCCCTGATGGACGGGCGCGACTTCTTCGTCCTGACCACCAACGTCGACCACCGCTTCCAGAACTCCGGTTTCCCCAAGAACCGACTGTTCTACACGCAGGGCGACTACGGCCTGTTCCAGTGCTCCGCGCCCTGCAGCCAGGACACCTATGACAACCACGACGCCGTAGTCGCCATGGACGCCGCCGAGCGGGCCGGAGCCGCCCTCGGCACCCCGATGCGCGTGCCCACACACCTGCTGCCCACCTGCCCGCGGTGCGGGGAGCCCTTGACCACCAACCTGCGCGCGGACGACACCTTCGTGCAGGACGCCGGCTGGTACGCCGCCGCCGAGCGCTACGTAGCCTGGGCCGGCGCGCACCGGACCGGGCGTGTGCTCCACCTCGAGCTCGGCGTGGGCATGAACACGCCCGGCATCATCAAGTACCCCTTCTGGCGGCGCGTGCACGCCAACCCCGAGGCCACCTATGCGGCGCTGTCGCTGGAGCCGGGCACGCCCCGCGAGACCGCCGACCGCTCCATCCTCATCGACGCCGACCTGGGCGCCGCCCTGTCCGCCCTGCGCGAGCGGCTGGGCTGAGTTCGGGGCTGCACGCCATATCTGCCGACCTCGGTACGTAAGATCTACCGACCTCGGTACGTAAGATCTACCGACCTCGGCGGGGGTGGCGGGGGCTTGTTGGAACTCCCAGGAAGAGGACATAGGCTTCTGTGCTCAACCCCCGCTCCGGAGAGCCCATGCTTGAGCTGCACGAGATAACCAAGTCCTACCGCACCGCCTCCTTCAACCAGACCGCCTTGGACAACGTCAGCGTGTCGTTCCGGGACAATGAGTTCGTTGCCGTGCTCGGCCAATCCGGCAGCGGCAAGACCACCATGCTCAACGTCATCGGCGGTCTGGATCACTTCGACTCCGGTGACCTGGTCATTGACGGCATCTCCACCAAGCACTACCGCAACCGCGACTGGGACGCCTACCGCAACAACCGCATCGGCTTCGTCTTCCAGTCCTACAACCTCATCCCGCACCAGAGCGTACTGGCGAACGTCGAGCTCGCCCTTACCCTGACCGGCGTCTCCCGCGGGGAGCGGCGTCGGCGCGCCCTGAAGGCCCTGGAAGAAGTGGGCCTGGCCGACCACGTCCACAAGCGGCCCAGTCAGCTCTCCGGCGGCCAGATGCAACGTGTGGCCATCGCCCGCGCGCTGATCAACGACCCCGAGATCCTGCTGGCCGACGAGCCCACCGGCGCCTTGGATTCGACCACCTCCATTCAGGTGATGGACCTGCTGCGAGAAGTGGCCGCCGACCGGCTGGTCATCATGGTCACGCACAACCCCGAGCTCGCCCACGAGTACGCCACCCGCATCGTCGAACTCGCCGACGGTCGCGTCACCTCCGACACCGCCCCCTACAACCCGACGGCCGATGACGCCCGTGAGGCCCGGCCGCCGCGGCGCACCCGCATGGGCCCGCTGACCGCCCTGTCGCTGTCCTTCAGCAATCTGATGACCAAGAAGGGCCGCACCCTGATGACCTCCTTCGCGGGGTCCATCGGCATCATCGGCATCGCCCTGATCCTCGCGCTCGCCAATGGGGTAAACGCCTATATCGCCCGCACCGAGGAACAGACCCTGTCCTCCTACCCCCTCCAGATCGAGCGGCTCGGCATGGACTACACCGCCATGATCGCGCGGGCCACCGATGCTGCCAGTCAAGACGACCTGCCCGACGGCGTCGTCGGCGAACGCGGCGACGTGCGCGACATGTTCGGCTCGGCCAACAACAACGACCTGGCTGCGCTCAAGGCGTACTTCGACGCCGACGGCGGCGGCATAGGCGAGCAGGTCAACGCCATCGAGTACCTATACGACGTCACTCCGCAGCTGTATCTGCCGGTCGCCGAGGCGTCTTCTGCCATGCCCACGCAGGTCAACCCCGACTCGGCCTTCACCTCCTTCGGTGCCATGAGCGCCACCATGCAGATGACCGTCTTCCGGCAGCTGGCTGCCGACACGGACCTGTACGTCAGCCAGTACGACGTCGCCGCCGGCCGTTGGCCCACCGCTTACAACGAGCTGGTGCTAGTGCTGCCGGAGGACGGCCGGATGATCGATATGGCCGCGTACGCGCTCGGCCTGCGTGATCACAACGAACTGGAACGACTGGTGCAGACCTATGTGGGAAATACCCCGGGAGCGGCAGCAGGAGTCCCCAGCGCCGCGTCCGCAGCCACGGCCACGGCCGGCGCCACGCCCTCCGGAGCGGTTACCGACTCCGGCGAGCGCACCTACGCTTACAACGATCTGATCGGCCGCACCCTGAGCCTGGTGCCCGCCCACCGGCGCTACACTCATGACGCCGACTACGGCGTGTGGACCGACAAGTCCGCCGATGCGGCATACATGTCGCAGCTGGTGGCCGAGGGTGAGACCATGAGCGTGGTGGGCGTGGTGCGCGCGAACAGTTCCCAGACGGCGCTCACGCCGGGCCTCTACTACACCCCGGCACTGACCGAGCACCTGGTCGAACAGGCGGCCGAGTCTGAGATCGTCAAGGCTCAGTTGGCCGCTCCGGAGGTGAATGTCTTCACCGGAAAGACCTTCGCCGAGGAGGCCGATGCCACCGGCGAATCAGAATTCGATCTGGCGAGCATGTTCACCATTGACGAGGTCAGGTTGCGGGCCGCCTTCCAAATCGACCCCAGTGCCCTGGACATCTCCGGCATGGACCTGTCCGGCATTGATCTATCCGGCCTGGACACCACTCAACTGGACTTCTCGGGCCTGGACCTGTCCGGCCTGGCGGGTTCCCAACCCGAAATAGACCTTTCCGGACTGGACCTGTCCTCCCTCAGTCTGACCGACCTCGAACAGCAGTTCCCACAGCTGGCCGACGTCGACTACGTGACTCTGATCACTAAAGCGTTGTCGGATGGCGTCATCAAGGAGGGCGCCGACGCGCAGGTCTCCACCATGATGACCGGGCTCATCGCCGACTTCACCAACTACTACGCGCAGCACGCCGCTGGCCAGAACGTCGACGACCCCGCCGATGACCCAGACCTGGGCACGCTGGTGACCGACTACCTGTCCCAGAATGAGGTGCAGCGCACCATTGCGCAGACACTCGGCTCCGACCAGGTCATCGACTCCGCCAAGCTGACTCAGAACCTCACCTCCGCTCTGGGTGCCGACCCCGCCATCGCCGACATCTCCGACGCGGTGCGTGACCGGCTGGTGGCTCAGATCGGCGCCCAGGTGGCCGCAACGGCTTCCGGGTCCATCGCCGATGCGCTCTCCGGCGCGGTGCAGCGCACCTTGGCCGCCGCCATGGCCCAGATGATGACCACCATTCAGACACAGATCACCTCGCAGATCCAGACCGCCACCACCCAGTTGGCCACCAACCTGGCCGACGCCGTCAGCGTGGACCCCGACGCCTTCGCCCAGGCCTTCCAGCTGGACATGACCCCGGAGGAACTCAGCCAGCTACTCGCCACCCTGGTGTCCACCGAGACGGTCACCTACGAGTCGAACCTGTCCAAACTGGGTTGGGCGGATCTGGGCAACCCCAGCGAGATCGACATCTACCCCAAGGACTTCGCCGCCAAGGACGCCGTCAAGCAGATCCTGGAGGACTACAACGCCGAGCAGACGGCCACCGGAGCAGCCGACAAGGTCATCACCTACACCGATGTGGTCGGTGTGCTGATGAGTTCGGTCACCCGGATCGTCAACATCATCTCCTGGATGCTGATCGCCTTCGTGTCCATCTCCCTGGTGGTCTCCAGCATCATGATCGCCATCATCACCTATATCTCCGTGCTGGAACGCCGCAAGGAGATCGGCATCCTGCGTGCCGTGGGCGCCTCCAAGGCGGATATCCGGCACGTGTTCAACGCCGAGACCATCATTGAGGGTCTGCTCGCCGGGCTCATGGGTGTGGGCATCACCCTGCTGCTGACTCTGCCCGTGAACGCCTTCGTCCACGGCCGCTTCGGTGTGGAGTCCGTTGCCCAGCTGCCGGTGATGGCCGGCATCATCCTGGTGCTCATCTCCGTGGCACTGACCGTAATAGCCGGACTGCTGCCGTCGGGCAAGGCGGCCCGGGAGGACCCGGTGGAGGCGCTGCGCTCTGAGTGAAGCCCACCGTGGGTCGGGCCGACGGCGGCCGGTTCGTCCCTCCGGTAGGCTGCCCCTGTGAGTGACAGCACGACCTTAGGCTCCGGTGGACGCGCTAACCCGATCCTGCTGCAGGGATTCGCCTGGGACATGGCCGCCGACTCCAGCCACTGGCGCTTCCTCGCAGACAACGCCGCCCTCATCGCCGACTCCGGTGTCACCACTATCTGGCTGCCGCCCGCCTACAAGGGGCAGGCCGGCGTCAAGGACGTCGGCTACGGTGTCTACGACACCTACGACCTGGGCGAGTTCGACCAGAAGGGCACGGTGCCCACCAAGTACGGCACCAAGGATGAGTACGTCGCCGCCGTCGCCGCGCTGCGTTCGGCCGGCATGACGGTGTTGGCGGACATCGTGCTGAACCACCGCATGGGGGCCGACGCCACCGAGCAGGTGCGTGCGGTCGAGGTCGACGGCGCCGACCGCCGCAAACCCATCGCGGAACCGGACACCATCACCGCCTGGACGCACTTCACTTTCCCCGGACGGGGTGGCACCTACTCCGACTTCACCTGGGACCACACCTGCTTCCTGGGCACCGACTGGGACGAGCAGGAACGCCGCAACGGCGTGTGGCTGTTCGAGGGAAAGGAATGGAACGAGGACGTCACCGACGAACTCGGCAACTTCGACTACCTCATGGGCGCCGACGTCGACCTCAACAACCCAGCAGTCTCCGACGAACTGATCCGCTGGGGACGCTGGTACCTGCAGACCACCGGTGTGGACGGCGTACGCCTGGACGCCCTGAAACACATGAGCCGGGAGTTCTACCGCCGCTGGCTGCCCGCCCTGCGTGAGGCGACTGGCCGGGACGTCCCCGCCGTCGGCGAGTTCTGGTCCCGTGACGCCGCCGAACTGAAGGAGTACCTGGGCGAGGAGCCGATCATGAGCATGTTCGACACCCCGCTTCACTACCGTCTCTACCACGCCTCCTTCAAAGACCGTTTCGACCTGTCGAAGATCTTCGAACACACCCTGGTGGAGGCCGACCCCGACCACGCCGTCACCTTCGTGGAGAACCACGACACCCAGCCCGGCCAGTCCCTGCAGTCCTTCGTCGAGCCCGGGTTCAAGCCTGCCGCCTACGCATTGATTCTGCTGCGTCAGCAAGGCACGCCCTGCGTGTTCTGGGGAGACCTGTTCGGCACTCCCGAGACCGGCGACATCTCCGCCTGCGTCGAACTGCCCCTGCTTATGAGGCTGCGCCGCAGCCTCGCCTACGGGCCGCAGCACGACGTCTTCAACGCCGCCGACCTGGTCGGCTTCACCCGGGAGGGCGAGGACGCCCACCCCGGATCCGGTCTTGCCGTCGTCCTGTCCACCGGAGTGTCCGCTACCAAGCGCCTGTACGTGGGCGCCCGCCACGCGGGGGAAAGGTGGATCTGCGCCATCGGCGGGCACGGAGCCATCACCATTGGTGGCGATGGCAGCGCAGAATTCGCCGTCAGTGAGACCGGCCTGTCCGTCTATGTGCCCGCCTCGGCCCGACCGATCATCGACCGCGGCATGACCCGCCTGGTACGCGTACGCTGAGGGATGACCACCAAGGAGGAACCATGCCCACGCCGGATAAGCTCGCCACCGATAAGAAAGTCGCCGTCCTGATCGCCGAGGGCCTGGAGGAGGTGGAGGCGCTCGCCGTCGTCGACGTGCTTTTCCGAGCCGGTGTGCGCGCCGACCTGATAGCCGTCGGGGACTCGCTCACCGTCAACTCCTCACACAAGGTGGTGCTCACCTGCGAGGCGCTGCTGGGCGATGTGGAGCTGGCCGACTACGACCTGGTCTTCCTGCCCGGTGGCATCCCCGGCACCCCCAACCTCAAGGCGGTCCCCGCCGTCACCGACGAGGTTACCGCCCGCATGCAGACGGGACGTCCCGTGGCCGCCATCTGCGCCGCCCCGTCCATCCTCGCCGAACTGGGACTGCTTCAGGGGCGGAATGCCACCGCCAACCCGAACTTCATGGAGGTCCTGGCCGCCCACGGCGCCCGCACTTGTGAGGCGGCGGTCGTCGTCGACGATCAACTGCTGACCAGCCGGGGCATGGGAACGGCGATTGAACTCGGTCTGGAGATCGTGCGCCACTACCTGGGCGAGGCGGCGGCCGAAGCCGTCAAGCTCGGCGTCGTCTACCAGCACTGAGTCGTCTACCAGCACTGACTCACTGGCGACACCGGCGGGGCCTCCGCCTCATCGGCGTCCCCGGGACGACCCGACGCCGAAGCCCATCGCAGACCCGGGAGGGTGGCCCACCCGCCGCCGTCAGATGTAGATGGTCGGGTCGAGCATGAGCTCGGGATCGGTGCGCGGATCGCGGGCGCGGGCCGGTACACCCACCCCCACATGGTCCGCGGGCAGGTTCTTCACCAGGACGGCGTTGGCGCCGATCTTGGCGCCGTCCTCGACGGTAACCGGGCCCAGCACCTTGGCCCCGGCCCCGATCTGGACATTGTTGCCGATGGTGGGGTGCCGCTTGCCGGGGTTCATGGATACCCCGCCGAGGGTGACGCCGTGGAACATGAGTACGTCGTTGCCGACCTCGGCTGTCTCACCGATCACCACCCCCATACCGTGGTCGATGAAGAAGCGCTCACCGATCTTGGCGCCCGGGTGAATCTCGATGCCTGTGGCGGCACGGGCAGTCTGCGACAGGGCGCGTGCGGCGAAGTGATGACCGCGTTCCCACAGCTCGTGGGCGGCACGGTAGGCCCACAGGGCGTGGACGCCCGGGTACAGCAGGGCCACCTCAAGGATTGAACGGGCCGCCGGGTCCCGTCGTCGGGCGGTCGCCAAGTCCTCCTTGGCGAGCTCGATGAACGAGCGGCTTGATTTCTGCATGGTGCTCCTAGGACGAGAGCCTGACGGCAATGCGAATAACGGGCGGGGACATGAGGGTGGAGGACGCCGACAGTGCCGCGAACGGTTCTCGGCCTGCGGTGATCCGTCCGGGTAACGCCGGTGGTGGCAACCCTGTTCCCGGGCTGCCACCACCGACGCCGGACCGTGTCCATTCCGAGCGGAACTGCCCGAAGGCGCGCCGGTGTGCGGTCGTGGACGGCGTGGCCGTCGGTGGACCGCTAGTTCAGATACTCATCGAACAGTGCGGTTGACAGATAACGCTCACCAGTGTCCGGCAGCACCGTGACGATGGTCTTACCGGCGAACTCCGGGCGCTGGGCCACCTGTGAGGCGGCGGCCAGGGCCGCACCGGAGGAGATGCCCACTAGCAGGCCCTCCTCGGTCGCGGCGCGCCGGGCGTAGGACAGGGCCTTGTCCGACTCGATGTGCAACAACTCGTCCCAGATGGACTGGTCCAGCACCTCGGGGATCACATTGGGGCCGATGCCCTGGATCTTGTGGGGGGCGGCCCTGCCCTCACTGAGCAGCGGGGACTCGGTGGGCTCCACGCCGAAGATCTTCACACCGGGAACCTGCTCACGCAGGATCTGTCCCACACCGGTGAGGGTGCCGCCGGTACCGATACCGGCGACGAAGGCGTCGATCTTGCCGTCCGTGGCCTGCAGGATCTCCTGTGCGGTCGTCTCGCGGTGGATCTGCGGGTTGGCAGGATTGGTGAACTGGGAGGCGAGCACGGAGTTGGGGGTAACCGCTTGAATCTCCTCTGCGCGCTTGACCGCGCCTGCAACTCCGCCCTCAGTGGTGAGCACCAGTTCGGCACCGAAGGCGCGCATGATGGCGCGTCGCTCCTTGGACATGGTCTCCGGCATCGTGATGATCACCCGGTAGCCGAGCGCGGCACCGACCATGGCCAGGCCGACGCCAGTGTTGCCGGAGGTCGCCTCAATGATGGCGCCGCCGGGCTTGAGGGCGCCGGAGGCCTCGGCGGCGCGGACGATGGATAGGGCGATGCGGTCCTTGACGCTGCCGGCGGGCTCGAATGCTTCTACCTTGGCCAGAACGGTGGCCGGAGCGCCGTCGGTGACGCGGTTGATGCGGACCAGGGGGGTGGAGCCGACAAGTTCGGTGATATTGGCGGCGTATGCCATCTGCGGATTCCTTAAGTCTTGTGAAACTGGTAGGCAGCTGCGGCGATCCGGCGCGGTGGGGCATGCCTCTCCGCGAACTGAGAGCGCTTGAGTTCTGCTTGAGGGGAGTACTAGCAAGGGTATGAGCGCCGGGCATGCGCGCAACTACGCGCGCACCGTTTCATGGCCAGGCGCTCTATCGACACTGGCAGCAGCAGGAGAGGTTTGCGCACATGACGCCGTTGATCGTCACGGGCCCTCCTCCTCAGGAATTTGTGCTGCTGTTACTTATGAGGAATCGTCGGCACTCAAAGCGAGGGCAAACGTCCTATGGCAAGACAGTAGCTTGGGTGGTGGTGCCGATGTCAACTGGTCCGCATGGTGAGTTGCGCTTCATCAAGCATGTTCTGGGCTGGTCGCGAGCGCGGTCTCGATGACCCGGCTGCCGGCGGGCTCGGCGGCAGCACCGCCCCCGGTCAGTGCCGCCAGCTGTGTGGCCAGTGCCTCGGCGTCGGCGGAGGGTGTTGACAGCGTGAGGACGGCGTGCGTGGCCGCCCACTGTGTCTCCTCCACCCTGATTGCGTCGGGGCCGCCGCGTCCGCGCAACTGTGCCTCCAGGCGGCCGGCCTCGGCCACGGGTACCCGCACTCGCCACAGGTTGCGAGTGTCCAGACGGACCCGGGTTGCTACCCGCAGTGCTCGGGCGGCGGCCTGCGAGTAGGCGCGGGCCAGGCCGCCAGTGCCCAGGAGGGTGCCGCCGAAGTAGCGGGTGACTACCACGGTGGTGTTGGTCAGGCCCGTCCCGCGTAGGACATCCAGTATGGGCCCTCCTGCAGTGCCGGAGGGCTCGCCGTCGTCGCTGGAGCGTTCGATGGGCCGGGCATCGGGCGGTGAGACGGTGAAGGCGCTGCAGTGGTGGCGTGCGTCGGGGTATTGGGAACGAACAGCGGCGATGAAGGTGCGGGCGGCGGCCTCATCGTCCGTGCGTGCGGCCCGTCCCAGGAAGTGGGATCGTTTGATCTCCAGGTCGATTTCGGGTTGCTCGCCGCGGGCCAGCGTAACGGGGGATTCGGGGGCAATGGCGTTGGTGGTGGGGGAGGGCGGCGGCTCGGTCATGCCTTCATGTATAACCTTTCACGTATGGCCCTCGCCTGTGGCGTAGGCATCGGTATGGTGTGGTTATCGGCCGGGACGGGACTGATCTCACATGCCCTGTGGGGTGCCCGGGCTGGAATGGGTTCCGGTCGAACCGCTAAGGTGACCCCTGGTCAACTATCCTTTGGGTCGTCCGTGGCCGGGTGGCCCCACGAGTTTGAGAGGAGCGGGCGCATGGCAGTGCCTAAGCGGAAGATGTCCCGCAGCAACACCCGCAATCGTCGTTCGCAGTGGAAGGCCAAGCTGCCCCAGCTCCAGACGGTTCGTGTCGGGGGTCGTAAGCTCGCGGTGCCCGGGCGGCTGTCGAAGGCTTACCGGACCGGTTTGCTCGAGGACTGAACCCGCGGAACTCTCGGTAATCCGAGGGTGTAGCGGCAGCAGCGACGGACTTCGGGTCCGTCTCATGCGGGTGTAGCTCAATGGTAGAGCCTCTGCCTTCCAAGCAGATGGCGCGGGTTCGATTCCCGTCACCCGCTCGGTGAACGCGCGGCCGCCCCGGCTTCCCGGTGGCGGCCGCAGCTGTTTACGCGGGGTGTGGCGCAGCTTGGTAGCGCGCCTGCTTTGGGTGCAGGAGATCGTGGGTTCAAATCCCGCCACCCCGACGATGAGAAGGTCCATGAGCTTGCTCATGAGACCTTCGAAGAGGAGGGGGTAAGAGGCCGAAGGCCGAATACCCCGACGACGAGGACGCCCGCGAGTTCGCGGGCGTCTACTACGAGCTTCTGCACCCTGGTGTGCGGCAGATTCCCGCACACCAGGGTGCAGAGTGTCGCAACAGGCTTCGCTGATAACTCGCGTGGGGTGGTTGCCCAACTCCGCCGCAGGTTGTTCGGGTTCCGGCTTTGCTAGCTCTTCGGGTGGTTTGGGGGTGTGGTGGTTGTGGTGGGCTGAGGTAGGGCTGTTGTCGATGTCCTGAGGCCTAACAGGGGCCGGGGTGTCTGCTTGGCCGGTTGGGCGTTAACAACGCCACTTAACGTTCTGCTGTATACCTGCGGGGGCCTTCAGCAGACGGTCAACCGGCGTTGTTAACCCCGAAGCGGCGTTGCAGACGGTCCCGTTTCCAGGCACCGGGGCTGCCTGCAGCCAAGTGCAGCCGGGTCCGGCACGGTGAGCCGGCGCGATTGAACCGGCACGGCTCATCGTGTCCCTCACCTCGCAACATGCCGGCCCGTACACCCATGTATCGGAGGAGCTGGTGTGGGTGGGGTGGTGGGGGTTGTTCGAGGACGTGGGTTCGCCGTCGACGACCGCCTGGCCAACGCCGAGAGCGCCTCTACCGGCCCGAAAACGTCCCCGCCCGGCCGAGAACGACCTCGTCAGCCCGAACACGACCCCGCCGGACCGACATCGACCTCATCCGCCCCCGCGCACGACCCCCACACCGCAGCCCGGGCCAAAGCCACCACCTCGCAACCACCACACCCACAAACCGGAAGAGCCGCTTCGCCAGGCGATGGTCTACAGTCGTTTTGCTACATCTGCGCTGTCCGGACCGTTAAGCGTCGTTGCCGCGTCGGGCGCCTTCGGCAGCTTCGAGCTGTTACCGGGCAAGCGGCATCGGCTTGGCCTGGGGCTTACCGCCGTGCCCGTCGTCGCTGGGCTCTTATACGGCCTGGTGAACCGGCACGACCCGACGGCGATGCCATTGGGCGTGTTGTTTGGAAGTCTGGGCAGCTTTGATGCGGCCATCGTTGGCATTTTGCGTGGAGACAAACGCCATGACACGGGCCTGCATAGACTCCGGCGGACTGATATCGGCGTCCTGTTGGCTTATGCGGCCATCGCCATCGCGACCGATCGGCCCCCGAACCTCAGGTCGCCGCGCCGCTGAGTGGCTCCTACGTCGTCGGCTCGTTCACCGCCTCCGCCAGAGCCCGAATCTGTGCTGGGGTGGTGCGGCAGCAACCGCCGACGGCCCGTACACCCTGCGTCTTCCACGTCGGCAGCGCATCCGCCAGCACGTCCTCATTCTCGCCGACCCCGGACCAGGTCTTGGTCTCGGCGTCATACTCCTCACCCGAGTTCGGGTAGACGATCAGCGGCAGACCGGTGAGGGCGGCCAGCCGTTCCAGTGCTGCGGTCGCGATGGCCGGCTGCGTGCAGTTCACGCCGATCAGCCTCACCTGTGGGCAGGCCTGTGCCCAAGCCGCCACCTCCTTAAGCGGTGTGCCGTCACGCAGCGACGCGCCGTCCTCGCGCACCGACAGAGACAACCATGCGGGCATCTCCGGCGCCTCGTCGGCCACCAGCCCCAGCAGCGCGCGGATCTCCGGCCCCTGCGGCATGGTCTCCAGCGCCAGTACATCGACCCCCGCCTCCAGCAGCAGCCGCAGTCGTGGCCGGTGGAAGTCGCGGAACTCCACCTGAGGGAGGCAGTAGGCGCCTGTGTACTCGGAGCCATCGGCCAGGTAGGCGCCGTACGGTCCCACCGACCCCGCCACCAGACCGCGCCGACCGGTGGCCGCCTCGTGTTCGTCGCGGGCCCGGCGCGCCAGATGCACTGCCTCACGCATCAGCTCCGCGGCCTCACTTCGCCCCAGGCCCGCACGCCCATAGGCGTCCAGATTCGCCTGATAGGTGTTGGTGGTGGCCACATCCGCGCCGGCGGCGAAGAAACTGCGGTGCACCGCCAGGATCGCCTCCGGTGCGTCCTGCATCGCCAGGGCGGACCACAGCGGCCCGGAGGTGTCCACACCCAGCTTCTCCAATTCGGTGGCCATCGCACCGTCGAGGACGATCGTCCCCCGCTGTGCCAGTAGGCTCGTCAATGCGTCGCTCATTCGATTCGCTCCCGACCCTGTTCGCGGCCGCCGCACGTCGACGGCATACCCACCCTAACCGGGAAGACCGGACGCATCTTTCCGGACACACTTCCAGGAAGTCCCATGGCACTTGAATCAGACACTGTGGCCGAGCCGTTCGAGTCGGCTGCGCCGTCGCCTGGCCGGCCTCCGGCCCCGCTGCCCGACGCCTCCGCAGACAAGCACGACCGTCTCCAACGCAAGATGAGTTCGCGGCACCTGACGATGATCTCTTTCGGCGGAGTGATCGGCACCGGCCTGTTCGTCTCCTCCGGCTATACCATCAGCCAGGCCGGTCCTCTGGGGACTGTGCTCGCCTACGCCATCGGCGCGCTGCTGGTTTACCTGGTCATGCTGTGCCTGGGGGAGTTGAGCGTGGCCATGCCCTGGACCGGGGCGTTCCACGTGTACGCCAAGGAACTGATCGGGCCCGGCACCGGATTCGTGGTGGCGGTGTTGTATTGGCTGACCTGGACCATCGCCCTGGGCTCGGAGTTCACCGCGGCCGGTGCCATCATGCGTCACTGGTTCCCCGCCACGCCGGTGTGGATGTGGTCGGCGGTCTTCATTGTGGTGGTATTCGTCTCCAATGTGGTCTCGGTGCGGGTCTTCGCCGAGGCGGAGTCCTGGCTGGCCGGGGTGAAGGTCTTCGCCATCATCGCCTTCATCGTGCTGGGCGGTTTGGCCGTGATAGGCGTGATCCCCATGGCCGACGGCTCGTCCGCGCCGGGATTGAGCGGCTTCCTCCGAGACGGCGCCTTCCCCAACGGCTTCGGTGCGGTGCTTACCACCATGCTGACCGTCAACTTCGCCTTCTCCGGCACGGAGCTGATCGGGGTGGCGGCGGGGGAGACGGCCGAGCCCGCCCGCAACATTCCGCGTGCGATCCGTACAACGCTGGTGCGCTTGACCGTTTTCTTCATCGGTTCGATCGTGGTGATGTCCGCGCTGATCCCCTGGCAGGACGCGGGCGTGGAGGACTCGCCCTTCGTTACGGTGCTGGACATGATCGGTGTGCCCCATGCAGGCGACATCATGAACATCGTGGTGGTCACGGCAATACTGTCGGCCGCGAACTCCGGCCTGTTCGCCTCCACCCGCATGCTGTGGTCCCTGGCCAACGAGGGGACGGTGCCGGCGATCGTCGCCCACACCACCATGCGGGGCGTGCCCGTGGTGGCGCTGGCGCTGTCCATGGCGGGCGGACTGCTGGCGCTGCTCAGTTCTGTGGCGGCCCCCGGCACGGTGTATCTGGCCCTGGTGTCCGTTTCGGGCTTGGCGGTGGTGATCGTGTGGATGGCGATTGCGGCCTGCCAGTTCGTTTTCAGACGCCGCTGGCTCGCCTCCGGGCACGCCGCCGCCGAACTCTCCTACCGCACCCCCGGCTACCCGTTGGTCCCGATCGCCGCCTTTATCGGCTCGGCCGCCTCCTGCATCCTGATCGTCTTCGACCCCGGCCAGCGGTCCGCTCTTTACTGGACGGTGCCCTTCGTTGTCCTGTGCTACGCCGGCCATGCACTGGCGTTGCGCCGCGGCTGGGTCAAGGCCTGAGACGGTACCTGTTCGCCTCGCGGCTATCGCGGTCCGCGCCGTAGGCTGCCGTCATGCCCTCTTACCGCTCCCACCTCACGGTTACCGAGTTGCTGCCCGGCAAGGAGCCGCGGGAGGTGGAGGCCGCCGCCCGCACGGCCGTGACCGCGTTGACGACGCTGGAGGCCTTCCAGGTTGACGTTCGGCGGGGTCGGCCGTGCGTCACGGTGCGTTTCACCGGAGTCGATGACTCCGAGGCCCGTGCCGTACACCGCCGTATTCTGGTGGGACTGCACCAGGTCGCGATGGTGGAGGAGCGGGTGCTGGCCAAGGTGGTGGGCGGGCGTAGCTTGCCCATCGCCGCAGCGGATTGACGGCTACAGGCTGGGCAGGGCCGTCGGACCGGCCGTTGCGCGGAGGCTGGAGGTGCAGACAGTCGTAGCCGGTACGGATGCGTGTGTCCCCGGCGACAATCGGTGTTCCGGAGGCCGGGTCGTGGGCGATTGTGAGCATTTACCGCCACATGTGGGTGGAGTCATTTGTCACCCGGAGGCGGCCGTGCCCTAGGATGGCCCGGAATTGACGCCGTACCAGGGCGTCTGCACCGGGGCCCTCGGCCCTGCATGTACCAGCCGCATTGACACATTCGGAGTAGAACCCCGTGAAAAGTACCGTCGAGAACCTTGACCCCGCGCGTATCAAGCTGACCGTGGAGGTCCCCTACGAGGAGCTGAAGTCCAGCCTCGACGCCGCCTACAAGGAGATCGGCTCCCAGGTCCAGATTCCGGGGTTCCGCCGCGGACATGTCCCGCCTCGCATCATTGACCAGCGCGTGGGCCGCGCCTCCGTCATCCAGGAGGCCGTGAACAACGAGCTTCCCGACTTCTACCGCGACGCCCTGACCGAGTCCGGTCGCGTCCCCATGGGCCAGCCGGACATTGAGGTCACCGAACTCGTCAACGTAACCGGCCCTCAGGGTGGTCAGCTGGTCTTCACCGCCGAGGTGACTGTGCGCCCCGAGTTCGAATTGCCTGAACTTGGCGGTTTGGACATCACCGTCGATGCCGTGGAGGTGACTGACGCCGATGTGGACGCGGAGTTGGACAACCTTCGTGCCCGCTTCGGTTCGCTGAAGTCCGTGACGCGCGCCGCCGAGACCGGCGACTTCGTCACCATCGACCTCAAGGCCGTCATCGACGGCGAGGAGGTCGACTCCGTGTCCGGCGTGTCCTATGAGATCGGCAAGGGCAACATGCTCGAGGGTCTGGACGAGGCCCTGACCGGCTTGAAGGCCGAGGAGTCCACGACCTTCACCACCGCGCTCGCCGGCGGCGAGCACGCGGGTGAGGAGGCCGAGGTCACGGTCACCGCCACCGCCGTCAAGGAGCGCGAGCTGCCCGAGGTGGACGATGAGTTCGCTGAGATGGCCTCCGAGTTCGACACCGTGGACGAGCTGCGCGCGGACCTGCACCGCCAGGTGACAGAGCGTAAGACCGGCGACCAGGCGATCGCCGCCCGTGACGCCCTGCTGGAGCGGTTGCGTGAGGCGGTCTCCTTCGATGTGCCCGAGTCCGTGGTCGAGGATGAGATCAAGCGGCACCTTGAGGCTGAGGGCAAGGCTGAGGACGACCCGCACGCCGAGGAGATCCGCGACGACGTAACCGTCAGTGTGCGCGACCAGATCCTCTTGGATGTGCTCGCCGAGTCGCTGGATGTCTCCGTCGCCCAGGACGAGCTGCTGGAGTTCCTGATGCAGACTGCTCAGCAGTACGGCATGGAGCCCGCCCAGTTCATGCAGGGCGCCCAGCAGGCCGGGCAGATCCCCGCCTTTGTCTCCGAGATCGCCCGCAACAAATCCCTAGCCATGGGGTTGCGGCAGGTGACGGTAAAGGACTCCAATGGCCAGGCCGTGGACCTGACCGAGTTCATCGGCTCCGAGGAGCTTGACGCCGAGGCCAGTGCGGCCGCCGTGGCCCAGGCTGATGCCGGTGAGGCAGAGGATGAGGTTGTGATCTCCCCGGACGACACCGATGAGGTGGCCGGTTCCGTTTCCTCGGCGGCTTCCCAGTCCGCGAATAGCGCCGACGACGCCGAGTGACGTCCACCCGTAACGCTCAGTGAGGGGCCCGCGCAGGAAGGCGCGGGCCCCTCGCGCATTACGGGTTCTTCGTGTTTGTGGGTGTGGTGGGGTGGTTGGTGTGCGTGTCTGGAGCGCCGGGTGCGTGCGCCGGACCGCCCTGGGTACGGTTCCAATACCACTGGTGTGCGTTGCCAAGGGCTGCGGTGTGAGGGGCGCGGTGAATCGTACCGGTTCAACCGTGCCGGACCTGGCTGCACTTGGCTGCCGACCACCCAGGTGCCCGGAAGCGGGCCTATCTGCTATGCCACTTCGCGGTCTGCTACACCACTTCGGGGTTAACAGCGCCGGTTAACCGGTTCTTCTGGTTTGAGGGTGTGGCGGTTCGCCGGGTGTGGGTTGTCTGCGCGAA
>NZ_JAUMUL010000019.1 GCF_030530635.1 Actinomyces sp.
CCGCACCGGGCGATTGGCTCAGGGGTTAGAGCGCCTCGTTCACACCGAGGAGGTCACTGGTTCGATTCCAGTATCGCCCACCGGAAGCGGCTGAGGCCCCGGACCTGAAGGTCCGGGGCCTCATGCATGACGCACGGCGACCGTGTTCCCACGGACCGCACGTCTACCCACGAATGTCAAGCACCGCCCCGGATCAACCTCCCAGACCATATAGGCGGCTTTGCACGACCTTGGTGCACATTCCACGACCCCGGGGTGGTCGTGCAACACACACCAAGGTCGTGGAACGCGGCCCCAGGTCGTGCAAAACACGGGACGATTCAGGCAGTCCAAGTTGACGCAGGCAGTCCAGCTTCCAAGCTCAGGGCGAGGCGTGTCGGCGAGCGCCTGAGGTCACGCCTTGCCTGTGGCAGGCGGGTGGGGGGCGGGAGCATGGCGGCGTCGGGCTCCGCCACCGTACTCCACCCAGATTACGCGCAGTGCCTCCTGCGCGGGAGTACCGGCACCCATGTCTGCCCGGGCGCCAACCCCAAAGCCACCGCCGTCGTCTCAACCGACCCGGGTGCCGGCGGCGACCGTGCCGGGGGCGCCGTCCTCGGACACGACCGCATCCCCGGTGGCGACGACGTCGGCCTCGAAGGTCCAGTCGCCCCGAACGGTCAGGGAACTCGCCTCCCGAATTGACGGCACACCATGTGGGAATCGCGCCTCGAAGTCTGCGATCCGCTTGTAGTAGCGCGGGTCAAGGTCCACCACACAGGCGCGCTCCGGCACCTGCTGCAGCAGCCCGTCGGCGTCGACCTCGTACACGTCCGAACGCACCAGCAGCAGGTCATTCGTGGTCTTGACCGGCAGGAAGCGGCTTCGCGGCACCTCCACCGCAGTGGCGCCCTCGAAGGCCTCCACGGCCGCGCCCATCGCCGTCTCCAGCTGGATGACCGGGGTTGAGCCGGGGTCGGCGGGGTCCACCGTCTTGGTGTTGCGGATCAGCGGCAGCCCCAGGATGCCGTGCCGCTCGGTGAGCGTGTCCCGCAGCACCTCCAGGTCGAACCAGAGGTTGTTGGTGTGGAAGAAGGGGTGGCGGAACTGGTCGGTGAAGTAGTGCATCTCCTCCGGCGGCGTCTGGGCGGTGTCACGCAGGATGATGCGGCCGTCGGACCTGCGCACCGCCAGGTGTCCACCTTTGACATCCGCAGGGGTGCGGCGGCACATTTCCGGCGCGTAGGGGGCGCCGGAGGCGGCGAACCAGCCGGCGATCCGGGCGCTCGGGGCGGCACCCAAGTTGTCGGAGTTGGAGGTCATCGCGTACTTGTAGCCACGCTCGAGGAGTATGTCCAGCACTCCGGAGGCGACCAGCGCGGTGTAGATGTCACCGTGCCCGGGTGGGCACCACTCCAGACCCGGGTCCGCGTCCCACTCCACCGGGGTGAGGTCGTCGGCACGCAGCTTGGGTTCCCGGTTCTGCAGGAAGTCCAACGGAATGCCGTCAACCTCGATGCCCGGATGGGCGGCGAGCGCCGCGAGCGTGTCCTCGCGAGTACGGAAGGAGTCCATGAAGATCAGCGGCAGAGTCACGCCGTAGCGTGCGCGGGCGGCCATGACCTGATCCACCAGCAGATCCAGGAAGGTCTTGCCGTCGCGCACCGGCAGCAGCGACTTGGCCCGGTCCATGCCCATGGAGGTACCAAGCCCCCCATTGAGCTTGATCAGGACCGTTCTGCTCAGCGCGTCGCGGGCGGCGGCCTCGTCGACCTCAACT
Source organism: Actinomyces sp. (assembly GCF_030530635.1). Taxonomy (GTDB): domain Bacteria; phylum Actinomycetota; class Actinomycetes; order Actinomycetales; family Actinomycetaceae; genus Actinomyces. The sequence goes on from NZ_JAUMUL010000019.1 coordinate 1,760, forward strand.
CCGTCGATCGAGTCGATCTGTGTGAGCGGTTCGATGGTGTCCTCCGGAACCAGCCCGGTCGCACCCCCCTCCAGCTCACGGTAGTAATGACTGAAAACGTCGATGGCCTGCTCGGCGACGCCGGCGTCGCGCATCTTTGCCTGGGCAGCTGCCAATCCGGTGGTGCTCATGGACAAAGGCTATCCCACCGCGTGAGACTTCCTTCATTGAAATCGTGACAAGGCCGATGCCTTGCCCGATCCTTGACCCATGAAGCACTACGACAGTGCGCGACTCGACGAGTTGAGCACCCGCTTGGAGGCCCTGGAACACAGGCTCGAAGGGCTTGAGGAGGCCCTTACCCGATTGGCGCCCGATCCGGGGCGTTCGGCTGATCCCCACCTGCACGACCCTTACGCCTCCCCCCGGGTAAGTCGGCGGGCGGAACTGCCGCAGACACCACCCGCGGCCCCGGTCATGACACCGTCCGGGACCGCCGGCACCCCGCAGCGGGAGGGGAGTGTCGGCACCTATCTGCTGTCCGGGGCGGCGGCGCTATTGGTGCTGCTGGCCGCGGTGAGCCTGATCGCGCTGGTGTGGGAGCAGATTCCGGACACCTGGAAGGTTGGCGGTCTGACTCTGCTCTCCTTGGCCATGGTCTCATTGGGAACCACCTTGGCGGAGAGTCGGCCGCGCCAGCGGGTCGCCGCAGCCACCGTCACCGGAACCGGCGGAGCGTTGGGATTCGTGACCATCATCAGCGCGGTGCTGCTCACGGGCCTGCCGGCACTGTGGGCCCTGACGCTAATGGCGGCCTGGGGGTTCGTACTGCTGCTGGTGTCCTGGACGGCCCAGCAGTTCTTCACCGCCGTCGTCTCCACCCTGGGCGCCCTGGTTACCGTCGGCTTCGCCTGCGCGCAGGCGGACGCCCATCCTGAACGCGCGGCACAGGTGTGGACACTGGTATGCGGCTACCTGACCGCCTTGGCGGCAGTGAGCGCGCTGCTCCCGCATTACACGCCGCGCATGCGCCGGGTCGAGTGGTTGCCGGCGACCTCCACGGTGGTGACGGGGACGGCGCTGGTCTGCGGGCCGCCCCACCTGCTGTCTAATGCGGCACCGGTCGGGATCGGGCTTTTGTGTCTGCCCGCTGTCGTCCTGCTGGCCCAGGCCCATCACTCCGGACGACTGCTGGCTGGCAGGGCCGGACGGAGGGCAGCCGCCTGGCAATGGGCCGGCGCGGGTGCGGCGCTGGTTCTCACCGTGCTGCGCCTCGGACTGGATCCCACCGCCCCGCCTGCGGCACGCGGCCTGATAGCCGTGGCACTCCTGGCCGCCGCGGTAGTGTCAACCGCGGCTCTGCTACCCGACGCCAACGCGACCCCTTGGCCGCAGAGCGTGATCGGCGTGAATCTGGCGGGACTTCTGGGGCTCGGTGCCGCCGCCTTCGCCGTTGACCCCAGGCTGCTGCTGCCAGGAATGCTGGCACTGGCGCTGGCATCGGTGCCACTGGTACGCGTCGGGCGGAGCGAGCCCGTGGCACTGCTGCCATTAACCGGCCTGGCGGCTCTCACCCTAACCAACGATGACTACCCGGCCCCAGGAACCGTGGAACTCGCGCTGGTGGCGGTGATGATCTGCGTGGGCCTGGGCGTGCTGCTGGAGAACGGGCTGGCCCCATCCCCCTATGCGCCGCCGCCTTCCGTCCGCGCAATGCCGGGGCGTGACGAACTGTTGACCATTGCGGCCTGGCTTTGCGCCGCCGACCTGGTACTGGCCGTACCCGCACTGGTCGGGCGGCTGACTCCGGGCGGCACCACCGCTGCGCTGCTGGCGGGAGTGTGCGCCCTGGCAATGGCGGGACTAGGCTTGTGCACTCACGGCTGCACCCCGCTGACGCTGGCCTCGGGGGCGCGTGCGGGCGCACTGGAGGGGGCGCGCAATCTGCGTGTCCCCCTGGTGGATCACGTCCCGATCGTGTCCCGGTTGGGTTTCGGTCTGTTGAACCTCCAATGCGCCTTGATGCTCGCTTTCGCCCATTCCATGGCACGCTCCACCTTAGGAATGCTCAGAACCGTTCCCCTGGTGGTGTTGGCGCTGGCGCTCACGGTGGCCGGGTCGCATCTGCTTCTGCCCTGGCTCCGCCGCACGGCCGCAGCCGTGGCGATCGCGCTCTCCCAGAGCGTGGCGTTGTGGTGGTCTGCAGTGATTCTCACCGGCGCGTCACCGACTTCGATGCTGATCACGGCACTGGTGCTCGCGACCGGGGCGGCGTGCATCGTAGGCGGCTTTCGGGCCGACGCGACCGCGCTGCGCCACTACGGCCTCACGCTGGTGATGCTGGTGGTGGTCAAGCTGGCAGTGCTGGATCTGGCCGATGGGAACTCACTCACCCAGATCCTGGCGCTGCTGGTGGCCGGACTGGCGTGTTTCTGCCTGTCTTTGGCATACAACCGCTTCGCGCGCGAGCAGCGGCGGGGAAGTTCTCCCCGCCCCGACGGCGTGACTTAGGCACACCGCTACTGGATCCTTGAGACATGGATACGGTCAGCAGTGAGCAGCTCGAAGAGATTATCGGGCGCCTGGCAACCCTCGAGCGCAAGATCGATTGGGTAGCCAGAAGGATCTCCCGTGACGGTTACCCCGCGCGCGGTTCTGCGGAACGTCCACAGCCGCGCTCCGCGCAGGTCGCCTCCCCACCCGTCCGGCCGAGCACTTCACAGACGTCGTCCTCCTCAACGGCCGCGGCTCCCGCGGTGCAACAGCCCCGGACCCCGGCCCTGGCTACATACCCGCCGGCCAAACCCTTTGTGAAGGCATCCACCGCCCCGTCACACAACGCCCCGGCGGCAGTGGCCCCGAGTGGATCCACGAGCGCCGTCGGCGGTGACCCCTTCATTCCCCGCAATGCCCAGGCGCAGCAGGAGCGCGCTCAGGAGGGGAACGTCGGCAGGTATGTGCTCTCCGGGGCGGCCGCGCTCCTGATCGTGTCCGCCGCGGTGAGTCTGATCGCCCTGGTATGGGATCAGATCCCCGACGTCGTGAAGGTAACGGCGCTGGGCGCCGTCGCCGTCACCCTGGTCGCCGCGGGAACGGCTGTCAACAAGACGCGTGAACGGCTGCGGGTGGCGGCCGCAACCTCACGGGCACGGGCGGTGCGCTTGGCTTCGTGGCCGTCATCGGCGCCGCCCTGATCGCCGGACTGGCGCCAGTGGCCGCCCTGGGACTGATGGTGGCCTGGGCTTTCGTACTGCTGCTGGTGTCATGTGTAACCGCGCAGTTCTTCACCGCGGTCATCTCCATGCTGGGGGCGCTGGTCACCGGCGTGGTGCTGGCAACCGGAGCCGCCTGCATCGTCATCGGATTCCGGCTGCGCGCCACCACACTGCGGCACTACGGGCTCACCCTGGTGCTGCTGGTGGTATTCAAGCTGGCCGTGGTGGACCTGGCCGGACAGAACTCACTCACACGGATCCTGGCGCTCATGGTCGCCGGCGTCGTGTGCTTCGGACTGTCGCTCGCATACAACCATTTCGCCCAGGAGCAGGCGGAGCACGGCGCGATCGGAGACGACTCCGCCGGCGCCATCAGTCCAGCAGGTCGCGGTGGATCGTCGTATCCCCGGTGAACTCGGGGTGTAAGGAGACGCCGACGACGCGTCCGCTCACCAGCCGCGCTCTGCCAGCCGGTGCGGCGCGGGCAGGTCTGCCACGTTGATGCCCACCATCGCCTCACCCAGCCCCCGGGAGGCCTCAGTGATCACGGCCGGGTCGTCGTAGGCGGCGGTGGCCCGGACGATCGCGGCCGCGCGGGCGGCGGGGTCGCCGGACTTGAAGATGCCGGAGCCGACGAATACGCCGTCAGCGCCCAGCTGCATCATCATGGCGGCGTCCGCGGGGGTGGCGATCCCGCCGGCGGTGAACAGCACCACCGGCAGGTCACCGGTGCGGGCGACCTCGGCCACCAGATCGTAGGGAGCGGCCAGCTCCTTGGCGGCAACGTAGAGCTCGTCCTCCCGTAGGCCGCGCAGGCGGGCGATCTCCTCCTTGATGGTGCGGATGTGGCGGGTAGCCTCGGACACGTCGCCGGTGCCGGCCTCACCCTTGGAGCGGATCATGGCAGCGCCCTCGGCGATGCGGCGCAGGGCCTCGCCCAGGTTGGTGGCGCCGCAGACGAAGGGCACGGTGAAGCGCTGCTTGTCGACGTGGTGGTCGTAGTCCGCCGGCGACAGGACCTCGGACTCGTCGATGTAGTCCACGCCGAGGTGCTGTAGGACCTGCGCCTCAACGAAGTGGCCGATGCGGGCCTTGGCCATCACAGGGATGGAGACGGCGTCGATGATGGCGGAGATCAGGTCGGGGTCGGACATGCGGGCCACGCCGCCCTGGGCGCGGATATCGGCGGGGACGCGCTCAAGTGCCATGACGGCGACGGCGCCGGCGTCCTCGGCGATGCGCGCCTGCTCCGGGGTTACCACATCCATGATCACGCCGCCCTTGAGCATGTCAGCCAGGCCCCGCTTGACCAGGGGCGAACCGGAGCCTGCGGGAATGGCGGCGGAATCGGGTGCGGCGAGAGTTTCGCGTGTGCTCATGGCGCCATACTCACGACACGGGTGGGCCATTGTCAGGTCCACTTTGGAGACAATTCTTTGGACCACCGGTTAGCCTGTGCCGGAGGCGGCGTCGATACACGCAGCCGGTGTGGACGATTCAACAGGTGTGGGAGGCGCTCGGGTGATCATCGACCATGGGCAGCCGCTCCCCCAGCAGGTGGTGGTGGATATCCGCGGCCGCGTCGCGCGCGGTGAACTCGCCCCCGGGGACCCGCTCCCCGCCACCCGCGTCCTCGCACGGGAGCTCGGCATCTCGCGCGGCAGCGTCGTGACCGCCTATGAGCAGCTTGTGGCCGAGGGTTTTCTTACCGCCACGCACGGCGGCACCCGCGTCAACCCGGAGCTGCCCCGGCCGGTACCGCAACGGCGTGCGCGCACCTCCGGGGCGCCGGCGGACTCTCAACCCACCGAACTGAGGCCGGGGGCGCCCGTCACCGGGGTGCTCACCACCGGCCTGTGGCGCTCCGCCTGGCGGGCCGCCGCCGCGGACCCCCGACCGCACCCCGCCTCCGGCTCCGCCGAGCTGCGCGAGCTCCTGGCCACGCATATTCGGCGCACTCGCCAAGTCGACGTCGATCCGGAACGCATTCTGGTGACTGCGGGGGCGCGCGATGGCCTGCGGCTGGCCCTGGCCGCGCTGGGTGGCCGCGGGACTGCCTTAGGCGCGGGGACGCTGGCAGTCGAGGAGCCCGGCTACCCCTCACTCACCGGCATTCCCAGGGCGTTGGGCTGGCGCACGGTCCCGGTCGACACCGCCGCCTTCCGGGAGGCTCCCGCCTCACCGGCGCTTCCCACCGGGGCGCAGGCGGTGCTGGTCACGCCGAATCACCAGTTCCCGTGGGGTGAGCGCATGCCCGCCGGGCAGCGCCTGTCCCTGTTGGGGGCGGCGCGTCGAGCGGGGGCCATGATCATTGAGGACGACTACGACGCCGAGTTGCGCAGCGCTCCCGCGCCACTGTTGTCCCTGGACCCCGGCGAGCGGGTCATCATGCTCGGCTCTTTTGCGAAGACCCTGAGCCCCGCCGTCGGCCTGGGCTACCTGGTGGCGCCCGCACCGCTACTGGAGCGGATGCGCCCGCTGTGCGTCCCCGTATCCGGGATCGTGCAAGACGCGCTGACCCGTTTCCTCGCCCAGGACGGCCTGCGCCGGCACGTGGCTCGGGCGCGTCGGATCGAGCGGCAGCGGCGGGCGCTGTTCGCGGGGGTGTTTCCGGAGGGCGTGCCCATGGAGGGCGGGCTCCACGCCGTCATCATGCTGGCGCCGCAGGCGGATGAGGCGGGTGCCGTGGCCGCGTGTCACCGCGCGGGTCTGGGAGTCGCCGGAATGTCCGCGTACTGGGCCTCCCCGGGGCTGTCGGCCGGCCCGGGCGTGGTTCTCGGCCTGGGCGCGCGCACGCCCGAGCGCCTGCGGGAGCTGCTGCTGCGGCTGCGGGAGACGCTCGCCCCCCACGGCCTGCGGCCCCGGACGCCGGCTTGACCACCGGGATCAGACCACTGGGGTTGACTGCGCCGTCCCGGGGACGTCCGGGTCAGCTCGCCGCCCGCCGCTGTTCCAGGACGCGCTTGAGGTAGTGGCCGGTCCAGGAGCCTTCGACTCCGGCGACCTGCTCGGGGGTGCCGGTGGCGACGACGGTGCCGCCGGCATTGCCCCCTTCGGGCCCCATGTCGATGATCCAGTCGGCGTTGGCGATCACGTCCAGGTTGTGCTCGATGACCACCACCGAGTTGCCCTTGTCCACCAATCCCTGTAGCACGCCGAGGAGCTTGCGGATGTCCTCGAAGTGCAGGCCGGTGGTGGGCTCGTCCAGCACGTAGATGGTGCGGCCGGTGGAGCGGCGCTGCAGTTCGGTGGCGAGCTTGACGCGCTGGGCCTCGCCGCCGGACAGGGTGGTGGCGGCCTGTCCCAGGCGCACGTAGCCGAGTCCCACCTCCACCAGCGTGTTCAGGTGGCGGGCGATGATGGGGGTGGCGGCGAAGAACTCGGCCGCCTGCCTGATGGTCATGTTCAGCACGTCGGCGACCGTCGCGTCCTTGTAGCGGATCTCGAGGGTCTCCCGGTTGTAGCGGGCGCCGCCACACACCTCACAGGGCACGTACACGTCGGGAAGGAAGTTCATCTCGATCTTAAGCGTGCCGTCGCCCTTGCAGGCCTCGCAGCGACCGCCCTTGACGTTGAAGGAGAAGCGGCCGGGGCCGTAACCGCGCACCTTTGACTCGGGCACGGAGGCGAAGATCTTGCGGATGTGGTCCCATACGCCGGTGTAGGTGGCCGGGTTGGAGCGCGGGGTGCGGCCGATTGGTGACTGGTCCACATGCACGACCTTGTCCAGGTTGTCCAGGCCGCGCACGGTCTTGTGCCGTCCGGGCACGCCCCGGGCGTGGTTGAGGCGGCCCGCAAGCACCTGGTACAGGATCGAGTTGACCAGGGAGGACTTCCCGGAACCCGACACGCCGGTAACGGCGGTGAACACGCCCAGCGGGAAGGTGACGGTGACGTCCTTGAGGTTGTTCTCCCGGGCACCGACGACGGTGACTGCCTTCCCCTTTACGGGCTTGCGGCGGCTGGCGGGCACCTCAATGGCACGGCGGCCCGCCAGGTAGTCGCCGGTGACGGAGCCGGAAGCCTGAAGCAGGCCGGCCACCTGGCCGGCGTAGACGACCTGTCCGCCCTTCTCCCCCGCCCCGGGGCCGATGTCCACCACCCAGTCGGCTGAGCGGATGGTCTCCTCGTCGTGCTCGACGACGATCAGGGTGTTGCCCAGGTCCCGCAGGCGCTCCAGGGTCTCGATGAGGCGGGTGTTGTCGCGCTGGTGCAGTCCGATACTGGGCTCGTCGAGCACGTACAGCACACCGACCAGCCCGGAACCGATCTGGGTGGCCAGGCGGATGCGCTGGGCCTCGCCACCGGACAGGGTGGCGGCACCTCGGGACAGGCTCAGGTAGTCCAGGCCGACATCGACGAGGAAACCCAGGCGGGCGGCTATCTCATTCAGGACGCTGCCGGCGATCTGGGCTGCCTGGCCGGTCAGTTTCAGGCCGGCTAGGAAGTCGCGGCACTCACTGATGGACAGGTCGCACAGCTGGGCGATGGACTTATCGCCTACGCGTACGGCCAGTACTTCCGGCTTAAGCCGGGTGCCGTGGCAGACGGGGCAGGGAATCTCCCGCATGTACCCCTCGTAGCGGTCCTTGGACCATTCAGACTCGGTCTCGTCGTGCTTGCGCATGACGTAGTTGAGGGCGCCCTCGAAGCCGGTGGAGTAGATGCGCTCCCGACCCCAGCGGTTGCGGTAGCGGACCTTGATTTCGAAGTCCTTGCCGCGCAGAATCGCGTCCCTGGCACGTTCGGGCAGGGCCCGCCAGGGGGTGTCAACGTCGAAGGAGAGCTCCTCGCCGAGCGCCTGGAGCTGGCGGGTGAAGTACTTCTGGTGGCCGGCCCAGGGGGCGACCGCGCCCTCGGCCAGGGTGAGTTCTTCATCGGGGACAACGAGTTCGGGGTCAACCTCCATGCGGGTGCCGATGCCGGTGCAGGCGGGGCAGGCGCCATAGGGGGCGTTGAAGGAGAAGGTGCGCGGCTCCATCTCCTCCAGCTGAAGTGGGTGCTCGTTGGGGCAGGCGCGCTTCTCGGAGTAGCGGTGAGTGCGGCCGAGGTCGTCCTCGGGCAGGTCGACCAGGTCGATGAGGACCAGGCCGTCGGCCAGGCCCAGGGCGGTCTCCACCGAATCGGTCAGCCGCTGGCGGATGCCCTCGCGCACCACCAGCCGGTCGACCACCACTTCGATATCGTGCTTGAGCTTCTTGTTCAGGGCGGGCACCTCCCCCAACCGGTGGGTGGCGCCGTCGACGCGGACACGGGAGAAGCCACGGCCCTGCAGCTCAGTGAACAGCTCTGTGTACTCGCCCTTGCGGCCGCGGATGACGGGGGCGAGCACCTGGAAGCGGGTGCCGTCCTCCATTTGTCTGATGTGGTCCACGATCTGCTGGGGCGTCTGGGAGGAGATCACGGCGTCGCAGACGGGGCAGTGCTGGATGCCGGCGCGCGCATACAGCAGGCGCAGGTAGTCGTAGACCTCGGTGACGGTGCCGACCGTGGAGCGCGGGTTGCGGGAAGTGGACTTCTGGTCGATGGACACCGCCGGGGACAGGCCCTCGATGAAGTCGACGTCGGGCTTGTCCATCTGGCCGAGGAACTGGCGGGCGTAGGAGGACAGCGACTCCACGTAGCGGCGCTGCCCCTCGGCAAAGATGGTGTCAAAGGCGAGGGAGGACTTGCCCGAGCCGGACAGCCCGGTGAAGACGATCATCTTGTCGCGCGGGAGGTCAAGGCCAATGCCCTGCAGGTTGTGCTCGCGGGCGCCACGGATGATGAGGGAGTCGTTCACGGGGTCAGAGTGTAGGGCCAAGGACCCGGCTTCGTACACCCGTTCGACTATGTGAGGCGAAGCGCTGGACCCACGTCTGCCGGGCGCCAGCGCCAACTACCCTCATAGACCCCTCCGGCGCGGCGTCAACGGCCCGCTGGCGTCCCTGACCGCCCGTACAGGTCTCACTGGTCCCTCGCCCGGCGCCCCCGCGGAGGCTCCCGAGCCGCTGTTCTCGCCCCTTCCTGGGCGGCGGGCATACGTTTTACGACCCTGGGGTACGTTTCACGACCACCCCGGGGTCGTAAAACGCACCCCAAGGTCGTGAAGTGCGAGGGATGACCGCGACAGGGTAACCGTCGCGGCCACGGATAAGCTCCGGATCGTCCCCGCCATGTGGCGGCTCGGGCGGCTCCATAAGCCAGGCCCGTCAGCGGTTGATCAGGAACACCGGCTCCGGAGATTGCGCTGAGCCGTCGACGAGCACATAGCCGATCCCGTCCAGGCAGAAGTTCGCGATCTCAACGCTTCCGTCCTCCGGATAGACCTCAGCGGCGCCCTCGCGCGCAGGACCCACGGGGTGCGAGCCCGCGTAGGCCTGCACTGCGCCGATGGGATCGACCACCTTCAGCGCGGTGTCGAGCTGGAGTACCAAGTGCCAATCCCCTCCTTCTGTGGGAACCGTGCCGCCGGAGTACCGGAAGGCCACGGTCCCGTTCGCCGTCCAGTAGGGAAGGCCGCCGACCTTGGTCTGGAGCGTGAAATCGAAGTCGTGCGGGTACGCAATACTCTCCGGCAAAGCGTCATGCCGGGCATCGAAGAACGCGGGCTCCAGAGAGGCATCCACGCCGTCGTCATGCTCGTGCCACCGCAGCGCCCACAGCTCGAGCAGCACCGGCGTACCCTCGGGGGCGGTAGCCGCTGCATCACTCAGATCTTCGAAGTCGACCAGCGCAACACAGTTGCGGCCCGTGGCCGGTTCCCAGAAGGCGCAGACACTGCTGCGCTCGCACTTGAACACGAACATGACCTGACCCGCAGGCGTGTGAGGCAGCTGCGCGGACTCGCCGGCCTGGAGGAGGAAGGACATCGGCAGGCCGCACTCGGCGCACAGCGGCCAATCCCTGCCGACGGGCCAGCCGAGCGGCAGACCACCCACCTTCACGACCTCGCTGGGCACCGGGGACTGCGGCGCCTCGATAGTCCACTCCGGAACACGACTCTGCACGACGCGAGCGTAGCCGATCGGCTATGCGAATCCCGGAGGCCGACGTCCGGGCCGGATGATGGCTAGGCTGGCGGCATGAGCAAGATCTTCGCCGTCGAGTACCACTACGTCACCGACCAGGACGAGGCCATGGCCGCCCTCCGTCCCACCCATCGCGCCTTCAACGCTGCACTGGCCGAGCAGGACCAGCTGCTCGCCGCCGGCCCCTACGTGGGCACGCATGACGCGCTCATCGTGGTGCGCGCCGACGACGCCGCCGGCGCCCTGGCCCTGCTGGAGGAGGACCCCTTCAACCAGGCGGGCTTCATCGCCGAGCGCATCCCCCACGAGTGGAACCCGGTGATCGGCGTCCTGGCCTGACCCCCCGCCGCCCGCGCCCGCCGGTATTCAGGTCAGTTCACCAGGCCACGGCTGCGTAGGTACGCAACCAGGCGCGGGCGCAGCAGGTAGACCGCCTCAATACCCGCCACCGCGGCGGCCGAGACGGCCAGGATGACCAACCAGGTGCCCGCAGTCGGCCACGCCAACAGGAAGAAACCGCGCACCGCGGGCACGAACACGCCCAGCACCGCGATACCCGCCATGGCCGCCACCAGGCCGAGCCGCCACCCCAGCAGTGGCCGGGCCGTCAGCGTCAGCAGCCACAGTCCGGAGCACACCAGCACCAGCGTGGATCCGGTAGTCACCTGTTCAGTGTGCACCCCTGCGGCCACCAGCCAGGTGCGGGCCGCCAGTGTGGCGCAGCCCGCCACCAGCCCGGCGGGAACCGCCAGGGTCAGCACTCGTCCCAGGAAGCCCGCCCGGTAGCGGCGGGAGTTGGGTGCCAAGGCGAGGATGAAGGCAGGAACGCCAATGGTCAGCGAGGACACGATGGTCAGTTGCCGCGGCAGGAACGGGTAGGCGATGGCGGTCAGGGATACCACCACCGCGATCAGTGAGGCGTAGACGGTCTTGGCCAGGAACAGGGAGGCGATGCGCTCGGTGTTGGCCATGACCCGCCGCCCCTGCGCCACCACGCCCGGCAGAGCGGAGAACTCCCCTTTAAGCAGCACCAGTCGGGCCACCGCCTTGGTGGCGGGCGCCCCGTTGCCCATGGCTATGCCCAGGTCGGCGTCCTTCAGGGCCAGGGCGTCGTTGACACCGTCGCCGGTCATGGCCACCACCCGGCCTCGGCTGCGCAGCGCCCGCACGAAGGCACGCTTCTGCTCGGGCGTGACCCGGCCCAGCACGCTCGCGCCCTCCAGGACGTCGGCCAGGCGCTCAGCCTCCGCGGCTTCCGGCTCCGGCTCCTGCGGCAGGGTGCGGGCGTCGACGGCGAGCGGAGCCCCGCCGTCCGGGCCGGTCACACCGGCCCGGCGGGCGACGGCCGCCACCGTGTCCGGGTTGTCCCCGGAGATGACCTTGACCTCAACGCCCTGCCCGCGAAAGTAGTCCAGGGTCTGGGCGGCATCGGGACGGATCTCCTCGGCCAGTATCACCAGCGCCGCCGTTTCCAGGCCGCCGGGCAGCAGATGATCCTGTCCGTCCTGGCCGCAGGGCTCGTTCGAGCGGGCCAGCGCCACCACCCGCGCTCCGTCGGCGGCGCGCTCGCGCGCCCGATCCAGCACCATGTCGGCCCCGGGCGCGGCCGCCAGCACGATCTCGGGTGCGCCCAACACCCAGGTGCTGGCGTCATAGCGGACCGCCGACCACTTGCGCCGTGAGGAGAAGGGCACCGCCGTCTCCACCGCGCGCCCCCCGGCCGCTCGGGCCCGCTCCCCCAGGTACCGCTCCTCGGCCAGGCCGCGGGCAATGGCGACGGCGGTGGCGTTGGGGTCCTCCCCACCGCTAAGAGCAGCCAGCGCCTCCAGGGCCGCTTGACCCGGGCCCCCGCCGTCGGGGGCCGCGACCTCCTCCAAACGGATGGCTCCGGTGGTGATAGTGCCGGTCTTATCCAGACACAGGGTGTCCACGCGGGCGAGTACCTCTACTGCCGGCAGCTCCTGCACCAGCACATTGCGGCGGGCCAGCGCCAGGGAGGCAGTGGCGAAGTTGACCGAGGTGAGCAGTACCAGCCCCTGCGGCACCATGCCGATCACGCCGGCAATCCCGGCGACCAGTGCGATGCGCCACTGCCCGGAGACCAGGGCCTGCGTCACGCCGCCGTTCTGCCGCAGCTGCGACCACACCAACAGCAGGGCCACGGGCACGATCACCCAGGAGATCCAGCGCAGCACCCGGTTGGTGCCCTCCTGCAGTTCGGAGGCGACCACCGAGTAGCGGCGCGCCTCCCGGGCCAGCCGATGGGCGTAGGCGTCGGCCCCGACCGCGACGGTGCGCACCAGGGCGGTGCCGGCGGTGACGGTGGTGCCGGACATGACCCGATCACCGACGTCGGGGCGTACGGGATCGGATTCACCGGTGAGAATGGACTCATCCAGTTCCAGGTTGTCGCTGCGCAGCACCACCGCATCGGCGGGAACCTGCTCGCCGCCGCGCAGCCTCAGGACGTCGTCGAGTACCACCTCGGACACATCCACATCCCGCTCGACTCCGTCACGCAGTACAAGGGCCCGGGGCGCGTCCAGGACCGACAGGCGATCCAGGGCGCGCTTGGCGCGTACCTCGGCAATGGTGCCGGTGGCCGTATTCAGCAGGAGTACGAAGCCGAACAGTGCGTCCTTCCAGGAGCCGAACAGGAGGATCAGCACCAGCGCCACGCCCAGGATCGCGTTGAACACCGTGAAGACGTTGGCCCGCAGGATCGCGGTCGCAGAGCGGGAGGTGCGATCCCGGTAGGCATTGGTCTGCCCGGCCGCTACACGTTCGGCGACTTCCTTAGCGGTCAGCCCGGTCGTTTCCGAGACTCCGGCGGGGGCAGCGGTGGTGGAGGTCGTGGTCACGGGGCAAGCATGTACGTCTCGGCCCGGAACTTCCTGAGAGTCTCTCAGCGTATTCACGGATCAGGCGCCGGACTGCGCCGTCACGGCGGCATCCCGAGCGGTGGCGGGCTCTAAGGCGGCCTCGGCGGCCTCAAGGCCCTCCCGGCGCGCGCGCCGCCGGGACACCAGCACCGACGCCGAGACGGTTATGAGGATCACCACCACGATGAATCCGAGGGAGACGCCGATATCGGGCTCGGGGATGACCTCCCAGGGCTCACCGCCGTTGATGAAGGGCACCTCATTGGTGTGCAGGGCGTGGTTGACCAGCTTGAAGCCGATGAAGCCCAGTATCGCGGCCAGCCCGTAATGCAGGAAGATCAGCCGGTCCAGCAGCCCGTCGATCAGGAAGTACAACTGCCGCAGACCCAGCAGGGAGAAGGCGTTGGCGGCGAATACCAGATAGGGCTCGCTGGTCAGGGAGTAGATGGCCGGAATGGAGTCGACGGCGAACATGACGTCGGCGGTGCCGATGGCGATCACGCACAGCAGCATCGGCGTGATCATGGTGCGACCGGCATGCCGGTGGATGAGCCTGCCGCCGACGAAACCGTCTGTCATGGGCACGACCTTGGCCACCAGACGCACGAAGCCGGTCGGCCGGTACTCCTCCTCCTGGTGCGCATCGGGCTCCTCTACGCCCTCACGCGCCTGAGACAGGGCCGTCCACAGCAGCCAGGCGCCGAACAGGTAGAAGATCCAGGAGAAGTTCTCGATCAGGGCCGCACCGGCCATGATGAAGGCGAAGCGCAGCACCAGGGAGATGATGATGCCGGCCAGCAGCACCTCCTGCTGGTACCTCCTGGGTACCCGGAAGGCCGCGATCATAATCACGAACACGAACAGGTTGTCTATGCTCAGCGCCTTCTCGGTGATGTAGCCAGCGAAGTACTCCTGACCGTAGGTGCCTCCCCAAATCGCCCAAACGATGCCGCCGAAGACAACGGCCATGGCAATGTAGCCGATGGTCCAGCCGGCGGCCTCCTTCAGCGTGGGCTCATGGGGGGTGCGGACGTGGCCGACAATGTCGATCGTGATCATCGTGAAGATGATGGCGGCCAGGGCGAGCCAGCCGAGGGCGTGGACATCCACTTACATGTACCTCCGGTACGGTGCTGGTACCGGAGGTCTCCTCCCGCCAGGGGCGCGCAGCCGCGTCCTGTGCCTGGCCTGCGACGCCGGGGGCCGGGGCGCCGCGGTGCGGTGCCGATCCGGTCCGCCGTGATGACGACGTCGCCGTTGCTGGGAGTACTCCCCTCCGTGTGGGCTTATGCCCTGAGTCTATCGCCGCGGCGCGGCCGACCCGCTACCCCCGCGCGGCCGGGAACGGTGTGTGGTTCCACACGGACACAGCGGCCACCGACCATCTGATAGTATTCTCATAGTTCCCAATTAGACGAATGATAATCGAGGGGGCCCTCCATGGCGAAGGCTGGAACACGAGGATCCGAATGGAAGAGATGGGATCTCCATATCCACGTGCCGACAACACGTCTCAATTGTCAATATAAAACACCTTCGATCGAGGCACTACCAGAACTTCCAAAGATTGACCATGGGGCGGACGATACAGTCCACAACATCATTAAGCACAAGCCGGACGAAGCACGCCTCTGGTGGACATTCTGCACCCTCATCGCCAAATCGTCTGCATCCGTGTTCGGCTTAACAGACTATTTTCGCATTACAGAATTCCATAAGTTTAACGCCTTCTGGAAGATGTATCTCAATACTCTCGACGACACAACAGAGAAGCAGCAGCGAGAAAAGGTATTCTTCCCTAACCTCGAGCTACGTTTAGATCGCGCTGTCAACGGGAAGCAGGAACCCGTTGACTATCACATCATATTCGACAATAGACCGGAAGTTCTAGACGACGCGAAGACGTTTCTTTACAATTTGACAGTGAAATACGGCACCGGGAAAACGCAAGTCACGAAAGTCGCAAACCTGCAAGACGCCCAGTGCAAGCATGCATTCGTGACTCTCGATGACATCCATGACGCGCTAGTCGAAGCGTTCCCCGCCTCCAAGTATACAACTTGCCCCTACCTGACCATTGTGCCAAATAACAGCCATGGGGTAGCTCCGCGCAACCCCAAATCGCGTATCGACCATGTCGCTGACGATATCCGCTCACGAACAGATGTCATCTTCGGCAACCACCACGATTATGAATTCTATACGAAAACCGATATACCTAAGCCGGTGATTGCCGGGTCAGACGCCCACTCTTTCGAAGAACTCCAATGCCACTGCGAACCTAGCGATCAACACAAGAAGCTCGGGATTACGTGGATCAAATCAACACCAACGTTTGCCGGACTTCAACAAATCCTCGTGGAGCCAGTTACTCGAGTCAAGATTGCCGATACCTCTCCCCTAAAAATACGTAATCGGCACCGCATCTCCAAAATCAGCTTCCCAGAGTCCGCAAACAAAGACTTCCCTTCCGAAATACTGTTCAATCCGAATTTTAACGCGATCATTGGTTCAAGATCCTCTGGCAAGTCCACCTTACTCAAATATATAGCCAAAACGTCCAATGCGAAGCTGCTTGACGGAGATGAACTCGAGGAGCCTGCCGCCAATCAGCAGTGGCCGGGTCCTTCGGACATGCCCACAATCACTTGGGGCGATGGGAGCACGGAGTTGAGGCGACTAACGTACATTGGCCAAGGACAGCTTGCAGAAATTGGTGAAAACGCAAAACGCGTCGCTGACCTAATCGAACCGACGCTCGCAAATACCCAGCCGACGGTCATAAAGAATTACAACGATCTAAAAAAGCGCGTCGATGATTCTGCCGAACAGATAGTACAACTCATCAATAAATACTTCGAAGACTACGATCTACTGGATGAGTTGCGGTCCAAGCAGCACACTATAGGCGACCGTGAAGGTTTGGAGAAAGAACGTAGTGAATGTCTCAGGGCGCTCGGTGCAACAAATGAAGGACCTGCCCCTAGTTCAAGTACAAAGATCTCAGACAGGCTGACATGTCTCACTTTAGAGAAAGAACGTGTCGACCGCATTATCGAAGATTTGGGAGCCAAGATTACTGAACTCAACGGCGTGTTAGAATCCGACTTCGACGTGAATATCGACATCCAATACACCCCTGCGATAGAGCAACCCGACCTCCTTCGCAGCATTGACTCGTCCCCCGACATTCAAGCCGCGATCAATCAAGCGAGAAACGCCGTCCGGCACGGTTTGAGGTCATCCATCATAGAGGTACGGATGCTTCGTGATGGTCTAAGTAAGATTTTCGACGACGCCAACGATAAGTGTGATGATATCGCTAAAGAGCTGGATAAGTTGCAGGTCAACTCTGACACATTGGCACGCCTTAATCAGGTCACTCAGGACCTCGCGAAACACGAGGAAGTCTCTAGGCAAATCGAAGCGAGAGCTAGGCTACTAGATGAGGATCTTAAATCGATTGATTCCGCTCGCCGAGAAGTGACACTGACGATCGAAAACACAACCGAAGAAATCAACAGATCTGTTCGGGAAATAGATGGAATTCGATTTTCATTAGAATGGGGGATCGACGAGGAGAGGTCCGACGTAATAGTAGAGCGTCTGAATCGACACCAATCGCGGAGACTTGTCGATGAACTCGAGAGCGATTTTAGTGAAGTATTTTCGTTTTCGGCCGCCGACATCATCACACGCGCTAATGAAGCGAAGTATAAGGCTGGCTCGGATTCTCGCATGTTCGCACGCGATCTACTGAGCTTTCAACGACTCCCGAGATGGGCGGGTGAACTCGAAGACGATCGCATTGGCGGCTATTCACCGGCGTCGATGACCCCAGGCAAACAGGCGCTTTTCGCACTAAAGTTGATCTTCGGTTCGTCATCCGATCCGTGGCCAATTCTCATCGACCAGCCTGAGGACGACTTGGATAGTCGGTCAATCTACGATACTTTAGTCCCGTATTTACGAGAGGTTCGCGAGGAGCGCCAATTATTGGTAGTAAGTCACGATGCCAACGTCGTCGTGTCCAGCGACGCTGAGGAAGTCATCGTAGCAAATCGACACGGTCGTGACAGGAAGAATCAAGATGACCGCACGTTTGACTATTTGACTGGCGCACTCGAAGATTCTCGCCCCAGGCGCAACTCTCAGTTTACGCTTGACACTCAAGGAATACGTGAACATGCTTGTGCCGTCCTCGATGGCGGCGAGGATGCGTTCAGGAAGCGAGCCCACAGGTACTCATTAACATGATTGAGTCGTTCTCTGCATGGAGGGTTTTCCACTGACGGCAAAGATTTACCGCGACTGTCCGTCCTTTAGCTGACCGCCCGCATGTCCCGCAGCTCCTTCTTCAAGTCCTGGATCTCGTCGCGCAGGCGGGCGGCCAGCTCGAAGTGCAGGTCCTCCGCGGCGGCGTGCATCTGGGCGGTCAGCTCCTCGATCAACCCCGCCAGGTCGCTCTGCGCCGCCCCGGCCAGCTTCTCGCGCACGGTGGCCTCGGCCGCCTGCTTGCGGCGGGAGACGACTTGCCTCTCCTCGTGTCCGCGGTAGCCTCCGGCCAGCAGTTCGGCGGTGTCCACGTCCTCCCGGGCGAGCATGTCGGTGACATCGGCGATCTTCTTGCGCAGCGGCTGCGGGTCGATGCCGTGGGCGGTGTTGTAGGCGAGTTGTTTGGTGCGGCGCCGCTCGGTCTCCTCAATGGCTGCGGCCATGGCGGGGGTGACCTGGTCGGCGTACATGTGCACCTCGCCGGAGACATTGCGGGCGGCCCGCCCGATCGTCTGGATCAGGGAGGTCGTTGAGCGCAGGAAACCCTCCTTGTCGGCGTCGAGGATCGCCACCAGGGAGACCTCCGGCAGGTCCAGACCCTCGCGCAGCAGGTTGATGCCGACGAGCACGTCGAACTCCCCCAGCCGCAGTGAGCGGAGGATCTCCACGCGGCGCAGCGTGTCCACGTCGGAGTGCAGGTACTCAACGCGCACGCCCCGATCGGCCAGGTAAGTGGTCAGGTCCTCCGCCATACGCTTGGTCAGGGTGGTCACCAGGACGCGCTCGTGCTTGTCGACTCTGCGGCGCACCTCCTCGAGCAGGTCGTCGATCTGCCCCTCGGTGGGTTTGACCACGATCTTGGGGTCCACCAGCCCGGTGGGCCGGATGATCTGCTCCACCACGCCGTCGGCGCGGCGGGTCTCGTACTCGCCGGGGGTGGCTGACAGGTAGACGGTCTGCCCGACCCGGTCCTCGAACTCGGCGAAGGTCAGGGGCCGGTTGTCCAGTGCGGAGGGCAACCGGAAGCCGTGCTCCACCAGGGTGCGCTTGCGGGAGGCGTCGCCCTCATGCATGGCACCGATCTGCGGCACGGTCACATGCGACTCGTCGACCACCAGCAGGAAGTCCTCGGGAAAGTAGTCCAGCAGCGTGTTGGGTGGCGTTCCCGGGCAGCGGCCGTCGATGTGCATGGAGTAGTTCTCCACGCCGGAGCAGGATCCGATCTGCCGGAGCATCTCCAGGTCGTAGGTGGTGCGCATGCGCAAACGCTGCGCCTCCAACAGTCTGCCGTCCCGCTCCAGCACCGCCAAGCGCTCAGTCAGCTCCTCCTCGATGCCGGCGATGGCGCGCTCCATGCGCTCGGGTCCGGCCACGTAGTGGGAGGCGGGAAATACGAACACCTCTTGCACCCGATCGATGACGTCGCCGGTGACCGGGTGCAGGGTGGCCAGCGAGTCGATCTCATCTCCGAAGAACTCCACCCGGATGGCCAACTCCTCGTACATGGGGATGATCTCCACCGTGTCCCCGCGCACCCGGAAGGTGCCGCGGGTGAAGTCCATGTCGTTGCGCGTGTACTGCATGGTGACGAAGCGGCGCAGCAGCTCGTCGCGATCGATCTGCTCCCCCACCTGCAGCGGGGTCATACGGTCGACATACTCCTGGGGCGTGCCCAGGCCGTAGATGCAGGAGACGGAGGAGACCACCACGACGTCACGGCGGGTCAGCAGGGAGTTGGTGGCGGAGTGGCGTAGCCGCTCGACCTCGTCGTTGATGGAGGAGTCCTTCTCGATGAAGGTGTCGGTCTGCGGAACGTAGGCCTCCGGCTGGTAGTAGTCGTAGTAGGAGACGAAGTACTCCACCGCGTTGTTCGGCAGCAGCTCGCGGAACTCGGCGGCCATCTGGGCGGCCAAGGTTTTGTTGGGCTCCAGGATCAGGGTGGGGCGCTGCACCTGCTCCACCAGCCAGGCGGTGGTGGCCGACTTGCCGGTGCCGGTGGCGCCCAGCAGAACGATGTCCTTCTCCCCCGCATTCAGCCGTTCAGCCAGTTCGGCAATGGCGGCGGGCTGATCCCCGGAGGGGGTGTAGGGGCTGATGACCTCGAAGGGCTTCTCGGCGCGGCGCAGGTCGGTGACAGGACGCATGGGTTCAAGGCTACGCGGCAGCCGCTAGGGTCGTGCGGGCGCAGGTGGATGTGCACCACTAGTCAGCTGCGGGCGCAAGCTGTTCCGTCCACAGCCGCGATACAGCCATGGCCAGTTCCTCCCGGGTTCCGGAGTTGGACACCACCACGTCGGCGACGGCACGCCGTTCGGCGTCGGAGGCCTGGGATGCGATACGGGCCAGGGCCTGCTCCCGTTCCAGACCACGGCGATCCAGGCGCTCCAGCCGGGTCTCCAGCTTCGCCTCAACCACCACGACGACGTCGAACATGCCCTCCATCTGCCCCTCCACCAGCAGGGGCACGTCGTAGACGGCCACCCGTCCGGCGGGCACGGCCTCCAGGCGCGCCCAGGCCTCGGCAGCCACGAGCGGCAGGATGATCTCCTCCAACCGGGCGCGACGCAACGGGTCGGTGAAGACGATCCGTCCCAGCGCGGCCCGGTCCAGGGCGCCGGCGGCATCCAGCAGCTCCTGCCCGAACTCGGCCGCCACGGCGGCCAGACCCTCGGTGCCGGGTGCGACCACTTCCCGAGCAATGGCGTCGGCGGACACGACCACGGCCCCATGTGCGGCCAGCAGACGGGCGACCTCGGACTTGCCGGCGCCGATGCCGCCGGTCAGTCCGACGTACAGGGCGCGCCCAGTGGGCCGCCGGTGGAGGGATGGCCAGGCGGGCGTGACGGTGCTCATGGCACTATCATGCCCGCTTCACCCCTCGGTGAGCTTCAATCCGGCCACGCACGCCACCAGCCCCATTAGCAGCAGCACGCGCACCAGCGACACCGGCTCGGCGCCGGTGGCCATGGCCCACACGGCGGTCGTGGCCGCCCCCACCGCGGTCCACACCGCATATCCCGTGCCCACGGGAATCTCCCGCAACGCATAAGCCAGCCCGCCCATGGAGGCCAGGCAGGCGGCTAGGAACACGAGCGTGGGCACGAGCCGCGTAAACCCCTCGGACCGGCTCAGCGCGGTGGCCCAGACGGCCTCGAACAGGCCGGAGCCGATCAGAATCAGCCAGGACATGTGCACCCCTTCCGCGGGGCCGTCCCCGAGTGTGATCCGTTGGCCCCGGGTCGTCCCGGGCAAGGGCTAGCATGCCTCATCGCTCACCTCCACGACCAGCTCGCCGGACTCCCGCGCGGCGAGCTGCACGGACGTGTCGGCACGGTGCCGCCCACGCCGGCCACGGCCATAGGGGGCTACGGCCTCCTCGACCGCCAGGATCCGGTCGGGCAGCCCTTCCGGCGGCACCTTGGAGCGGTCGAGCTGCTCACGGCAGCGTTTGCTCGCCTCACGGGCCGCCGCCGCCCGGGAGTGGTCCTCCGTCACGCCCACGGCCAGCCTCTCAGCCAGCGTCGCCAGAGCCTGCGCGCTCGTCTCCGGACGTCCCACCGCCTCCACCAGGGTCCCGATCCGCTCACCAAGACGCCCGATCGGCCAGGTGTCCATCAACTCGCCCATCCGCTCCCAGTGGGCGGCGGTGGCGCCCCGGTCCGCGCGCGCGTGGGCGCTGCGGGCAGCAGTGGCCAGGCTGGCACAGGCCAACTCCACCCACCCCTGCGACAGGCACAGTTCGGTCGTGTCCAGCGCCTCCTTCTCGGCACGCTCATCGGCACCGAGCTCCAGCAGCAGACGGGCAAAGGCGATGCGCAGATCGACGATCGTCTCCAACTGCGAGTCGTCATCCGCGGCGGCCAGGGACTGGCCGACGGCCTCCGCTGTGGAGATTGCCCGCTGGTGCACGGATTGCAGGCCGTAGCCGCGGGCGAGTACCAGCAGCTGGTCGACGTCCGCCAGCAGTGCACGCCGATCCGCCAGCCGGGACGGGATGACCGCGGGACCTGTGACGGTGCCGTAAGAGCGGGTGGCCAGTCCGGCCGCCTCCGCGGCCATGCGGGACTCCGTCCGGTAGGAGATGGCGTTGTTACCGTTGCGCCGGTCGAAGCGGGCCGCCAAGGCGCGGGCGAAGGCGGTGACCGCGTCGTAGGCGTGGACGACGGTGTCCCAACCGGTTACGGCCGGCGAGTCCGCCCACGGATTGGGCCAGTTCAGGGAGGAGCCGATGGCGTTGGCTCCATATCCGGATCGATTCGCCTCACGCAACACCAGGCTGGCACCGACGGCGACGTTGAGCAGACTCCAGGCGCTTGCCTCCTCGGCGGTGATGTCGATATGGCGCAGCCGGGCGAGTGCCCGCTCCCACTGGCCCGACAGCCCCAGGTATTCCAGTTCGTCTCCGAGCACTCGCAGCCGCAGCGCGGCCGGCGTGTCGAGCAGCGTCAACGAGGCCAGGGCGTCTTCCGCCTCCACCCGCCGTCCCTGAGCCAGATATGGCAGCAGGCCGGCGGCCAGGCCCAGGGCCGTGCCCGCCGGGTCGGCGTCGGGGCGGGTGGGCAGCGCCGTCGTCGTCCGGATGAGGCCCGAGTAGTCCTCATGCAGGCGGGCCGTGGCCACGGTGGCGCCGAGATCGACGGCATCGAAAGAGAATAGGCGGGCCATGCGGAGGTTCTCCAGGGCGTCGTCGGCGCGGCCGTAGTAGGTGCACAGCTCCACTTGCGCATAGCGCAGTGGCAGCACGGTCAGGCCCGCGCCGCGGCGGGCGGCGGTGCACGCGGCGATGGCGGCGTCGATTTTCTCCCGGGGCCGGTCCGGATCCTCCCCCAGCCCGGCCAGCCAGGCGCGGTCGACCGCTGAAAGTGCTGCGGCGAACTCCTCGGCGGCCGACGCCGATGGTTCACCCACGGGAGGCTCGGCGACGACGAGCCGATATAGACGTTGCTGCGCCCCCGGGCTGCGCGGATCGCCGACGTCACGAATCAGCGGGGCGAGCTCGTCCCAGGTCGTCATCATCACTCCCGTCCTCGGTGCATTCCAGGATTCACTGATCGGGGCCCGTCCACCTGATGGTGGGCGGGCCCCGATCGTGGATAGTCGTCGGGCACGAAGCCCGGCGCCTGCGGCCGCCTGCGCGGCCGGTATCAGTTGCCGGTCAGCTTCTCGCGCAACGCGGCCAGTGCCTCATCGGAGGCGAGGGTGCCGGCGGCCTCGGGCTGCGTGGAGGAGAAGGAGGTGGCCTCCGCCGGAGCGGCCTCACCCTCCTCCTGGTCCTCCTCCATGGCGCGGGCGACCTGCGCCTTGTGAGCCTCCCAGCGGGCCTGCGCGGCGGCGTACTCGGCCTCCCAGGCCTCCCGCTGGGCCTCGTAACCCTCGAGCCACTCGTTGGTCTCCGGGTCGAAGCCCTCGGGGTACTTGTAGTTGCCGTTCTCGTCGTACTCCGCGGCCATGCCGTACAGCGACGGGTCGAAGTCGTCGGAGTTGGGGTCGACGCCGTCGTTGGCCTGCTTGAGCGACAGGGAGATGCGGCGCCGGTCCAGATCGATGTCGATGACCTTGACGAAGACCTCGTCACCGACCTTGACGACCTGCTCGGGCAGCTCCACGTGGCGCTGGGCCAGCTCGGAGATGTGCACCAGGCCCTCGATGCCGTCCTCCACACGCACGAAGGCACCGAAGGGGACGAGCTTGGTGACCTTGCCGGGCACGACCTGGCCGATTGCGTGGGTGCGGGCGAAGGCCTGCCACGGATCCTCCTGGGTCGCCTTCAGCGACAGGGAGACGCGCTCGCGGTCGAAGTCGACGTCGAGCACCTCGACGGTGACCTCCTGGCCGACCTCGACGACCTCGGACGGGTGGTCGATGTGCTTCCAGGACAGCTCGGAGACGTGAACCAGGCCGTCCACGCCGCCCAGGTCCACGAAGGCACCGAAGTTGACGATGGAGGAGACCACGCCCGTACGGACCTGGCCCTTCTGCAGGGTCTGCAGGAAGTTGGTGCGGACCTCGGACTGGGTCTGCTCCAGCCAGGCACGGCGGGACAGGACCACGTTGTTGCGGTTCTTGTCCAGCTCGATGATCTTGGCCTCGAGCTCACGTCCGACGTAGGGCTGCAGGTCACGGACGCGGCGCATCTCCACCAGGGAGGCGGGCAGGAAGCCACGCAGGCCGACGTCGAGGATGAGGCCGCCCTTGACGACCTCGATGACGGAGCCGGAGACGACGCCGTCCTCCTCCTTGATACGTTCGATGGTGCCCCAGGCGCGCTCGTACTGTGCACGCTTCTTGCTCAGCAGCAGGCGGCCCTCCTTGTCCTCCTTCTGGAGAACCAGGGCCTCGATCTCGTCGCCGACGGAGACGATCTCCTCGGGGTCGACATCGTGCTTGATCGACAGTTCACGAGCGAGGATGACGCCCTCGGTCTTGTAGCCGATGTCGAGGAGGACCTCATCGCGGTCCACCTTGACGACGGTGCCCTCGACGATGTCGCCGTCGTCGAAGTACTTGATGGTCTCGTCGACGGCGGCGAGGATCTCCTCGGTCGAGCCGATGTCGTTGACGGCGACCGGGGCGGGGCTGGGCGTAGTTGTGGTCATTGAGTGGTTGCTCCGAATATGGACAGAAGGGTCGGGTGGATAGAGTCCACACGTCCCCCGCCGTGCGGGCCGGCCCGGACCGGGGCCGCACCGCGGTTGGATGCCTCAGACGGTACCCAGGGACGTGCAGGTCGAACCATACCAGCACGTTCCCAATCCGTGACTTGTGGGCGTGTCACAAACTTGGTCCGCATTTACGTGGAATACCTCACGCCCGCCCGGATAGAACCCTTCGGAGCAGACAATCAGTGGGCGGCGTCACGCCAGGTGGCGCCGCGGCCGACGGATACATCCAGCGGCACCGACAACTCGGCCGCCCCACTCATTCGTGTGCGCACCAGCTCCTCGACGGCGGCGGCCTCCCCCGGGGCGATCTCCAGCAGCAGCTCGTCGTGGATCTGCAGCAGGATGCGCGAGCGCAGGTCGGCTTCCACCAGGGTCTGGGCGACATCGACCATGGCCTGCTTGACGATGTCGGCGGCACTTCCCTGGATGGGGGCGTTGAGGGCGGCTCGTTCGGCCATCTCGCGGCGCTGACGGTTGTCACTGTTCAAATCCGGTAGGTAGCGGCGGCGGCCGAACATGGTCTGGGTCCACCCGTCGCGGCGCGCCTGCTCCACCACGTCCTCCAGGTATTCGCGCACCCGGCCGAAGCGGGCGAAGTAGGCCTCGCGCAGGGCGGCGGCCTCGGCTGTTTCCACGCCCAGCCGCCGAGCCAGCCCAAAGGTGGACAGGCCGTAGGCCAGCCCATAGCTCATGGCCTTGACGTGGCTGCGCTGCTGGGGGGTGACTTCAGCGACATTGATGCCGTGAACCATGGCGGCGACGTAGCGGTGCAGATCCTCACCTGAGCGGAAGGCCTCGATCAGGGCCTCGTCCCCGGACAGGTGCGCCATAATGCGCATCTCGATCTGGGAGTAGTCGGCGGTCAGCAGGCACTCGTAACCCGCGCCCACGACAAAGGCCTCGCGGATGCGCATGCCCTCCTCGGTGCGGGCGGGAATGTTCTGCAAGTTGGGATCGGTGGAGGAGAGGCGGCCCGTGGCGGCGATGGTCTGTTGGAAGGTGGTGTGGATGCGTTCATCGGGCCCGATCGCCTTGCGCAGTCCCGCCACGGTCTGCCGCAATTTGATGGCGTCCCGGTGCGCTAGCAGATGCTGCAGGAAGGGATGGCCGGTCGTGACATACAGGGAGGACAGGGCGTCGGCGTCAGTGGTGTAACCAGTCTTGGTGCGGCGCGTCTTGGGCATCTTCAACTCGTCGAACAGCACCTTCTGCAACTGTTTAGGACTGGACAGATTGAGTTCGTGCCCGGCGGCCGCGAAGGCGCCCTCCGCGGCGTGCGTGACCCGGGCGTCCAGCTCGATCTCGCGAGCCGCCAGGACGGCGTCGTCGACGGCGATGCCGGCGTTCTCCATCTCCGTCAGGGTGGCCGTCACCGGCATCTCCAGGTCCGTGAACAGTTCCAGCACGCCGCGGCGGCGCATCTGCTCAGCCAGAGTGCGGTCCAGGGGCACGAGCACGGCGGCCCGGCGGGCCGCGGCGAGCGCTGCGGACGCGGGGGCGTCGTCGGCCAGGGAGTCCAGGTCGAAGGCGCTTTGCGGCTGATCGTCGCTCGCGGCGGTGAGCGCCTCCAGGTCTATTCCGAGCCACCGCTGCGCCAACGACCTGACGTCGTAGGAGCGTTGCTCGGGGCGGCACAGGTAACCGGCGAGCGCCGGGTCCGCCGTCACGCCGTCCAGGTCGATGCCGCGCGCGTGCAGGGCGTGCCAGGAACCCTTGGCGTCGGCGACGATCTTGGGGCGGTCGGCGTCGGCCAGCAGGGCGGATAGCGCCGCCTCGTCGGCCGGGTCGAGCAGGGACAGGTCCGCGACGAGGGCCGTGACGCCGTCGGACAGGGCGATCATGGTCGCATCCCCACGCCCGGGGTGCAAAACGCCGACGACGTCGAGCCCGAGCGGGACATTGGCGCGGCTGCACAGGTTGGTCTTGAGCCAGGCGGCGAGTCCGCCGGGTCTGATGTCGCGCCCGACCGTGTTGACCACCACTGCCTCCAGTCGCGCCCCTGGCGAGTCGGCATCGGCGTCGCCGGCCGGGGCCGCACCGTCCGTGAAGGGCAGGACCCGTTCGGAGCGCCGCTGGAGGCTACGGAACTCCAGGGACTCCATGACCCGCGCGAACTCCTCTCGGTCAGCGCCGGTCAGGCGGAGGTCGTTTTGGGGATCGATCCCTAGATCGAGGTCGGTGAGCAGGTGGTTGAGGCGGCGGTTACGCAGCACGTCGTCAAGGTGGTCGCGCAGGGATTGGCCGGCCTTGCCCTTGATCTGGTCGGCATGGGCGATGACGCCGTCGAGGCCGTTATACAGGCGGATCCATTTGGCAGCGGTCTTGGGACCGACCCCGGGCACGCCCGGCAGGTTGTCGGAGGTCTCCCCCACCAGCGCAGCCAGATGCGGGTAACGCTCGGGGGGTACGCCATAGCGGTCCTCGACCTCGGCCGGAGTCATGCGCCTAAGAGTGGATACGCCCTTGATCGGGTACAAAACGGTGCAGCGCTCGGTCACCGTCTGGAAGGAGTCGCGATCCCCGGAGCACACGAGCACCTCCATATCCGCCCGCTGCCCCTGTACGGCAAGGGTGGCGAGGATGTCGTCGGCCTCGTATCCGGGCGAGGTCACGGCGGGCACACCCATGGCCTTCAGCACCTCCTGCAGGAGTTCGACCTGGCCGGCGAAGGCCGGCGGCGTCTCGTCGCGGGTGCTCTTGTACTCGGCGTACTCGCGAGTGCGGAAGGTGCCACCGGGCAGATCGAAGGCGACGGCCACGTGCGTGGGTCGCTCCTGCTCGAGCAGGGACAGGAACATGGATACGAAGCCGTACACGGCGTTGGTGGACTGCCCGGTGGTAGTGGTGAAATTCTCCACCGGCAGCGCGTAGAAGGCGCGAAAGGCCATGGAGTGGCCGTCGATCAGGAGAAGACGACCGGCAACGTCGTGGTCGGCGGGGCTGGTCTTGGCGGTGCTCACCGTGACAGCCTAAGGGCATGAGCGAAAAGGACCCCGCATCCCGCAGCGCGGACGTACCCGTGGCCTTCCCGACCAAGTCCGCCCGCCCCTTCCCGGTGCCACGACCCGCCGGCTCCGCGGTCTCGGCCACCAGCGCCCTGGGCACGTCGGGGCTGGCGGGCACCGAGGCCGACACGCTCATGGCGACGCTGCACATGGAGCTGCAGGAACGCTCCGCCGAGCGCACCGTGGTGCGCATGCCGGTGGACGGCGCCCGGCAGATGACGGGGTTGCTACACGGGGGAGCCAGCGCGGCGCTGGTGGAGACGGCGGCGTCGATGGCGGCACGGCAGGGGGCTCCCGCGGGTACGGCGCCGGTGGGAGCCGAACTTCAGGTCAGCCATCTGCGGCCGGCGCGGCGCGGTTGGGTGACGGCGGTCGCCACGCCCCTGCATCGCGGGCGCCGCACGGCCGTCCATCGAGTGGAGGTAAGCGACGAGGATGGGCATGTCATTGCGCACGGCACACTGCGCAGCCTGTATGTCGCCGTAGATGAAGCCTGAACCGCGGCTGGGGCAGGGACAGGGCCTGGCGGCGACGGCGCCGGGTCTAGATCAGGAATCCTTCTTGGCTCCACCGACCTGCTCAATGACGGCGTCGGCAACCTCACGCATGGTCAGTCGGCGGTTCATGGAGGTCTTCTGCAACCACCGGAACGCCTCGGGTTCGCTCAGCCCCATCCGCTCCATAAGCAGGCCCTTGGCGCGGTCCACGCGCTTGCGGGTCTCGAAGCGCTCCTGCAGGTCAGAGATCTCCGACTCCAAGGAGCGGATCTCCTCGTGGCGGGACATGGCGACCTCTATGGCGGGGATCAGGTCCGCCGGGGTGAAGGGCTTCACCACGTAGGCCATGGCGCCAGCAGCGCCGGCGCGCTCAACCAGTTCGGTCTGAGAGAACGCGGTCAGCATGACCACGGCACACCCGTGCGCGTCAATGATGCGCTCAGCCGCGGTGATGCCGTCCAGCACGGGCATCTTGACGTCCATCACACACAGGTCGGGCTCGTGCTCCTCGGCGAGGCGAATCGCCTCCTCCCCATCAGCGGCCTCGGCGACGACCTCATAGCCGGCATCGGTTAAAGTCTCGACGATGTCCAGGCGGATGAGCGTCTCGTCCTCGGCGACAAGGACTCTGCGGGTGCGGGAGGAAGTCGACTCGTTGTTCACGCCCCGATCCTAGTATGATCTCTCCCGTAGCGAGGTCCGCGCGCCGAGCGCACTGCCGAGCACGCCTCCGTAGCCCAATTGGCAGAGGCATCCGACTCAAAATCGGAGTGTTGTGGGTTCGAGTCCCACCGGAGGTACGGATTCGCCCGGAACCTCAACGAAAGCGGCTCCGGGCGATGCGTCTGTCCTGCCTACTCCCATCAGAAACGAATCGAGTTCTTCCCCACCGTCGACGACGACGCCCCGCATGGTCCTGGGGGCTCACGGCCCTGGGCGCTGGAGACCGGGAGAAGGCGCCCTGGGCGAGATGGCCCGGCTCCCGCCCTATGGGCGCGGGGCGGGAGCACTGGACCAAGACGAGCCCGCGAAGCAGATCGCCCCGCGCCTTGACATCTCCTTGACACTGCCGGCCCCACAGCAAACCTCCTTTCCTCGTCCTGCCGCTGCGCAGGCGTAGGCATTCTTGGCGGACGACGAACCGACTTCTCGCGACCCGGCAGCTTGACGCGAGTTACCGGCATCACAATCGCGCCGACACCCCTAATGCCAACCGGTCTCGAGGCGAGACTTGCCTCCCAGTGAAGACTCTTGTACGTTTGCCTTGGGCGATCGTCCAAGGCAAACGTACAAGGCCGTCGCCCATCTACCAACACAGTCAGGAGGATCGCGTGCCCGATTCAGCATCGACTCGTCAGGCATTGGTCACCGCCGCACAGGAACTGGTAGTCGAGGGCGGCTGGGAGATGGTGACCACCCGTCGTGTGGCCGAGCGCGCCGCAGTCAGCCCCGGACTCGTCCACTACCACGTGGGGAGCATTGAGGCATTACGGCGCACTGCCGCATATGAGGGCGCACGAGATCTTCTGGATGGCCCATTCCAAGCGGCAATGGAGGCTCCCGACCTTCGTGAGGGACTGACATCCTTCCTCCTTCAACTCAATGTTGGACCCGCTCATCCGGGCGCCGCCCTACTGAACGAGGCGCTGATTGCGGCCACACACGACGCCGCACTGCGGCGCGACCTGGCCGCAATGTTCTCCGCCTTCCGCGCCCGCCTGGCCGAGCGACTACGCGTGCGTACCGACTCAACGACAGCGGACGCCCAGGCCAAGGCACTCGCCTTGGTGGCCGCCGTTGACGGGTTTCTGCTGCAGCGCGCATTAGATCCTGACCTTGACGCGGAACAGCTCGTCCGGGGCATAGCGCCCCTCCTCGAGCCCCGCTGACCCCTGGATTCACCCGGGCCGGCCGAACAACATCGAGCCCGCCACACCAATACCAGACCCGAGGAGCAACATGATCCAAGTGCACAACCCCAGCGACATCGCCCCCTTGAAGGAAGTGGTCGTCGGACCGTACAAGCGATTCGGATGGTGGCCACTGGTGCGCGAGACACTCCGCAGTCCGAACCCGAGCTACGCGTTCTACCTCTCCAAGAACACCGTGAGCATCCCGGATCACGACATTGCCGAGCGCGAGCACGCACAGTTCGTCTCCGTTTTGCGCGAGTCCGGGGTAGTGGTACACACGCTGGGCGTTATCGATGACGTCTCGGTACAGCTGTACCCGCGCGATATCGCCTTCGCGGTCGATGACGTCCTGTTCCTCGCCCGCTCGGCGGACCCTGTGCGCCGACGCGAGCAGCGGGCACTCTATCCGCTACTCGCAGAGGTCTCACGCGTGGTCCCCCTGGACGATGGCCACATTGAGGGCGGGGACGTCATAGTCACCGATGATGTCGTGCTCGTAGGACTGAGCGAGGCCACCGACCTCAAGGGGGTCGGCTCATTGCGGCAGGCATTCGCCCGGGCGGGTATCGATCGCGAGATCATACCCATCGAGTTCTCACACCGGGGTGTGGTCCACCTTGACACCAAGCTCACCCTCGTTGGTCCCGGCCTGGGATACATCTACTCACCCGCCCTCACTCCTCGCTCGCGCGAGCGCGTAGCACAACACCTCGAGCTGATCGAGGCCACCGAAGCGGAGACGCTCGCACTCATGGTCAACACCTTCGCACTGGCTCCCGATCACATAGTCATCGACGAGCGCGCTACCCGTCTGGAGCGTGAACTCCGTTCGCGCGGCATCACCCCAGTGCCTTTGAAGTTCAGCGAGGTCACACGCTTCCCGGGAGGCTTCCGCTGCGCGACTCTCCCCCTGATCAGGCGCCTCACCTGAGCCGCAATCACCCCCGCCTGGGGCCGCCCGGATGAACTGACAGACCGTCATAGGTTCACAAAACGATCACATTAATTTAGGGTAGGCAGAACTTACTGGACCGGTTGGCGGGACTCTCCCGCATGGGCCGGTCGCCTCGAGTTCTGAAGGAGCCTCATGCACGTGCATCCCTACCCACGGCGCACCGTCATCCGGGCGGCCGCCGGAGTCGCCGCGACACTGCCCGCGCTATTCGCCGTCGGCGCCTGTTCCTCACGCTCCGGTCAGGACATCCCCGCCGAGCGCGGCGCCACTCTGGCTGAGCCGATCGTCGTCACCGATCAACGCGACAAGACTCACACCTTCACCCGATCGATCGAGTCCATCGTCACCACGGTCATCCCCTCCCCCTCGATCCTCACCGCGATCGACCAGGGCTACGACCGCATCTCCGGTGTGAACGAATCCACAGTCAAACGCGACCGCGGCTCCGTGTTCGAGACGATGTTCCCCGCCGCGGTCTCAAACAACACCGTCGCCAACTCCGACTTCATCCCGAATGTCGAGGAGATCACCCGCATCAACCCCGACGTCGTAATCCAGTGGGCCGACCAGGGGGACTCCGCCACCTACATAGAACCCATTGAGGCCGCCGGATACCCGGTGATCGGACTGCGCTACGGCACCCAGGAGTACCTGGAGCAGTGGATCAAGATGTTCGCGACCCTCTTGCAACGCGAGGATCGGGGCGAGCAGATCCTTCAGCGCATGCACCAGACCATCGCCTCGCTGCAGGAGTTCGCCGCCCAGCAGACCGCCTCGCCAACCGTCCTGTTCCTGCGCTCGGCCGGCGACTCCGGCTACAACGCCGGCATGAGTTCCACCCGCGGTTACATGAATACCTGGATGACGTTGTGCGGGGCCACGAATGTCGGCGCGGACGTCGACTACTCGACCTCCAACGCCACCAGCGTGGAGCAACTGCTCGCCTGGGATCCGGAGATCATCTTCGTCTCCTCCATGACGGCCCTGACGCCGGCGGATCTGTATGCCGACTCCGCTCTGTCGCAGCTGCGGGCCGTCAAGAACCACAAGGTCTACGCGGTTCCCTCCGGAGGCTTCTGGTGGGATCCGCCCAGCGCCGAATCGCATCTGACCATGATGTGGGCGGCCCAGATCGCCTACCCGGACACCGCCGCATTCGACCTGCGCGAGCAGCTGCGGGAGAACTACGAATTCCTCTACGGGTACTCAGTGTCGCAGGATGAGATCGACCAGATCCTGCGCTTCGATGCCAACGCCGAGGCGCAGGGCTATGACCAGTTCTCCCGCTGATCCCCCCACCGGTCGGCGGTACCGGGGAATGCCCTGGGTGACCGTCATCGTGATCGGAGTGGTTTCGCTGGTGGTGTGCCTGCTAGCGCTGGCGGCGGGCCGATTCAGCATCCCGGTTGTAGAGGTCGCCCGCATGCTGATCGACCGGGTAATCCCGCTGGAACGCACCTGGTACGCCCAGGAGGCGAGCATCGTATTCGAGGTACGGCTGCCACGAGTAGTCCTGTCCTTCCTGGTCGGTGCCGCCCTGGCGACGGCGGGTGCCGTACTGCAATCGGTGTTCCGCAACCCGCTGGTGAGCCCCCAGGTCCTTGGCGTATCCGCCGGCGCGTCCTTCGGCGGGGTACTGACCATGGTGCTGGGACTCGGTTCCTCCTGGCTGGTGGGCGGCGCCTTCCTGTTCGGACTAGGCTCACTGGGCTGCGTAGTGGCATTCAGTCGCATCGTCTCCAGCGCACCCCTGCTGATGATCGTACTCGGCGGCGTGGTTGTCAGCGCCCTGTTCAGCGCACTGACCTCGTTACTCACCTATGTCGCCGACCCCTACCGGGATCTGCCCGCCATTACGTTCTGGCTGCTCGGCTCCCTGGCGACGGCCGGATGGGGCGGTGTGCTCACCGCCCTGCCGCCGATACTGCTGGGCACGCTCACCGTCTTCCTCCTGCGCTGGCGGCTCAACATCCTGTCTCTGGGCGACGACGACGCCCGCGCCCTGGGCGTGCCGCCCGCCCCCTACCGCAACGCGGCACTGCTGGCCGTGGCCCTACTGACGGCGGCCGCCATCTCCGTGTCCGGCGTCATCGGCTGGGTGGGCCTGCTCGTACCACATCTGGCCCGTCTACTGGTGGGCGGCGACAACCGGGTGCTGCTGCCCGCCTCATTCCTGCTGGGCGGCGGCTACCTCACGGCGGTGGACACCATCGCCCGTTCCATCGCCTCGGTCGAGGTGCCGTTGGGAATTCTCACCGCGATCATCGGCGCGCCGTTCTTCGTGGTTCTGCTCGTACGCTTCAGAAGGCGGGTGTGGCTCAGTGACTAATTCAGTGACTACTGGTGCTGTCGGCGCCGCGACCGCCGAGGCGACCCGCACCAGGCGGCCCGAGACGGTGCTCGACGCCGCCGGCCTCGGTTTCAGGTACGGACGCAGCCGGTGGATCTTCCGCGGCGTGGACCTGCGGGTGGGGGCCGGGGAGGTGCTGGCCGTGCTCGGACCGAACGCCCACGGCAAGACCACACTGGTCACCTGCCTGGCCGGGCTGCGCAACCCCACCGAGGGTGAGGTCACCCAGCGTGCCATCATCGGCTACGTCCCCCAGTCCCACGGCGCAACAGCCGCCTTCTCAGTACTGAATATGGTGCTGATGGGTCGCGCCCGCTTCGTACGCGCCTACGCCAGTCCGGGCCGCGCCGACCATGAGGCCGCAGAGGCGGCGATGGAGCGCGTCGGCATCATCCACCTGCGCGACCGCGACTACCAGGCCCTGTCCGGCGGTGAGCGTCAATTAGTCCTGATCGCCCGCGCACTGGCCACCGGCTGCCGCGCACTGGTCCTGGATGAGCCCGCCTCCGCTCTGGACCTGCGCAATCAGGCCCGTGTGCTGGGCGTCCTCCACGCCCTGGCAGAGGACGGTATGGCCGTGGTGATGACCAGTCATCACCCCGACCATGCGTTGCGGATAGCGGACCGGACACTGCTGATCGTGGACTCCGCGGATATTCGCATCGACGCCACGGCCAGACTGCTGACCGGTAACACCCTTTCCTGTCTGTACGGCCTGCCGGTGGCGACCCCCGAAGTGAACATCGGCGGCCAGCCGCAACGCGTCGTCGTCCCTGACTACGGCATCCACCGACATACCGCCGCGCAGACCACCCTTGCCCACACCGAACCTCCTGAGTGGAAAGGAACCCGCTGATGACCCATAACGAACCCCTTTGGCTCATGCCCGCACCAGATGGGCACTCCCCCACCATGGGGGCCGCCGACGTGCCCGACGGATTTCGCCCCCTCGACCCCTACGACTTGGATGAAGAGGCACTGGCGCATACGCCCGGCATCCTCGTTTCCGGCATGTGCGATCAGCGCCACCTGGCCGGCCACCGCGCGCACTTCGACGCGTTCTTGAGGGCCGGTGGCCGCATGCTGGTCAACGGTCACGTGGTGGAGCCCTGGGTGACCGGCCTGCCCAAATGGCGGCTGCTGGAGTATCACGGCCCGCGCGACCTGGGCATCACTCGCCTGGCCTCGCACCCGGTGTGGGACGGCGTCGATGTCGAAGAGCTGCTGTACCGTTCCGGGCCGCATATTCCCCGTACCCGGGAGCAACTGGAACAGTTCGGCGTGGCCGGCTTCTACGGTCGGGGCTACCTGTTAGACCTGCCGGTAGGCACCACGGTCATCAACGGTCTGGGACCGCTGCGGGCGCCCATCGATGTGGACTTCCCGGTGGCAGAGGGCCGTGTCGTGGTTCATGCCGGCCTGGATCTGGCAATCTTCGCCCGCACCCCCGGGACCACCCTGACTCGACTCACCGACAACATTCGCAACTGGCTCGGAGGTAACGCATGAACCCCGCACCCATGATCGGCTTCGCCCACACCGGCACCGGCTCACAGCTAAAGACCCTGGCCGACCCCGCACTGCGGCCCTACCGCCTGGCCGACCTGTATCTGCCCGACGCGACGGCGGCAGACTTCGCCGCTCTCGATGTCCTGCTCGTCGCGGACCGCTCCCACCCCCGGATGCTGCTGGAACATGCCGCCGCCATGCGAGCTGTCGCCGAACGCGGCGGCACCCTGGTCGTATTCGGGGAGAACTCCGCCCAGGAGTGGTTGCCGGGCCTGCAATGGCAAGCACGACCCACCAACTTCTGGTGGTGGCGCACCGGGGAGGATTCCGGCATGCGGCGCCGCAGCCCGGAGCATCCCGTGTGGGAGTATTTGTCTGAACGCGCCGTGATCTGGCACCACCACGGCGTCTTCCAACTGCCCGAAGGCGCAGTGCCACTGGTGACGCTGGAGGAGGACGGGGCTGAGGCGGGTGTGACCACCTTCCTGGACGAGTCCACCACGCCCGGCGCGATCCTGGTCACCACCATGGACCCCTGCTACCACCATGGGGCGGGCTTCATGCCCGGCGCCACGCAACTGCTCTACTGCGTGTTGCGATGGGCCGATACCCGTTTTGCCCGCGCATCACTGCGGGCCCGACCCGGCGCTCATACCCGGTAGTCGCGGCGCTCCCCCACCGTGTGTACGCGGATGGAGTTGGTCGAGCCGGGCGTGCCCGGCGGCATGCCGGCGACGATGATCACCTCATCACCCGGCTCGGCCAGGTGCTTGGACTGCAGCAATTCGTCCACCTGATCGACCATGTCGTCGGTGTGCTTGACCTCGGGCACCTCGTAGGTCTGTACACCCCAGGACACGGACAGCTGGTTACGAGTCGAGTGCAACGGGGTGAAGGCCAGCAAGGGGATGGTTGACCGCAGCCGGGACAGCCGGCGGGCGGTGTCACCGGACTGGGTGAAGGTAACCAGGTAGGTGGCGTCGAGTTGCTCTCCCATGTCCGCGGCCGCCCGGGTGATGGCGCCACCGCGGGTCTGCGGGTAGGAGCCCAGCGGAGCGATGCGCTCACCGCCGTTCTCCTCCACGTTCTCGATGATGTTGGCCATGGTGCGCACCGCCTCGATCGGGTAGGCGCCCACGGAGGTCTCCCCGGACAACATGACGGCGTCGGCGCCGTCCAGGATCGCGTTGGCGCAGTCCGATGCCTCTGCACGGGTGGGGCGGGGATTCTGGATCATCGACTCCAGCACCTGGGTGGCTACGATCACCGGCTTGGCCTGCCGACGGGCCAACTCAATGGCGCGCTTCTGCACCAGCGGCACCGCCTCCAGCGGCATCTCCACACCGAGGTCGCCACGGGCCACCATGATGCCGTCGAAGGCGGAGACGATGTCCAGCAGATTCTCCACCGCCTGCGGCTTCTCGATCTTGGCGATCACCGGGATGCGCACACCGGCCTCGTCCATGATCTCGTGAACGTCCCTGATGTCCTCGGCATTGCGCACGAAGGACAGGGCGATCAGATCGGCGCCGATCTTCAGTGCCCAGCGCAGGTCCTCGCGGTCCTTCTCACTCAGGGCGGGCACGGAGACCGCCACGCCCGGCAGGTTGATGCCCTTGTGGTTGGAGACGTAGCCGGGCACCTCCACCCTGGTGACCACGTCCGTGTCGGTTACGGCGGTGACCCGTACGGCCACGTTGCCATCGTCAATCAGGAGCCGATCCCCCGGGCGGCAGTCACCCGGCAGTCCCTTGAAGGTGGTGGAGACACGCTTCACTGTGCCCAATACGTCATCGGTGGTGATGGTGAACTCGTCACCCTTGTTGAGCATGACCTTCTGGTCGTCCACGAAGTTGCCCAGGCGGATCTTCGGGCCCTGCAGGTCCACCAGGATCGCAATGGCACGGCCGGAGGCCTCCGCGGCTGCACGCACGCGGGCGATGACCTCCTCCTGGTCCTCGGCGCGTCCGTGGGAACGGTTGATGCGGCACACGTTCATGCCGGCGTCCACGAGCGCCTGCACCTGCTCGGGTGAGTCGGTGGCGGGCCCCAGGGTGCATACGATCTTCGCTCTGCGCATGGGCCAAGCCTAGTTGACTGTCGGCGCCGCGACGAGTCTGCGACGCACTCGCCATCGGGTTGGGATCGTCGTCACCGCCGGCTGTGCTCCTCCTCGGTTCGATCCGCGGTCCGCTCCCGACGGATCCGGTCATTCAGCGGGCGACGGGAGGTCACGATGAAGCAGACCATTCCGGCCAGGAAGATCAGGATGGAGGTCCACACGTTCAGCCGTAGACCGGCAATCACCTGGGCATCATCAATGCGCAGGCACTCGATCCACACACGCCCGGCCGTATACACCATCAGATAGGCCCACAGCAGCCGGCCACCCACGGCTCCGTCCCGCCGCCGCAGCCACCGCTCCAATCCGATCAGGACGACGGCGCCGGCGAGGTTCCACAGCGCCTCATAAAGGAAGGTGGGGTGGAATAGGGTGCCGGATGCGTAGCCGGGGGGAAGGTGGGCGTCGTCGATCCGCAGACCCCAAGGCAGGGTCGTTGGGGAACCGAACAACTCCTGGTTGAACCAGTTGCCGAGGCGGCCAATGGCCTGCGCCACCAGCAGGGCTGGGGCTACGGCATCCGCGAAGGGCCCGAAACGCAGGCCGCGATGACGCAGCATCCAAGCGGCGGCGAGCGCGCCGAAGAAAATACCGCCCCACACTCCTAGACCTCCGTGCCAGATCTGCGGTATGAGCGTCGGGTCGCCGTTCGCACCGAAGTAGGCGTCGGGAGAGGTGACCACGTGGTACAGGCGCGCACCGACAATACCTGCGGGTACCGCGAGCAGGGCCACATCCAGGACCTGGTCCTCTCCCCCACCGGCGGCCCGGTAGCGGCGGTCAGTCCACCACACTGCGACGAATACTCCGGCCAAAATGCTCAAGGCGTAGGCCCGCACGGGAAATGGGCCGAGATACCAAACGCCGCGGGCGGGACTGGGGATGGCGGCCGCCGCCGCGGCGACGGGAGTGAGCAGGACTGTGGGCAATTACGGCGCCTCTCGGTGAGTAGCGGGAAGGAGCGCCGGGTGGCTGCCTGCGGCTACCAACTCGGCTACGAACTGCTGGGGGTCGGCGGAACGGATAACGGCCTCGCCGACGAGCACGACGTCGGCACCGGCGCGAGCATAGCTCATGACGTCGTGGGGGCCGCGCACACCTCCGGCCGCAATGCGGGTGATGGTGGTCGGCAGCGCCTGAGCGACATGTTCGAAACGGGAACGGTCCACCGCACGGGTCACCGGGTCGCGGGCGTCGACGGCGACAAAGCGGGCACCGGCCTTAACGGCCGCCAGCCCCTCAGCCCCCGAGTGGGCCCGGACAACGGCCACCATGCCCAAGGAGTGGGTGCGTTCGATGAGTGATTCCAGAATCAGCGGCTTCAGCCGGGCGTCCAGCATGAGCAGGTCAGCGCCGTGAGCACGGGCCTCGTGCACCTGGTAGGGGGTGACGATGATGTCGTTGACGAGTACGGGAACGTCGACGGCGGCGCGCACGGCGTCCAGGTCCTCCAGTCGTCCGTGGGAGCGGACGGGCTCAGTGACTACGGACACGCAGGCCGCTCCGCCGGCGGCGTAGAAACCGGCGAGGATGGCCACGTCCCCGATGCCGGACAGGTCCGCGAAAGTGGCGGTGGCCCGTTTCACCTCGGCGATCACAGAGACGGCCCGGCCTTCGTCGTGCAGCGCTCCGGCGGCATCACGACAGGCCGGGGCGGCGCGCACCGCCTCCTTCAGTTGTGCCAGCGGGACTCGCCGTTCGCGCTCGGCCACGCAGGCGCGCGCCGTGCCGGCGAGTTCTCCGAAGGTGTCCACCCGTCTATCACCCCCTGGGATTATCAGCCCTCATGGTTGCTGGCCGCCGCCGTGGAGGCAAATCCGTTCCAGTTGGAGGGACGGTCCCCCTTCTTGGCACGCAGATCACCGCCGGAGAGGAAGCAGGTGCGCGCACCGGTGTGACAGGCGGCACCGACCTGGTCGACCTCCACCAGCAGGGCATCGCCGTCGCAGTCCAGGGATACGGCCTTGACGTACTGGTAGTGCCCGGAGGTGTCGCCCTTGCGCCAATACTCCTGCCTGGACCGTGACCAGTAGGTCACTCGTCCCTCGGTCAGGGTGCGCCGCAGAGCCTCGTCATTCATCCAGCCGACCATGAGCACCTCGCGGGTGTCGTACTGCTGGACGACGGCGGCCACCAGACCGTTTGCGTCTCGCTTGAGGCGCGTGGCCAGCTCGGGCGGCAGCGGGGAGGCGGCGATCGCGTCAGTCACGGGCACCATTGTTCCACCCGTTCCGCCGCTCAGCGCACGGGATGGCCGGCCGCCCGCAGCGCGTCCTTGGCCTGCCGAATTGTCATGGCGCCGTAGTGGAAGACGCTGGCGGCAAGTACGGCGTCCGCCCCGTGGTCGGCGGCGGCGGCGAAGTCCTCGGGGCGGCCGGCTCCACCGGAGGCGATCAGTGGGATGTGCACCGCACGGCGCACATCGTCAAGCATCTCCAGGTCGAATCCACCGGTGACTCCGTCGGCGTCCATGGAGTTCAACAGGATCTCACCGGCACCGAGTTCGGCGGCGCGTCCAGCCCAATTGACGGCGTCGATGCCGGTGGAGCGGGTGCCGCCATGAGTGGTGACTTCGTAGCCGGAGGGCGTGGTCACACCTTCCGGGCAGCGGCGGGCATCCACCGACAGGACCACGACCTGACTGCCGAAACGGGCGGCGATCTCGGTCAGCAGTTCCGGTCTGGCGATGGCGGCGGTGTTGATGCCGACCTTGTCGGCACCGGCCCGCAGTAGACGATCCACGTCCTCGACGCTACGCACCCCGCCGCCGACGGTGAGCGGCACGAACACCTGCTCGGCGGTGGCGGAGACGACCTGAAGCATGGTGGAGCGTCCCTCGGCGGAGGCGGACACGTCCAGGAAGGTGATCTCATCGGCGCCCTGGAGGTCGTAGCGGGCGGCCAACTCCACCGGATCACCCGCGTCGCGCAGTCCCTTGAAGTTCACGCCCTTGACCACGCGGCCTTCCTTGACGTCCAGGCACGGAATAACGCGCACGGCGACACTCATGATTGCTCCTCCTTGCCGGCCGGCAGCTCTGTGGATGCGGCAGCGGGCTGCGCCGCGTCCGGGGCGGGGGTGACCCTGACGATGCCTTCGTGGGCGTCCTCGGTGGCATCCGGCGCAGGCGCCGAGGTGGCGTCGGTCAGGGCGTCATCGGCGGCGACGGCGAGAATGTCGATGACCATCGCCAGTGCGTAGTCGCCGGCCGCCTGATCGGCCGGCAGGGCCAGCACGATACGGCTGCCCACGGTGGCATCCACTAACTGCTGGGAGATGCCCGACATGGTGTTGGACATGTCGATGGTGCCGGGGACGGTTGTGGTGCCGTAGCTGGAGCTGCGCAGTTCGGAGTCGGCCCATCTGACGACGGCGTAGCGGGCGATGATGACGTCACCGGAGTCGATCTGCTGCCCTGCTCCGACCACCAGTGCCGAGGCCGCGGCCCGGGTGGGCGCGTTCAACCCATCAGTTGACAGTGAGACCGTGCCGTCGTCCGCGAAGGCTACGGCTGGCATACCGTCCGCGGGCGCCCGCTCTTCGCCGGCGGCCGTGGTGGGCAGCACGTCGACGACGGTGATCTCGGTGGTGACGGCGCCGTCCTTGCCGGACACCGGGGCACGCAGCACCAGGCGCGACCCCTCCGCGACGCCGGTGAGCGTATCGGCCAGTACTTCGCCGAGCGCGTCGGCGTCGACGATGCCGCGGTACATGCGCACACCGGATGAAGTACCGGTGGTGTTCGCCCCGCTGGTGCCGGAGAAGGTGGACACCGACAGCAGCACAGCGTCCTTGTCGGCCAGGACGCGGCCCTCCCCCGTGATCAACGTGTCCGTGGTAACGGCGGTGGCGGGTGCGAGCGGAGCCGCCAGGGAGACCACGGGAACGGAACCGACCCGGCCGGCTACCTCCAGCACCGAGCCGATGGGGGCGTCGGCCGCGGTCGCCTGGTCGGTGGCGACGCCGACGGCCTCGCCACCGCGCCCCAGGCGGGACACGACGACGGGCACCAGCACAATCGCGGCGACGATGATGACCGCCAGGACGACGGCGACGCGGCCGTGGGGGCGGGGGCGTCCCAGGGCGGCCCCGATGGCGCGTTGGGCGCCGGTGACCGTCGGCGGCTCCTCACGGTGGGCGGGTGGTGTCTCCTCCACCACGGCCGGAAGCGACACCGTCGGCGCGGGCAGCACATAGGCGTCCGGCCCGCCGCTCTCGCCTTGGCGGGCACGTTCCAACTCCCGCTCGAGATCGCGCAGCTGACGGCGGGTCAGTGGTTTGCCGTCCGGCCCGCGCAGGGGCAGCGGCGTGGTTTTGTCGTCGTAAGCATTCATGGGCTGGTTACGAGTATGCCAGAGTGGGGTGAATCGGGCTCATTCATGACGGACAGCAACTCATCCACGCGCGCGTCGACGGCGGCGAAGGGGTCGCGCAGGGCGACGGAGCGGGAATGGCCGTCATTGAGCTTGAGGTTGACCCAGTCGACGGACAGGTCACGGCGCAGATCCTCGGCGCGTGCGACCGCGGTGCCGCGCAGGCGGGCCCGGGTAGTGGCCGGAGGGGTGTCGACGGCGGCGCGACAGGCGTCCTCATCGACGATGCGACTCAGTAGTCCGGCGGCCTCAAGCCGCACTCGCAGCCCATCGGCGGAGTCCACATCGTGGTAGGCCAGGGCCAGGCGAGCCACGCGTGGATCCTCCAGATCGGTGCCTGCCCGCTGCGCGTAGCGGGTCAGTAGCCGCTGTTTTGCGGCCCAGTCCAGGTCGGCGGCAACCAGCGCCGGGTTGCCCGTACGCACGGCCTCCAGGCCACGCTCCCACAGTTCCAGGACGCGCCGGTGGGCGTCGTCCAGCTCCAGCTCGTCTGCGTGGGCGGATACGCGGGCCAGATGCTCGGTCTGTAAGTCGACCGGGGTGATGGTGCGCCCATCCGCCAACTCGAGAGGCACGGTTCCGGTGAGGTCGTGGCAGGTGTCGCGAATGGCACGCATGGGGTCGGCCAGCCGCAGATCGCTCAGGTCACCGCCGGCCTCCAGGTAGTCCAACAGCAGGTCCATGGCACCGACCTTGAGCAGCGTCGAGCCCTGAGCGATGTTGGAGTCACCGACGATCACGTGCATGCGCCGGTACTTGTCGGCGTCGGCGTGCGGCTCGTCACGGGTGTTGATCAGCGGGCGGGCGCGGGTGGTGGCGGAGGACACGGCGTCCTGCATCTGGTCGGCGCGCTGGGAGAAGACGTAGCGTGCGGGGCGGGCGCCGCTCGGGTCGGTGAGGATGTGTCCGGCGCCCACCAGAATCTGCCGGGTCACCAGGTGAGGTACCAGTGTCCGGGCGTCATTCCAGAAGTCTCCGTGGCGGCGCACC
The DNA here is from genome assembly GCF_030530635.1 of Actinomyces sp. GTDB lineage: Bacteria > Actinomycetota > Actinomycetes > Actinomycetales > Actinomycetaceae > Actinomyces. The sequence continues at coordinate 43,497 of NZ_JAUMUL010000019.1, forward strand.
AGGTAGTTCTCATGACAGCCGAAGCCGGCGCCCTCGGCGTCAAGGTTGTTCTTGAGCAGATGGATGCGTCCGGGCACGTCCTGCGCGGCCAGGCGGGCGTTGGCCTGCGCAGCCAAGTCCGCCATGGTCAGCTCCCCGGCCCGGTCCTGGGCGAGCAGATCGGTCAGCCGGTCGCATTCGGCGGTGGCGAACTCGGGGTGGGAGCCGACATCCAGGTACAGGCGGGCGCCGCCGCGGGTGAACACGTTGGAGGATCGGCCCCGGGCGATCAGTGTGGCGAACAGCTCACGGGCGGCGTGGTCGGCATCCAGCGGCGGGGGGCCGCCAACCGTGGAGGCACAGGTGATGCCGTACTCGGTCTCCACCCCGATGATCCGTCGGGCCGGCGCGCGCCGAGGGCGGGGGGCGGCCGCAGCGGCCGTCACCGTCACTGCCCGCCCTTCTGGACGAAGCCCTGGACGAAGGCGGCGGCATTGGTCTCCAGAACGGCGTCGATCTCATCAAGGATGTCGTCTACGCCGCCGACCTGGTCCTGCTTCGTGGCGGCCGACGCGGGCTCGGCATCGGCGTCGGGACCGGCGGGCCGGATCTGCTCGTTAAGACTCATACGGGATCTTCGCTTCCTGATTCGGGGGATGGTGCCGAGGCGATGACGCCACGCAAGGCGTCCAGGATACGGGCCGATTCTGATTCGGATACGGCGACGGCGTCGGGCAGTGCCAGCCGCAGCAGATCGGACCGCCCGGGCACGTCCACTACCAGGCTGGTCCAGGATGCGGCGACGACGGCGGCATGTTCGGCCACGGCCGTGCCGCGCACAGCGGCACGGGTTCCGACTGGAGGATGGTCGGCGGCCGCCTCGATCTCGGCGCCGGTGGTAAGGGTGCGGGTGCGGCCGGCGGAGATGAGTCTGTCGGCCAGGCCGTGGCCGACGCGCAGGTCGGCCCACTGGATGTCGGCCGCCGCCAGGCGCGGGTCGTCCCAGCCGGTGCCGAAGCGTGCGCGCAGCCCTTCGCACAGTTGGAGTTTGGCCACCCATTCGACCAGCTCGGCGGCCCGGGACGTGCTCTCGGCCTGGGCGGAGGTTCCGCGGGAGTCCGCGTAGGCCTGCAGGGCATCAAGGGTCTCAGCCCACAGGGCGAGTGCCTGGGCGGTGTCGCCACCGACGTGCTCGGGGCGAACGCCGCCGTAATCCTCGCTCAGGGCCCCGGTGACGGCCTCCAGGTGGGCACGTTGGATCTCCAACGCGGTCAGGGGACCGCGGGCGGTGGCAAGCACATGAGTGAGGGTGGGATCGTGGGACATGGCCCAGTGCTCCTCGACCGGGTCGGCGGTGATCCGCAGATCCTCAAGGGCGGCCAGGCCCTGGCCGCGATCGTGGGCGCGCTCCAGATACCACAGCAGCAGGTCGGTGGTGGCGACCTTGAGGTAAATGGGCACGTCGAAGCGGTTGGCGTCACCGTTGATCACGTGTAGGCGGCGGAAGCGGGCGGCATCGGCGTGCGGCTCATCGCGGGTGTTGACGATGGGCCGGTTGAAGGTGGTCTGCAGCGCGATGTCGGTGCCGACGTAGTCGGCGCGCTGGCTGATCTGAAAGCCGGGAGTCTGACTGTGCTGTCCAATCCCGATCCGCCCGGCCCCGGCGAAGGCCGGTCGGGTGACCAGGAAGGGGATGAGGGCGGCGGCGAGCGTGTCGAAGGGCAGGTCGCGGCGCACCAGGTAGTTCTCGTGGGCGCCGTAGGCGGCGCCCTTGCCGTCGACGTTGTTCTTGTACAGAACCACCTCTCCGTCCTCCGGATCCAGAGCGGCCATGGCACGGCGGGCGATCACCTCACCGGCCCGGTCCCACACGAGGGCGTCACGGGGGGTGAGCACCTCCGGGGAGGAGTATTCGGGGTGGGCATGGTCCACGTACAGGCGGGCGCCGTTGGTGAGCACCGCGGTGGTGGCCTGCGGCAGGGCGGCCTCCGCAGCACTGGGACGCGGGCGCGTGCCCCACGGGGCCGGGGGCAGGTCGCCCGCGGGCGCGGGCCGATCGGGGTCGTCGGTGAGCTGGCTGGGGTGGGCGGCGGCCCGCTCCAGGCGGCCCCCACGCAGGTCGGCCAGCGGATCCTCCCCCTCGTAGTCCCAGCGGACAACTTCCCGCGTGCCGGCCTTAGGGCGCGCGAAGGCGCCGTAGGCGGCGACTATGCGGTTGGCCATGGCCACCGAGTTGGCGTAGGGGTTGCCCGGCTCGAGCACCCCGAACTCGGTCTCCAGGCCGACGGGGCGGCGAACCGGGCCGATCCCTGCACGATCAGTGCTTTTCGGCATACTCATGCGTGCTCAGACCCCTCCTGGATACGGCGTACCGCGCGAATGAGTTCGCCGCGGTGGCCGACGGCGCGATCGGCGGCCTCAGGGGCGGTGGCGGCGGTGATCTCCTCATTCTGCCGGGCCTCGACGGCTATGGCCGCCCGCAGCCGGGATGTGGACACTCCGCCGGAGCCTCCGGCCAACTCATCCTTGATGGCCGCGGTCTTGGCCCGGGCCACAATGGCGGCGAGCATGGCGCCGGAGACGAAGTCAGCCAGGTACAGGGTCTCGCGCCGCCCGGAGACGTAGGTCAACTCCAGCACGGCCCGCTCGGGGGTGCGTGCGTACAGGTCGGCGACGACGGCGCGGCGCATCGCGGCGGCAGCGGCCTCCCTATCGCCTCCGGAAGCGGCCAGCTCCTCCGGGGCGAGCGGCAGGTCGGCCCGCAGGTGCTTGGAGAGGATCTCCTGCGCCCCGACGGCGTCGGGACGGTCGATGCGGATCTTCACGTCGAAGCGGCCGGGCCGCAGAATCGCCGGATCGATCATGTCCTCCCGATTGGAGGCGCCGATGATGACCACGTTGTTCAGCGACTCGACACCGTCGATCTCGGTGAGAACCTGCGGCACGATCATGGTCTCCACGTCGGATGAGACACCGCTGCCACGGGTGCGGAACAGGGCCTCCATCTCATCGAAGAAGATCACCACGGGCCGGTCCTCGGCGGCGACCTTGCGGGCCTGGTCGAAGATGGCGCGGATCTGCCGCTCGGTCTCACCCACGAACTTGCTCAGCAGCTCCGGGCCCTTGATGTTCAGGAAGGCGGCGTCGTGGACGCCGGCACCCGTGGAACGCGCCAGAGAGGTGGCCACCGCCTTGGCGATCAGGGTCTTGCCGCAGCCGGGCGGACCATACAGGAGCATGCCCTTGGGGGCCTGCAGCCCGTATGCGCGGTACAGCTCGGGATGCGCGAAGGGCAGTTCCAGGGAGTCGCGGATCTGCTGAATCTGCGGGCCCAGGCCACCGATATCCTCCCAGGACACGTCCGGAGTCTCGGCAACCACCAACTGTTGGACGCTGGTGCGCGCAATGCGGGCGGTTACCAGGTCGGCGCGCAGATCGGCGGCGAGAGTGTCGCCGGGCCGCAGCGCGTCGGCGTCGAGGTGCCCGGCCAGCCGCACCACGCGGGTGGCGCCGGAACCGGTCGTGACCAGGGCGCGGGCCGCGGGCACCGCGGTGCTCTCGCCGCCGACGGACAAGGCGTCGCCGCCGTCGGCCAGCACCTCGTCCAGGGTGACGGCCTCACCGGTGTCGGGTGCGGGCAGGGCCCCGACCACCAGCATCTGGTCGTTGACGGCCACGCGCTGCCCCACCCGCAGCTCGGCCGCGTCCAGATCGGGGTGGAGTCCCAGCCGCAGCTGCCGCCCACCCAGGGACACGTCGGCCTCGGCGGGGCCGGACATGCCCGTGAGCAGGCCGAGAGTGAGCGGCGGGCGGGTGACGGCGTCGAGCTGGGTGCCGAGCTCGGCGATGCGTTCGCGGGCGGCGTTCAGGGCCGTCACGAGGCGCTCGTTCTTGGCGGACAGGCTGATGGCCTCGGCGCGGGCCTCGCGCAGCTGGTGGCTGGTGAAGTCGCGCGCGGGCATGCCCAGGGACCGGGGGTCACTCATGTTCCGGCTCCTGCGGTCCGGAAGGGCCCGGCTGAACCAGGGTCGCGTCCTCGGGCTGCTTGGCCCGGCAGTCGCGCAGCACGCGGCGGACCTTGCGGTCGGTGCTGATGCGCTCCCCCACGTCCTCGGCGGTCCAGTAGCCGGCGTCGTCGTAGGCCCCGCGGGCGGGCGGACGCTTGCGGGTGAGTGGGGCGGAGTCGGCGGCGAGGCGGCGTGCGGAGATCAGGAAGCCGGTGTGGGCGACCATGCGGTGGTCCGGGCGCACGGCCAGGCCGTCGACGTGCCAATTGCGCACCGCCGACTCCCAGGACTCGGGCTCTGTGAAGCGCTTGGAGTGGCGCAGTGCCTCCACGGTGCGCGACAGCTGCGGGACGGTGGCGACGTAGGCGAGGAACACGCCGCCGGGCACCAGCACGCGGGCGGAGGCGTCGATGTTCTCCCAGGGGGCGAGCATGTCCAGCACCACCCGGTCCACGCTCGCATCGCCTACGTGGGCGGCCACGACGTCAACAAAGTCTCCGGCGCGCAGCTCCCAGGCGGGGTGGTGGCGGCCGAACCAGGCGTCGACGTTCGAGGCCGCGATCACGGCGAAGTCATGGCGGCGTTCAATGGACAGTAGGTGGCCACTCTCCCCGATCGCGGACAGCAGGCTCATGGTCAGGGCGCCGGAGCCCACCCCCGCCTCCAGGACCCGGGCACCGGGAAAAATGTCCGCGAAGGCGACCACCTGCCCGGAGTCCTTGGGGTAGACCACCTGGGCTCCACGGGGCATGGACAGCACATAGTCCGCCAGCAGCGGTCGCAGCAGCAGCAACTCATGCCCGGACTCGGTGGTGATCACCGTGCCCTCATCGCGGCCGACCACGTCCCGGTGGTAGAAGCTGCCGCGCTGGGACTGGAAGTAGCCGCCGGGGTCGAGCACGAAGGTGTGCTTGCGGCCCTTGGAGTCGGTGACCTGGACGCGTTCGCCGTAGCGGAAGGGACCGCGGCGTCCGGCCTGCCCCAGCACCTGTTGGGTGGCCACGCGCGGCTGCGCGGCGGGAGTGGTCTGCTCGCTCATCGGACCCGAGTCTAGTAAGGCCGGGGCACCACCGCGGGTCAAGCCTCCGACGAGGCTCGTCTCAGATGCCTGCTAAAGAGGTTCTGTGCCTCATCTGGAACTGTCAACGAACCTGGGGGTGCCCCTATGGCGTACATGGGGTGAGGGTGCGGCGGTGGGCGAGGGCGAGTATGGCTTGGCCC